>JBKPOO010000052.1:0-31798 GCA_046733175.1 Pseudomonadota bacterium
TCGTTCCGGAGCAGGCAAAGCATCAGGGCATCGCTTATGGCGACCTCGTCGAGCGGCTCATCGCGGAAGCGGTCCAATGAGCGCCTCGCATGTCCGGCGCGGCGGCGGAGCTCGGGCCAAGCCTCGCAAGCAGGTCACGGTTCCCAAGAAGATAGCGAAACGGCTGCCTGTGACCCAGGCCAAAGCCAACAAGATCGCGGGCCTGACTTTCGCCGCCTTCCTCGTGGCGATCGGCGTCGTGGTGCTTCTTGCACTGGATATCCCGGCGAAAGCGGAGCGATCCGCGGGAGCGGCGATCGGCCGCGCCGGATTTACCGTCAGCGGCTACCAGATCGTGGGCCTCAAACACATGGATCGTGGCCGCATCGACGAGGTCGTTACCGAGGAGCTTCACCGGGCGGCCGACGAAGCCGGGAGCGTAAAGGCGCCGCAGCCGCTCGTGGACGTAGCCAGGATCCGCGATCGGTTGCTGCAGTTCGGTTGGGTCAAGGACGCGCGTGTGTCCCGCCGGCTGCCGGACACGCTCGTCGTCGATATCGTAGAGCGTACGCCTGCCGCCCTGTGGCAGGACAGCGAGGGAGGCCTCGCCTTGATCGACGCCGACGGGGTGGTGCTCGATCGCGTGCCTGTCGACAAGATGCCGGACCTGCCGCTCCTGATCGGGCCTGGCGCCAACAGGCAGGCGCGTGAGCTCGGCAGCCTGATGAACGAAGTGCCGTCCCTCAAGCCGCAGCTCGCCTCAGCGTCATGGGTCGGGGGGCGGCGTTGGGACCTCAGCTTCCAGTCCGGTGAGACCGTCGCGCTGCCAGAGGGCGACAGGGATGCGCACGCGGCGCTCGCGAAGTTCGCCCAGAAGGACAAAACAGACGGACTCCTCGGCCGTGGCGTGCTCCGTTTTGACCTCCGAATTCCCGGCAAGATGATCGTCCGCCTTCCCAAGGCCCCCGCAGGGGCCGCCGCGACCGAGCATCAGGAGGGCTAGTTCGAGATGGCCCAGCCGTCAGAACAGCAACTGATCGCCGCGCTGGACATCGGCTCGTCCAAGGTCAGCGCGCTGATCGTCACTCCCGATGGAGATGGCCGCCTGACCGTGCTTGGCACGGGGCAGCGCGAAAGCCGCGGGGTCAAGCGCGGCTTCATCACCGACATGGCTGCGAGCGAGTTCGCGGTGCGCGAAGCGGTCGAGCTCGCCGAACGAATGTCGGGCGTAACGGTCGACGACGTTTGGGCTAGCTACGGCGCCGGCGGGCTCGTCAGCGACGTCGCAAACGTCGAGGTCGAGCTCGGCGGTCACCAGGTCGAGCAGTCCGACATCGACGAGTTGCTCGGCGCGGGCAAGAGTGCGATTGACCGCAATGGACAGGTCGTGCTTCACGCCCATCCCGCCCTGTACACGATAGACCGTGCGCAGGGCGTCCAGCAGCCGATTGGACTCCACGCCAACCGCCTTGGCGTCGACATCCATGTCATCGCGGCGGACCCGGCGCCTCTGCGAAACATCGATACGGTAATCCGCTCCGCGCACCTGGGGGTGAAAGCCATCGTGGCTTCGCCGATCTCCGCTGCGCTTGCCTGTCTGAGCGAGGAGGAGCGCGAGCTTGGGGTCGCGCTGGTTGAGCTCGGCGCCGACGTCACCAATGTTTCCGTCCACTTCGGCGGGATGCTCGTCGGCTTGCGGTCGATCCCGCTTGGCGCTCATGACATCACCAACGACATCGCCTGCGCGTTCGGGGTCCAGCGGCGCGATGCCGAGCGGCTGAAATGCTTCTACGGCTCGGCGATGACCAGCCCCCGCGACAATCACGAGATGATCGAGGCGAGCCAGATCGGGGCCGAGCCAGGGGCCGAGCCCCTGAAGATCACGCGCGCGCAGCTGATGATGGTGATCCGCCAGAAGGTCGAGGAGCTCACCAACGAGATCGAAGGCTCGTTGAAGGGCCTAGGCTTCACTGGTCCAGTCGGCCGCCAGGTGGTGTTGACCGGCGGCGGCGCGGAGCTGAAGAACATCGCGGATTATATGCAGGGGGTGCTGGGGCGCGCGGTGCGCGTCGGCCGCCCGAAGCAGATTACGGGCCTTCCCGATGCGCATAGCGGGCCGGCCTTTTCGACGCTCGTCGGACTGGCGCTCCTGGCGGGCTCGGGGAGCGGCGACATTCGCGACATCGCCTTGGGGCCGATCGCCCGGCAGACGCCTGCGCGGGGGATGTTCGGCCGGCTGATGTCGGCGATGAAGGGCGGGTTCTAGCAAGGGTCCGGGGGGCGAAATGGCGACTGCGACGATCACGAGAAGGGCGAGCAGCGCGCTGATCCTGCTCCTTGGAGCGGCCGTCTTTCTCAACTACGTCGATCGGGGCGCGATCAGCATCGCTGCGCCGCTCATGAAATCGGAGCTCGGGCTCACCGCTGCGGCTTACGGAACGGCTTTTTCGGCATTTTACTGGATTTATGCTCCGGTCCAACTGGTCATCGGCTGGTTGTGCGACCGCTTTTCAGTCTACCGGCTAGTCGCTCTCGGAATTGTTATTTGGGCGGCTAGCACCCTGATGATGGGCTTCGTCGGCGGGTTCCTGTCGCTGACCGTGCTGCGAGTCATGCTTGGGGTGGGCGAAAGCATCATTTTCCCTGGCAGCAGCAAGATCATTGCCCGCCACGTCCCTGCTGAGGAGCGCGGAATGGCGAATGCCTGGTGCGCGGCCGGCCTGTCGATCGGCCCCGCCGCCGGGACGCTCGTTGGCGGGATTATCCTCGCCAACTCCGGCTGGCGAGCGATCTTCATTGTCTTCGGACTCATCACGCTCATCTGGCTTCTGCCCTGGCAGCGCGAGGTGAGCCGCCTTCCGATTATCGAGAAGAGCGCGGCAAGCAACGTACCTGTCGGCCGGCTGCTGAGACGATGGTCCCTGTGGGCGATGTCCATCGGTCATGCGGCAAGCAATTTCGCTTTCTATTTCCTGCTCGCTTTCACCCCTCTCTACCTCGTCCAGCACGAAGGCATGTCCATTCAGCTAATGACGCTGGTGACGACCCTCGGTTACGCGACCCAAGGCGCGACAGCGTTCGCAATCGGCATTTGGTCGGATCGTTGGACGCGGTCGGGCCGGTCGGAAGCACGGATTCGCCGGCTGTTCCTTACGGTGGGGCAGGTCCTCACAGGGGTTGCCCTCGTGGCGATCACGATGACCCACGACGTGCTGATGATCGGCACGCTACTTTGCGTGGCCGGCTTCGCCACCGCGTTCCTGCCGACAAATCTCTACGCTGTCGCGCAGATGTTCGCTGGGCCCCGTGCCACTGGAACGTGGGTCGGGCTGCAGAACGGCATTGGGAACATTTCCGGGATCATCGGCCCGGTCATCCAAGGCATATTGATCGACCAGAAGAGCTACGACGCCGCATTCTATCTCGCGGCTGCCGTCGCAATCTTCGGCGGGTTTTGGTGGGCCTTTGGGGTCCCCGCGATCCGGCAGGTCGACCTCAACTAGCTCATTTCGACTGGAAACAGCCGCTCGCTATTCCGCTAACCGATGTTAGAACAGGCGCCAGCGTAAAGGGGGCTGGTTATGGATAATGACGCGGTACGAACGAGCGGCGATCGAACGATCGTCGACATGTGGATCGACGGCAAGTTCCGCAGCGTTTCGGTCACTCGTGCGGCCATCGAAACGCACCTGGGCCTGTCGGAAGAGCGTGCCGAGGAAATGACCGACGATGACCGACGCGAGTTCGTCCGCGCCAACCTGAAACTGCTCGCCTCGGTCGCTGCGGACAGCGTGCGGGAGAGCGATCCGGACGCTGCCACGGTCCTGCTTGAAAGACTCAGTGGGCCGGCGGCCCAGGCGCGTCCGGATCGACGGCAAAGTGACCGCCGGAAGGGCGGCGATCGGCGCAAGATGAACCTCGGACCACCGGCATCGGGGGAGCGGAGGCGCGGCACCGACCCCCGCGGGGTCTAACGCCGCGCAGCCTTTCGGAACAGCAGGGCTGAGCCCAGGAACAGTGCGGCAAATAAGCTCGTGCCGATCAGCTCGCGAATGTGCGGGACGTTTGGCTCGTCAGTCGGGCCGGCGACCGCAATCGCGAAGGCGAGTCCGAGTGAAATAGCTGTCATGGTCGCCGCCGCTGCCATGGCCGGCGCCCGGAATCGGCCAATCACGGCTCCGGCGATCCCGACCAGCAGCGCTCCAAAGAAGAGGAGGTTCGCCGGATTATCCTCACTTCCGACGATTCCGACCGCGAGGTTGGCCCAAATCGTCAGGAACATGCCGGTCAGTGCCATCAGTGCTCCGGCACGATACGACCAGTTCGCGCTCATCCGGACCGCTAGCTCCAGGGGGACTCCCACCATCAAAAGCATAGCTCCGAAGACGATGAAATCGCTCAGAGTCCAGTTCACGTCTTTCGTGATTTGCATTGCGATAAACGGCAGGGCGAGCAAGACGGCCGCCGCTCCCCATCCGAGCGGGCGCCATCGCACCCGCGACAAGGTGTTACTTACATCGCTTGCCATATTCGAACCTCCATGCATTCAATACTGGAGCCTGCCACGGCGGCAGGTGAGCGGCATGAGCAAGGGCTGAGCATATTCTGAAAACCTACCGCTTCGGCGTTTACACTCTCGATGTCGCGAACCGCAGCCTGACCTGCGATGGAGCTTCGGTCGAGCTGAGCGCGCGCTACATGGATGCGCTCGCGCTCTTGGCGAGCGAGGCCGGACGACTCGTCACCAAGGACCGATTCATGAATGAGGTCTGGCGCGGGATCCCCGTGACCGACGAGGCGCTCACTCAGTGCATTCGCACGCTTCGAAAGCAGCTCGCCGACGACGCCGCGAATCCGCGGTTCATCGAGACCGTCCCCAAGCACGGCTATCGCTTCATAGCGCCCGTCGCGGCGACCGGGAGCGCTGCGGCCGCGGCGGCGCCAGCGGCGGAGCCGTGGAGCGCCACGTTCGTGCTCGCTGGCGCGGGCACGATCGGAGGCGGAATCGCGGGCTTCATCGGGGGGCTGATCTACGGCTTGGCTGGAGCCTCGCAGCCGCTAGCCCCCGGAATGGGCGCGGCCTCGATCCTGTTGGTGCTGCTCTCCATCACGATCCTCGTCGCAGTGATGGGCGGCGCGGGTGTGGCGCTGGGGATTGCCGCTGCAATTCGGCAACCGGGCCGCTACTGGCCGATTGCAGGCGGAGCGTTCGGCGGCTTCCTGACGGGCGCGGTGGTCAAATTCCTCGGACTCGACGCTTTCAACCTGCTGATCGGTCGCTCGCCCGGAGATTTTACCGGTCCGTTCGAGGGATTCCTCATCGGCAGCTCGGTCGGCATCGCCTATGTCGCCGCCGGCTGGCTCGAAGCCGGTCCGCGTTGGCAACGCATCGCCGTCACGGTCGCCTGCGGGGCCGCCGGCGGCATCCTCGTCGCTGCCCTTGGCGGCCACATGATGGGGGGAAGCCTGGACCTCCTGGCTCACCAGTTTCCGGACTCGCGTTTACGTCTTGATCGCGTCGGCATGTGGTTCGGGGAGAACGGCTTCGGCCCGGCCAGCCGAATGGTGACGTCGGCTCTCGAAGGCGGATTGTTCGCGGCGGGAGTGGTCACCGCGATGCGATTGGCGCGGCGCGAACTGGGCGCGCCTGTGGATAAGTGAGTCTTTCCAGCCACTTTTTCCCCAGTTTCGTCGCAGATGTTAACTTTTCCGCTTGGCATGCGACTCGCGATGATTCAAAGATTCACGTTGAGCGTTCAACGCCTTGCTGCCCGAGGGGGGAATTGAATCATGAGCATTGATTTCATCCGGCCGGAAGTCGACGAGCTCCGCCCTCGCATCAGCGTGATCGGTGTCGGCGGCGCAGGCGGCAATGCCATCGCCAACATGATGCACGCCGACGTTCAGGGCGTGGACTTCGTCGTAGCCAACACCGACGCTCAGGCGCTCAACAATTCGACCGCCGATCGCAGGATCCAGCTTGGGCTCAGGATCACCCAGGGCCTGGGCGCCGGATCGCGCCCGGAAATCGGCCGTGCCGCGGCTGAAGAGACGCTGGATGAGATTCTCCAGGCGCTCGAAGGCGCGCACATGTGCTTCATCGCCGCAGGGATGGGCGGCGGCACCGGAACCGGCGCTGCTCCCGTCATCGCCAAGGCCGCGCGCGACAAGGGCATTCTGACGGTCGGCGTGGTCACCAAACCGTTCGCATTCGAAGGCGCCCGCCGCGCCCGCGCCGCCGACTCCGGCATTTCGGAGCTGCAGCAGCACGTCGATACGTTGATCGTGATCCCGAACCAGAACCTGTTTCGCCTCGCCAATTCGGAGACGACCTTCAAGGAAGCCTTCGAAATGGCGGACGAGGTGCTTCAGCAGGGCGTGCGCGGGATTACCGACCTGATGGTCATGCCCGGCCTCATCAACCTCGATTTCGCCGACGTCCGCTCGGTGATGAGCGAGATGGGCAAGGCGATGATGGGTACGGGCGAAGCCGATGGCGACAACCGTGCGATCGAGGCGGCGGAAAAGGCCATCTCCAACCCGCTGCTCGACGGCGTCTCGATGAAGGGCGCCAAGGGCGTCATCATCTCGATCACGGGCGGCGAGGACATGCGCCTGATGGAAGTCGACGAGGCGGCGAGCCACATCAAGGAACTGGTCGATCCCGACGCCAACATCATCTGGGGTTCGGCCTTCAATAACGACCTTGGCGGCAAGATCCGCGTATCGGTGGTCGCGACCGGGATCGACGCCGAGGCGGTCGCCCAACCGGCTCCGGGCAAGGTCTTCACTTTCCCCGCGTCGCGCAACGCGGTGACGACGACCAAGGCGATGGAAGAATGCGAGACCGAGGTTTCAGACGAGGAAGAAACTCCGCTCGAGCTCACCGCTGAGACCGAGGCCGAGGCCGAAACCGACGAGGCTGAGGGCGATGAACTCCTGCTGGGCGACGACGACATCCTGACGACGCCCGTCGGCAAACCGCCGATTGCCCCTCCGAGCGACGAGGAGGCGGAAGACGCACCGGCAGCGACGGGCGGCGGAACGCTTTTCGAGCGGATGTCGAACATCGCTCGCGGTGCTCCGAAGGCGCAGATCGGCGAGGACAGCGACGAAGATGGTGCCGAGCCGGGCTTCAAGCAGCCGATCGACATCCCGCGCTTCCTCAACCGGCAGAACAATCAATAGGACCAGTTCTCCCCGCGTTGCGGGGAGGTGGCAGCGCGAAGCGCTGACGGAGGGGGTTTGGAGGACTTGCACCGGGCCCCCTCCGCCATCCTTTGGCCACGGACGCCTCTGGCGTCCGATCTCGCGCTATCCGCATGCCCCGGCATGCCGCGCACTTTGATCCCTTCCCCGTTCCGGGGAGGAAAATGGGCCTCTCACCGCCCTTGCGGCACGGCCCGGCGTAAAGCCTCTAGGCAGAAAGGTTCCGGCAAGATTCAGTCATCACGGGGAGGATGATGCGGGGAATCTTGGCACTACGATTCGTATTCCTGTGCGCCGGAGCGCTTGCTATTGCCGCGCCTGCGGCCGCCCAGACCGGCTATGCCTACGGCTATCAGCAGGCCGAGACGCCATCGGCTGCGCTTGCCCGCCACGTTCGCACGCTGGCGTCCAGTCCAAAGGATTTCGGCGCATTGATCGGCGCCGGAAGGGCGGCGCTCGACCTTGGCGACCCGCAGGCCGCCGCGGGCTTCTTCGCGCGGGCCGACGAGGTCAATCCGAGAAGTCCTCTCCCGCAGGCGGGAATGGGCGCGGTAGCGGTGGCGAGCGGAGAGCCCAACACCGCAATGCCCTATTTCAACCGGGCCTTGCAGCTCGGAGCACCGCTCTCGACTCTGGCCTGTGATCGGGGTCTCGCTTACGATTTGATGGGCCAGCAGGCGAAAGCCCAGGCCGATTATCGCGTCGCGCTCGGCGGCCCTGACGCCACCGAGGCCCGCCGCCGCCTGGCCCTCAGCCTCGCGATCAGCGGCGATAAAGCGGGCGCGATGCAGACGCTGGCGCCGTTGGCCGCGAAGGGAGATTCCGCAGCCGGACGAGTCCGTGCTTTCGTGCTTGCTTTGACCGGCGATCCCCAAGGCGCGATGGTTGCCACCGACGCCGCCATGCCCGGCAGCTGGTCGCAGGTTTCGCCTTTCCTCCGGCGCCTTCCGACGCTCCAGCCCGGCCAGAAGGCGGCGGCCGTCAACCTCGGCATCTTTCCTGATTCCGGTGGCTTGCAAGTGGCGTCAGCGGGGGTCGCCTCGCCCTTCGCGTCGCGGCCGGCCGCGCCAGTCGGCGTCGATCGTCTGGCGAGCATCGAAGAACAGCTTCGCGAACCGGAGTCCTCAGCTGCGCCGACCGCGGCTCCGATCCAAGTCGCCTACGCCGCGCCGCCGGTGCGCCACCCGCAGGCGGCCACCAAAGCCGCCTCGGCCGGCCGCAAGGTCTGGCTCCAGCTGGCGAGCGGAACGAACGCGCAGGCGCTCCCCGAGCAATTCCGCCGTCTCAAGTCCCGGAATCGTGACCTCTTCAACGGCATCAGCGGCTATGTCGCCCAGACTTCCGACCGCGCGCGCCTCCTGATCGGCCCCTTCCGCGGGCCCGCCGACGCCCAGATCTTCGCCGAAGATCTTCAGACCGTCGGAATCGAGTCTTTCAGCTGGACCAATTCCGAATCCGACCAGATTGTGCCAGTCGGCACCGAATGAACCTCTCTTCCGGCTTGGCGGCGCGACCTGACCGGTCGCGCGGCCGCCTTCACGCCGAGCTCGACGTCGCGCCGCGCGGCCCGCGTGACATTTTCCAACGTGACCGCGACCGGATCGTCCACTCGGTCGCGTTTCGACGGCTCCGGCACAAGACCCAGGTGTTCGTCGCGCCGGACGGTGACCATTTTCGCGTGCGTCTGACCCACAGCATCGAGGTCGCCCAGATCGGACGAACCATTGCCCGCGCGCTGGGGCTCAATGAGGACCTGACGGAGGCGCTCTGCCTCGCCCACGACCTCGGCCATCCGCCGTTCGGCCATGCCGGCGAGACTGCGCTCGATGCAGCGCTCGCCGACGCAGGAGGCTTCGACCACAATGCCCACAGCATTCGCCTGGTGACGAAGCTGGAGGCGCCATATCCGGGCTTCGACGGGCTCAACCTCAGCTGGGAAGCGCTCGAGGGCCTAGCGAAACACAACGGGCCTGTTCCGGACCCGACCTGGGCCATGACCGAGGCGAATGACGAGTGGGATCTTGAGCTCGGCAGCTGGCCTCTCCTCGAGGCGCAAATCGCGGCCATCGCCGATGACATCGCCTATGATAATCACGACATCGACGATGGCCTGAGAGCGGGAATCCTCGAGCTCGACGAATTGACCGAACTGCCGATCATTGCCCGTCACTGGACGGCCATTGGCGAGCGCCATCCAGGCATTAATGCCGACAAGCGGCAGCGGGCCCTGATCCGCGACATGATTGGAACCATGGTCGGCGACGTGCTGGCCGAAACCGAGCGGCGGATCGACGAATCCGCAGTCGACAGTCGCGAAGATGTCCGGGCGGCCGGTCGGCCGCTCGTCGGCTTCTCCTCGGCGCTGGCCGAGGAGGAGCGCGCGCTCAAGCGGTTCCTCTACGCGAAGCTCTACGAGTCGTCGCAGCTTGAGCAGGTCCGCGAGGAAGCCGAGCGCATCACGGCCAATCTTGCTGCCGCCTATCGGGCCGATCCGAAACTTCTCCCCGAGGATTGGAGGCGCCACGAAGGTGAACTCGAACAGCTGCGCACCATCGGTGACTTCATCGCGGGCATGACCGACCACTTCGCAATCTCGAGGCATGAAAAGCTCGTCGGCCCCGTGCATCTCCCCGACCGCTTCTAATGAAGGATTCGCCCCGTTCCGCCGTTAAGCCAATGCTCAGCGGGCGTTCAGCGCTCGGGACGCAAGCGCTTATGGGGAGTGGGTTTTAAAATGAATTCGTCCGCAATCGCCCTCAATCGCTTCGGGATCGGAGCCCGGTCGACCGATCCGGTTCCAGCCGATGGAAGGGCTTGGCTCCTTCGCCAACTCGACCGCTTCGAAGTTCGGCCGAAGGCGATCGCGGCCGTCCCGCCGCGCCGCGAGATCGTCGGACAGCTTGCGGATTACATCGCCGAGCAGCGGAGCGCCGGCCAAGCCAAGCGCCGGACGGCCGCTATGGGGAAGGCCGCGGACCAGCAGGGCGACGGAATTCCGGATTCCGCGAGGCGTTTCCTCCGCCGCGGAATCCGCGACGATTATCTGGTGATGGTCGGCGCGCGTCTTTCGTCCGCGCTCACGACCAACGCGCCGTTCGTCGAGCGACTGGTCCACTTCTGGGCCAACCATTTTGCGGTGTCCGCGGACAAATTGCCGATCGTGCCGATGGCCGGCCTGCTCGAATTCGAAGCGATTCGCCCGCACGTGCTTGGGAAATTCTCGGAGATGCTCGTCGCGGTCGAGCAGCATCCCGCGATGCTCATCTACCTCGACCAGGCGCAGTCGATCGGGCCGGACTCCCGCGCCGGCCAGTTCATCGCCGCTCGCGGCCGGCAGAAGCGCGGTCTTAACGAGAATCTCGCCCGCGAAATCCTCGAACTTCACACTTTGGGAGTGCGCACCGGCTACACCCAGGCCGACGTCACCGAATTCGCGCGTGCCCTGACCGGTTGGACGGTCGGAGGCCTTGCGCGCGGGCCGATGGCTCGCATGCTCGGCAACGGGCAAGCCGGCGAATTCGCATTCGCGGCGCTCATCCACCAACCCGGTGACCGGACGATCATGGGCCGCCGTTACGCCCAGGAGGGCGAGCGCCAGGCGCAGGCCATATTGATGGACCTCGCCGACAACCCGGCGACGGCGAAACACATCTCGACCAAGCTTGCGCGCCATTTCGCAGGAGACGATCCACCGCCGGCGATGGTCGATCGATTGACCAACGCCTGGTTGCGCAGCGGCGGCGATCTTCCGGCGGTGTACCGCGTCCTGATCGACTCGCCGGAGGCTTGGGCTCCCCAGCCGCTCAAGTTCAAGACTCCATGGGAATGGTCGGTGTCCGCGCTTCGCGCGCTCAACCAGGCCGAGATCGAGCCCGCGGTGGCGGGCGCTCTGATGGTGCAGCTCGGCCAGCCGACGTGGAAGCCCGGTTCGCCGGCCGGCTTCGACGACGTGGCGGCGAGCTGGGCCGCGCCTGAGGCCTTGGTTCGGCGGGTGGATGTCGCCCAGCGGATCGCGGACCGAGCCGGCTCCGCCGTCGATCCTCGAACGCTTGCGGAAAAGGTTCTTCCCGGTTCGCTGAGCCAATCCACGAGGAGCGCCATCGCGCGCGCCGAAAGTCCGGCCGAAGGCCTCGCCTTGCTGCTGGTCAGCCCCGAGTTCGTGAGGAGATGAGCATGTTTTCCCGTCGCTTCTTCATGGCCGCGGGCGGCGCAACCGCCGGATTTGCAACGCTCGGCCTGCCGCGCATGGCCTTCGCCGCCGCCAACACGTCGAGGCGCTTCGTCTTCATCATCCAGCGCGGCGCGGCGGACGGGCTAGCGATTTTGGCGCCCACCGGTGATCCAGCCTTCGCGGGCGTTCGCGGGCCTGTTGCCGACGATCTGCAAGGCGGGGCAAAGCTCGGGACTTTCTTCACCCTTCACCCGGCGCTCGTCGAAACCGCCAAGCTTTATGCCGCGAAACAGGCTTTGTTCGTCCATGGCGTCGCCTCGCCTTACCGCGACCGTTCCCATTTCGACGGGCAGAACGTGCTCGAGACCGGCGGATCGGCGGCCTATCGAGTGAAGGACGGCTGGCTGAACCGGCTGCTCGGGCTTCTGCCGCCCGCCGACGCGAAGGCACTGGCTCTCTCGTCAACCGTGCCGATGGCGCTGCGCGGTTCTCACGAGGTATCCTCTTATGCTCCTTCGGCGCTACCGAGCGCATCGGACGATCTCCTCGCCCGCGTGTCGAGCCTCTACGAAAGCGATCAGCAGCTCCATGGCCTTTGGATGGCGGCGATGGAGACCCGCATGACCGCCGGGGACCTCGCGGCGGGCGCGGGCCAGAATGGCGGCGCAACGGGCGCACTCGCAGCCAAATTGCTTGCTGGAGAAAGTGGTGCGCGGATCGCAATGATCGAGACCGGTGGCTGGGACACGCACTCGGGTCAGCGCGGCCGGCTCAATGCCCAGCTGCGCGGCTTGGACCAGCTGGTCTCAGGCCTGAAGACGGGACTTGGCGCCGATTGGGCGAATACTCTGGTCATCATCGCGACCGAGTTCGGCCGAACCGTTGCGCCCAATGGGACCGGCGGTACCGACCATGGTACGGCGTCGGCGGCGATGCTGCTGGGGGGAGCGGTCTCCGGCGGCCGCATTGTGGCGGACTGGCCCGGCCTTTCACAGTCTGAACTGTATGAAGGCCGCGACCTCAAACCTACGACCGATCTCGATGCGCTGATCGGAGCGGCCCTCGCTCAGCATTATCGGGTGGATCCGGCGCGGGCGATGGCGACGTTGTTCCCGGAATCGCGCGGTTCGGCGGTCAGGCAGACCCTGATCTCCTGACCATATTGCTCGTTAACCATTTATCCTATTGATATAAATGTTAATTAGGTGAACCTTCTCCCCAGTTGAACAGGGGCATCGCGAGTCGTCCGGAGCGGGTCACGCCAGTTCCGCCGTCAGTGTTGCCGCGAGGAGGGGCGTGATGGCGTACTCTGGCGTATATGTATTCGGAGACAGTTTGGTCGATGCGGGCAACGCGCTGAAGCTTGCCCAATGGTACGATGGGCTCCCGTTGACCGATCTCCCGGAAGGCGCCCCGACCGCCCAAGCGGGCTATTTCCTCGGGCGTTTCAGCGACGGCTACGTCTTTACCGACCTCATCTCGAACAAGACGATCGGCGTGGTCACGAAGACCGTGTTCCCTTACCATTTCGACGACCCGTGGCTTGGACTGCCGATCGATCCCTTCGCATCCGATCCGAGTGGCAATAACCTGAACTTCGCTTATGGCGGCGCGCAGATCCGCCAAGGCGATGAGGTCGTTCCCGATCTCGATGGGCAAACCGACGCGTTCAAAGACGCCGTCGACAATCACGCCGACTCGAATGCGCTCTACATGGTTACGATGGGCGGCAACGATGTTCGCAGCCTGGCGCCCAGCGGCAGTGACCCGGTGTCGGCAGCAACCGCCCAGTCCGCGCTTCAGGCCGCCGCCGACAAGATGCTGCACGAGCTTCAGCAGCTCGTCGATATCGGCGTGCACAATATCCTGATCACCGGCGTCCCCGACGTTGGCCTGATCCCGAAGTACGATATCAATGGGAACGGGGTCCTCGACGGCGTCGAGCTTCAGCGAAGCGCGGCCGCCACCCAATATTCGCAATATCTCGATGGTTTGATTCGTACTGAGGTGGTCCCTGCCCTGCGGGCGATGGGCGTGAACGTCACCTACGTGCCGCTCATGGATTACACTGATGCACAGGGAAACCATGTCACGGGCGGCCTCAACGCGATCCTTCCGACACTCGCTGCGTTGCACGGCCTCACGACAAACGAACTTTCGCAGAATATCCTGCAGTACCAACAGCTTGTCTTCTTCGATGACGTGCACCCAAACGCCCAAGTCGAAGGGTTGATCAGCGCCTACATGTATTCGCAGCTGACCGGTTCGCCGTGGATCGAAAAACTGCCGCTGAGAGGGGCGGACATCGATTATGCGATGACGGCGACAATCGGCGCTGCGGGGGAAGTGGACTCGCTCTCCGTCTATCTGGTCGCCGGCACGAACTATACGTTCGAGATGCTAGGGGTGAGTTCTCTGGGTGCCGGCCATCTCGGCGATCCCTCATTGCGCCTTCGGACCTCGGGAGGGACGATCGTCGCTACCGACGATGACAGCGGCGCGGGTCTCGACGCCAGCCTCACCTATCTCGCGAGCGCATCGGGTGTGTTCACGCTCAACATGATGTCGGTCGGAAGCCTGACTGGGAGCTATTCGATCCAGGCCGCCGTGATCAGCGGCGCGGCCATGCAAGCAGGGAACACATATACCGTGACGAGCGCGTCGACGCTGGTCCTGGAAGGCGCGGGCGGGATCGGCCAGGACGTGATCCAGTCGAGCGTCAGTTATGTCCTCAGCCCTTATAGCGAGATCGAGGTTCTCCGAACGGCCAACGACAGGGGCAAGACCGCGATCAACCTTACCGGCAACGACTTCGACCAAATGATCGTCGGCAACGCCGGAGCGAACGTGATTGAAGGGAAAGGCGGCGCGGACCAGCTGTGGGGTGGCAGCGGCAACGACGTCTTCGTCCTAAGCAACAGCGCCGTGACGAAGCCCGACGGCTCTCAGATCGACCACATCATGGATTATGCGAAGGGTGACGTAGTCGACGTGAGCCACGTCCTGGCGGTCGCCGCTGGAGTCAACGTAATCTCGGGCGGTTATCTTCGGGTGACCACGGGCGGGTTGGTCCAGGTCGACCTCGACGGAGGCGCGAACAACTGGGTGACGCTCAGTACCATCAACGGCTCGGGCTCGGTATCGGTGCGATACCTGTCAGGGACTTCGGCGGCCACGATCAACGTTACCAGGGTCGCTGACGGTTCGACGCTGTCGGCGCAAGCCTTCCAGGATCACGGATCAATGAGCTTTGATCACCTGTCCTTCGAACACGACAGCCTGCCTGACCCGCCGCTCTTTCTCTGACTGCGGCTAAGACTTAGCCGACGTTGCCCGAGGCGGCGTTGGTCGCATTCGTGTCCGCGGCGTTTTCCTCTGCGGTGTTGTTGGTAGCGGTTCCCCCGCCGCCTCCAGAAGGAGGGCCGCACTTGAGGGCGCCCTCGGCCTGCCGGCCGCGGCCGTCGACGACGAGCACGGAGGCATCCTCCGGACATGGCGTCGCAGTGTAGGTGAGCGTCCGCTTGTTGGCGGTCATGACCTCGCCCGCCGGGTCACCTTTTTTCCTGATGATCCCGATGAACGGCTCGGCTCCGCCCGTCACGGCAGCGGTGACCTGCCCGTCCGAATAAGCCACTTCGACTGCCGGGCTTGCGCCTTTGTCCTCGTCGTCGCTGGTTCCGAAATAGAAGCCGATAATCGTTCCGAAGATGCCGGAGAAAACGAGGAATATTTCTCTCGCGAGCCGAAAGCGATTCTGGAATCCGTCACCCTCGCCAGCGAAAAGAGCACTTCCAATGAGCAGCCCGCCAAAGCCGAAAATGGCGATCGTAAGCGTGAGCACGAGCAAGAGTCGCGTGCCCTCGACCGAGTAGGCTCCATGCAGGCCCCAAATGATGTACCAGACGAGCAAGCCATATCCGATTGCCACGATGATGGCCAAAATCAGGGTATTTCTCGGATTCCACATAACCGCCTCCCCAAGCAGTTGGACCGAGCGCGCCGAACCTACACCCATCCAAAATCAAGCGCAATTTAACAGGCTGTGCGCAGATGGTGACGCGCGCGCGGTGCTGCGCTAGAGGCGCCGCATTCCAGCATTGGTGGAAGCGAATTGAGCCTGTACGCCCAATATGCCGCGCTCCTCGACGGAGTGCTCGACGACCTCGTTGCCGACGGCGCGTTGCCGGCGGACCTGGATCGCAAGAATGTCGCGGTCGAGCCGCCGCGCGATCCCTCGCACGGCGATCTTGCGACAAACGCGGCAATGGTGCTCGCGAAAGGGGCCGAGACGAACCCCCGCGCGCTCGCCGAAGCGATCAGGCCGAGGCTCGAAGCGCTCCCGCCAGTCACCTCGGTCGAGATCGCGGGCCCCGGATTCATCAACCTTCGCCTGAGCCCGGATGCCTGGCGCGACGAGCTCAAGACGATCCTTCGCGAGGGCGACGAATATGGTTTGTCGAAGGTCGGGGCCAATGAGCGGGTGAATGTCGAATATGTCTCGGCCAATCCGACCGGGCCGCTGCACATGGGTCACTGCCGTGGCGCTGTGGTCGGTGACAGCCTGGCGCGCTTGCTCGAGGCCGCCGGCTTTCGCGTCACCAAGGAATATTATGTCAACGACGCGGGGGCGCAGGTCGACACGCTCGCGCGCTCGCTCCACCACCGCTACCGCGAGGCGCTTGGCGAACAGGTCGGCGAAATCCCCGAGGGCCTTTATCCTGGCGATTATCTGCAGCCTGTGGGAGCGCTGCTGGCAGCCGAATTCGGCGATAAATATGCCGCGACTCCGGAGGAGAAATGGCTCGACCTGTTCCGCGATCGCGCGATCAAGGCCATGCTCGACCTCATCCGCCACGACCTCGGCCTGCTCGACATCCATCAGGACCTGTTCTCGTCTGAAGCCGAGCTTCAGCGCAGCGGAGCGGTCGAGGAGGCGATGCAGGTGCTGCGTGACAAGGGCTTGGTTTACCAAGGCGTGCTCAAGCGTCCGAAGAGCCTCGACCCGCAGGACGAATGGGAGCCTGTCGAGCTCACGCTGTTCCGCTCGAGCCAGTTCGGCGACGACCAGGACCGGCCGATGAAGAAATCGGACGGCAGCTGGACCTATTTCGGCTCCGACGCTGCCTATCACTGGCGCAAAGCAAAAAACGCCGACCACCTCGTTAATATCTGGGGCGCCGACCATGCCGGAACGGTCAAGCGCGTCCAGTCGGCGGTGAAGGCTCTGACCGACGGTCGCGTCGACCTGGACGTCAAGATCATCCAGATGGTCCGACTGTTCCGCGGCGGCGAGCCGGTGAAGATGTCGAAGCGCGCTGGCGACTTCGTCACCTTGGCAGATGTCGTGAACGAAGTCGGCAAGGACGTCGTCCGCTTCATGATGCTGACGAAACGGGCGGACACTCCGCTGGACTTCGACTTCATGAAAGTGGTCGAGGCGTCGAAGGACAACCCGGTGTTCTACGTTCAATATGCGCACGCGCGGATCAGCTCGCTGAAGAGAAAAGCGGCGGACGCCGGCGTCGATCTGGATTCGGCTGCGGACGTTACCCTGCTCGACGACGAGGAGCTCGCCCTGGTCAAGCGCGCCGCCCAATATCCGCGTGCCGTCGAAAGTGCGGCGCTTGCGCACGAGCCGCACCGTATCGCTTTTTACCTTTACGACCTGGCTTCCGACTTTCACGCTCTGTGGAATCGCGGCAACGACGATCCTTCCCGGCGCTTCCTCGTTGAAAATAATCCACAACTTTCACGTTCACGTCTGGAACTCGCGCTCGGAATCGCGCAGATCATCAGGAGCGGATTGGACCTGATGGGGGTCGCCGCGACCGAGGAGATGCGCTGACGATGACCGACACTCGGGTGGCACTTGGCATGGACCGTCTGCCATGGCTTCCCGATGAACCGGCGAAGCCCGCAAAACCGCCGAAGCAGCCGCGCGGGGGCGGGCTGCTCCATTGGGCCGGCGCGGCGATTCTGCTGGTTGCAGGCGTGTCCTATTGGCTCGGGACCCGGACCGGTTCGGATGAGACGGCTCCGACGTCCCGATCGAGTGCGCCGGCCAGCGCGACCTTGCCATTGCCGGAAGTAACGCGAGTTGCGCCGCGTGAAGATGTCCAGCGCCTGGCACCGCCTGAGGTGCGGCCGGTTTCGGAACCGGAGGTTCGCCGGGTGACGGAACGAGCATCGTCCTGGAGGCCGCTACCGCGCGCCGTGCCGAAGGAGGTGGCAGACCGGGTCAAGCGGACCATCGTGACCGATGAAATGGATCATATCGCCCAGACCCAAGAAACTCCCGCGCCGGCCGCCCGGTCGGCACCAGCGATGCCGCCGGTGGCGAACACCCAAAATGTGAGGCTCTGGCCGGCGCGGTACTCGCAAGGGGCGACTGGCCGCGTCGTTCAGATCGGAGCCTTCGGGACCCGTCTCCAGGCAAAGCTCGGCTGGAAATATATGTCCCGCGCTTACCCTGGGGTGAAGCGGCTTCCGGCGGTGGTGGTCGAGGCTCGGAACTCGCGGGGCCGGCCGTTCTACCGTTTTCAGATCGGAACCACGTCGCAGGCTCATTCCGAGGTTCTCTGTCAGCGGATGGAGCGAATTCGCTTCAGCTGTGCGGTCGTCGGCTTGCCCGGCGCCCGCAAGGCGATCGAGCGTTGAGCGATCACACGTCTTCTTATGACGATGGACAGCTCCCGTGGCTTGCAGCGGTCGAGGACGAGGAAGAGCCTCGCGGAGTTTCGGGACGCAAGATGCTGGCGGCACTGGTCGTCGTGCTCCTCGCCGCGGCCTTGGTCGCAACGACTTTCTTCTGGATCGGACAGCGCGAAAGCGGGCTTGACGGCCCGCCCGAGCTGATCCGGGCCGAGGCCGGTCCCTACAAGGTCAAACCGCCGAACCCTGGCGGGCTCAACGTTGCCGGCGATAGCGAAACGGCGTTCGAAACCAGCGCAGGCGAGGATAAGGATGCCCAGCTCGACCTCAGTAAGGTCAAGCAAACCGAAGTCATGCCCCCGCCCAAGGAGGAGCCCAAGCGAATTCCGCCGAACGAGACGAAGGAACCGCTGGCCCCCGAAACCGAAACTCCGCCCAAACCCACCGGCGGCACGGGCAGCGTGGTTCAGCTCGGGGCATTCGCCAACAAGGCGCAGGCGGAGCGCGCCTGGTCGGCGCTTTCCACCCGCTTCTCTTCCGTCGGAGCGATGAACAAGATGATCGTGCCTTTCCCGGGGGGGATCAGGCTGCGTGCCGCTGCCGCGTCGCCGGCCGATGCAAGGCAGGTTTGCCAGACGCTCAAGGCTGCCGGCGAGAACTGCTTCGTGGCTCAATAGGGCTGGGGGGCTAGACTCGGTGGGTAACAGGGCCGTGATGGTGACGAAAAAGCGTTCTGGGAGTGAGCGAGTGCAGCCCGATAGAGGCCACTATCTGGCAATCGAGCGAGCGCGCCAGGGCGCTTTTGCCTCCCATCCGGAGGGCACGGCCCTGCCGGCGCCGGATCATCGTCGAAGCGCTAGGACGGGGGCCTACTGGCCCGCCCTTCGCGCTTCTCCTTGTCCAACATCCGGCAGGCGCCATGTCACGGCTCCTGCTACCCAGCGAGTCTAGGCCCGAATGCAGGCGGCGATGTACGGCCTCGAAGGGCTTGAGCTGAATTCTGCCGAGCGGTCGTTTTTCCGAGGGGCCGACCCCGCCGGATTCATTCTGTTCAAACGCAATTGCGAAAGCCCGGACCAGCTTCTGCGGCTCACGGATTCATTCCGCGACCTCACGGGTCGGCCGGACGTGCCGATCCTGATCGATCAGGAAGGCGGCCGAGTGGCGCGCATGAAGCCGCCGGTATGGCCTGCGTTCCCTGCGATGGAACGTTTCGCCCAGCTGTATGCCCTGGCTCCCTCGTCAGCGATCGAAGCGGCGCGCTCGAACGCCCGGGCAATTGCCCTCACCATTCGAAGCTGCGGGATCAACGTGAACGCCCTTCCTCTTCTGGACGTCCGTCAGGAAGGCGCGAGCGACATCATCGGCGATCGCGCGCTCGGCTCCGAACCCATGCAGGTCGCTGCGCTGGGCCGCGCGGTTCTCGACGGCATGGCCTCGGCCGGAGTGGTGGGAGTCGTCAAGCATATGCCCGGCCATGGCCGCGCGCTCGTCGACAGTCATAAAGAGCTGCCGGTGGTCCATGCCGATGCCGAGGCGCTAGAAACGGACCTCGAGCCATTCGAGCGCCTCAGCTCGGCGCCGATGGGAATGACTGCGCACGTCGTCTACATAGCTTGGGATCCCGATCATCCCGCGACGCTATCGCCGACCGTTATTGGCGACATAATCCGGGGGCGTATCGGCTTCAGCGGATTCCTGATGAGCGACGACATCGGAATGGAGGCCCTTCAGGGCGATTTCGGCAGCCGCGCTTCGGGTGCGATCGCGGCGGGTTGCGACGTCGCTTTGCATTGTTCGGGCAAGATGGACGAGATGGAGGCGGTCGCGGCCGCCCTCCCGCCGCTGAGCCCGGACAGCGAAGCGCGGCTCGCGCGGGCATTGGCCACTGCGCTGGTCGGTGACGATGACGGTCCGAGCTTCGAGGAGGCGGTTGCCAAGCGCGACGCCTTGCTCGCTCTTGTATGACCCTGATTCCCGTTCGTCCCGAGCTGGTCGACGGACCGCTCTTTCTTTCCACAGAATTGAAGGGCCGGCCTTCGACAGGCTCAGGCCGAACCGTTAGAGTTTGCCCGTGCAGGAAGAGCCCTTCGATACTCCGCCGATCCGGCAGTCCGACGAGCTGAATCTCAGCCTCGATGGCTGGGAGGGGCCGCTAGACCTGCTCCTGAGCCTCGCGCGCGCGCAGAAGGTCGACCTGGCGCAAATCTCGATCCTCCAGCTGGTCGATCAGTACATCGCTTATATCTCCGAAGCTCGGGCACTGAAGCTCGAGATTGCCGCCGATTATCTCGTGATGGCGGCCTGGCTGGCCTATCTCAAATCATGTCTTCTGCTGCCGAAAGACCCCGAGGCCGAGCCGAGCCCCGATGAGCTGGCCTGGCGGCTGCAGATGCGGCTCCAGCGGCTGGACGCGATGCGCGAGGCCGGCGCTCGGCTGCTCGGCCGGGATCGCGTCGGCCGCGACGTCTTCGTGCGCGGCGCTCCCGAAGGTCTGCGGCTGATCCGAAAGGCTGCCTGGCAAGTCCGCGACTTCGACCTGTTCGCGGCCTACGGTACCGTTCGCGCCCGATCCGCGCCGGCCATGCACGTGGTTCACGCCCGTTCCGTGATGACTTTGGACGAAGCGATCGAGCGGGTCGCCAAAATGATTGGGACGGCGCTCGACTGGACATTCCTCGAAGCCTTCCTGCCCGCCACTCAGGATCCGCGCTTCCGGCGCTCGGCGCTTGCGTCGAGCTTTCTCGCCGCCCTCGAACTAGCCCGCCGCGGAAGGCTCGATATCCAGCAGGATGAACCGTTTGCGCCCATAATGCTCAAGGTCGCCTGAGGATGGAGGATTACAAACGCGCCGTCGAAGCCACGATCTTCGCCTCCGCCATTCCGCTCAGCCTTGAGGAAATCGTGCAGCATGCAGGCGAGGGACCCGTCGAGCTCGCGCTCGGCGAGCTTGCAGCGCAATATGAGGGCCGCGGGATCGAGCTGGTCGAGCGTGGCGGGCGCTGGCATTTCCAGACAGCTCCGGACTTGGCCCATCTGCTTCGAAGGACGCGCGAGGAACCCCGCCGCCTGTCACGCGCCGCGACCGAAACGCTGGCGATCATCGCCTATCATGAGCCGGTAAGCCGCGCCGAGATCGAAGCGATCCGCGGAGTGCAAATTTCTAAGGGAACGCTCGATGTCCTGATGGACGCCGGGTGGGTGCGCCCGGCCGGCCGGAGGGAAGGGCCGGGGCGGCCGTTACTCTATGCGACGACTCAGGAGTTCCTCACGCACTTCGGGCTCGGATCCAGGCGCGACTTGCCGGGGATCGACGACCTCAAGGCCGCCGGGCTGCTCGACCCGCTCGACGAAGGGGAGTTCCAGGTCCAACTGGAAAGCGAAGAAGAGGCGGACTAGAGAGGGCGCCAAAGGAGTTTGGTGATGGGCGGTTTCAGCATTTGGCATATTCTGATCTTTGCGATCATCCTGCTGCTGTTGTTCGGCGGCAACCGCTTTTCCTCAATGATGGGCGACGTCGCCAAGGGCCTGAAAAGCTTCAAGCAAGGCATGGCGGACGACGAGGACGAAAAGCGCAAGCGCTACGAAGAAGACCGCCGCGCAGAACCTCCCCGGCTTCCGCGCGATCAGGATCCCATCGACGTCACTCCGCGTGAGCCGGAATCGTCCGCGTCGCCGCCCCGGGACGAGGAAGCGCGCTAGCATCAGATAGCCGACATGTTCGGCGTCGATTCATCCGAGCTCGCGGTCGTCGCAATCCTCGCGCTGATCTTCATCGGACCCAAAGACCTGCCCAAGGTCATGCGCACCGTCGGTTATTGGGTGGGACGCATGCGCGGCATGGCCCGCCATTTCACGTCGGGCATCGAAAATATGATGCGCGAGGCCGAGCTCGAGGAAATGGAGAAGAAGTGGCGCGAGGAGAATGAGCGCATCATGCGCCTTCACCCCGCCAACGCCGAATATCCCGAACCTGGCAAGCCTGACGAAATGCCACCAGTCGCGGATCGGGCAAATAACGAAGAGGAGCTGCCTCCCGACAAACGGCCGCTTCCATGAAGGACATTGACGACACCAAGCAGCCGTTGCTCGACCATCTGATCGAGCTCAGGCGTCGGCTCCTGTGGTGCCTGGCGACCTTGGTTCTCACCTTTTTCGTCTGCTTCTATTTTGCGCGGGACATTTTCGCCGTGCTCGTCCAGCCCTTGATCAAGGCGGGCCAGGGCAAGCTGATTTACACCGACATCTTCGAAGCCTTTTTCACACAGGTGAAGGTCTCGCTGTTCGCGGCTTTGATGGTGAGTTTCCCGGTCATCGCGACCCAGCTGTGGCGGTTCGTTGCGCCAGGGCTTTATGTGAAGGAAAAGAAGGCGTTCTTGCCCTTCCTCCTGATGACCCCCGTCTTCTTCGCCGGCGGAGCGTCCTTCGCTTACTTCGTCGCCATGCCGTGGGCTCTGCATTTCCTGCTGAGTTACCAGGGCAACATTGGCGGCATTAACCAGGAAGCGCTTCCCGGCGTCGGCAATTATCTGACGTTCTGCACGCGATTCATCTTCGGCTTTGGGGCCGCATTCCTGATGCCGATCCTGCTGATGATCCTCGAACGAGCCGGCATCGTCACGCGCGAGCAACTCGCGAAGTCGCGGCGCTACGCCATCGTGGCCGCAGCCGCCGTGGCCGCCGTGCTTACGCCGCCCGACGTCGTGTCCATGCTCTTGCTGCTAGTTCCCCTTTACGGCCTGTACGAATTCGCGCTCCTCGCGATCCGCATCACCCACTGGCGCGCGGCTCGAAAAGCTGCCCAATCAAATGTCGTTGTAACGGAGCCCCGGACAGAAGAGGGCCCGGAAGCGCCACCGGGGGGGGGGAGGGTTGGCGGTTCCGGGCCCATTTAAGCGGATAGCGAGAGCGGGGGGGCAAAAGGTCACTATCCGAACTGCACAACGCGGCGTCTTCGGGAACAGTTCCGAGCCCCAGAATATTTTTTCGCCACTGCCGTAACGATGATCCGTTTTCTCAGAGCGGAGGAAATACAGGTAAATCAACGCTATAACGGCCAAGCTTGCGGTCCAGCGTAGAGCGAAGTTGTTTCGCCAGGCCAGCGATGATCCGTTCGAATTGCGCTTTCTCCTGCTTGTCGGCTTCGTCCGGAACGAGGACCGGGCTGCTCAACGTCAGCCTGGCGGTCAACGCGCTTGTCCGGCGGAGGGAGATTTCCACGGAATCCTGAGGCTGATTGAGCATCGCGAACTCGACGATCTCAGTGACCAGGAATGCGACCGCGACGGCGACGTCCTGAGTGGTATTGACGGTCTCGAGCTCCAGGTCGATCGCGAGTTTGCGGGCTAGCTCGGGCGCCCCCGCGCGCAACTCCGCCGCCAGCTCGGCGAGCAGCGGCCTAAGCGCGATTCCGCGATTCTCCTCCATCTCGGCGAAATGATTGCGATGGACGATCGAGAGGGCGCCGACCCGCCTCCCGATCCCCGCGTAGGCCGCCCGCGCGTCGACGGTTTCGGCGCTTCGGCCATGGATGTTCAGCAGCGATGCTACGACCTGGAGATTGTTTTTGACTCGATGGTGCACCTCGCGAACAAGGCGACGCTGCCCGTCGAGCGCATCGGACATCTCCCGCTCCGAATCCTCGACTCGGCTGACGGCGCGGCCGAACGCATCGCGAAGACCCTGAATCTCGGTCGACGGGCCCAGCTTTCGAGGAAGGTCGAGTCGCTTTTCGCCCGGCTGATATTTGGTGACGGCTTGCTGCAGCCGCTTGAGCGGCCGGATTAGCAGCCGGCTGACGAGTAGCCACGACGAGAGCGCGGCCAAAACCCACATCAAGACGGGGAGCAGCAGAACCACCCGATCCAGGGTCGTCAGCCGCGACATCGGGAAACCGACGCGAGCCGTCAGCGCTCCATTCGCCAACGGAAGATTGACATAGTTCAGAGAATTGGGGTCGCCTGGGGCTGGCTCGATTGCCGCGACCGAGTTCCTGCCGTCGCTCAGGCTGACGGACCGAACGCCGCTTCCCACCGTCTGGGCAGCCGCCCGAATTTGCTCTTTTGTGATGCTCGCGGTCGCGAAGCCGCCCACGACTCCGACACGGATGTTTACGTCCGTGGAATTCGGATCGACCCACGTGCGAATGTCGCCGGGAGCCACCAAGGGCGTCGGGTCCTTGGGCTCGAACCCGCCCGCGGTGCAGAGCAGCTTGCCGTCGACATCGCGCAACGCGAAGCGGCTCGAGATGGCAGGCGCGGTGGCCAGGGACTGTGACGTGCTCGCGCACGGGTCAGAATCGTGGATGGCTCCTGCGGCGGCGATCCGCAGAGCGAGCGCGTTCCGGGCGATCAGGCTCTCGATAGCGCTGGCGGTCGCCTTGGCCTGATCTTCGCTGCGGCCGCGAAGAGCATCATTCGCTTCCTGAATACCGGATTCGCCTAGCCAGGTCAGAGCGATTCCGATCGGCAAGAGCGCGGCTGTCAGGATGAGGAGAAGCTTCGCCGCGGTCGGCAAGCTTGCGAAGCGGCGGGCGGCTGCGCTCAGCATCCCGCGCCGCCCAAGCGCAAATCAGCTAAGTCGTCCAAGCAAATCGAGAAATTCGTCGGGAACGGATTCGCGAAGCGTATCGTCATAGACCGAGCGAAGCGCGCGTCCCAGATCGCCCGAGCGCTGCCTCTTGCCCTTCCTGTCGCTGCTGCCAGGCTTTGCAGGTCGGCCGTTTTGCCGCGCGCCGTCCATCTTGCCTCGAACCTTAGCACTCAACCTATCGTCCCCCCTTGCGCGGGTCCACGCGCCTCATACAAGTCCCGACTCCGCGCGCAACGGCCTCTCGAGCTAGCGGCGTATCGAAACGAGACGCGGACATACGTCCAGTTGGCTGTTGCAATGCCGCCTCCGCGACGTGGGAAACCAAATCGGCTGTCCTTGGTTCCACACTCAGCAATTAGTTCGTGGGGAGGGCGCCGGGCAGGGGAACGGTCCTTCCAGGGTTGAAACAATTCGGACGGGCGGTCAAAGACGCCGCAAATTCGAATTCGATGGAGAGCCTTCACATATGTCTCTGGGACAGGAACTCGCTCCGCATCTGCCATTCCTGCGCCGCTATGCGCGCGCTCTAACCGGCAGTCAGACGCATGGCGACGCATTCGTTCGAGCAACGCTCGAAGCGATCGTCGCGAAACCGGATGAATTCCCGCGGGACGTCGATCCCCGGCTTGGGCTTTACAAGACTTTCCACGCCATCTGGTCGACGGCGAACATCGAAGAAGGCGAGGAACCCTCACGCGGTCCCGGCGGTCCTGAATCAATCGCCCACGCCCGTCTCTCGCGGATTACGCCTTTGTCGCGCCAGGCACTCCTGCTGACCTCGCTCGAAGGCTTTTCCTCCGAAGATACGGCCTATTTGATTGGGGCGAGTCCCTCAGACGTCGATTCGCTCGTCGCCGAAGCGCTCGAGGAGATCGAACGGCAAACGCTCGCCGACGTCCTCATCATCGAGGACGAGCCGATCATCGCGATGGACATTGAAACCATCGTTCGCGATCTCGGCCACAACGTCACCGGAGTCGCCGTGACCCGGGACGAGGCGGTCTCGCAAGCGCGTCAAAACCCGCCGGGCCTGGTTCTTGCCGACATCCAGCTCGCGGATGATTCGAGCGGAATCGATGCGGTGAAGGACATCCTCGCCGAATTTTCGGTGCCGGTGATCTTCATCACGGCCTTTCCGGAGCGGCTCCTGACTGGAACTCGGCCCGAGCCGACCTTCCTGATTACGAAGCCGTTCCAGCGTTCGACGGTGAAGGCGGCGATCGCCCAGGCACTGTTCTTTGACGCCGCGACAGTTCCGGCGGTCTGAGTCGCCATCTGCGGAACACGGTTGGTGAAGGCGCGTTGGCCTTTCCGAACGTCGATTGATGCGGAAGAGCAACGGTGCCCGAACCTGACCGGACAAGTGCGTCAGTAACCGAGACCACGACCGAGGCGCGGGCCGGCTCGACTCCGCATATGACCCGCTATGTGCTGTCTGTCGGACTGATCCTGATCATCATAATTTTTGCGATCATCGTCTTGGTTGGCCGATCCTGAGCACCTAGCTTCTGTCACAATTGCCGTTCATCGTTGAGTCACCGGGCAAAGTGCTTTGCACTGTGCCTGAAAGCAGGGTGGGGTGAAGTTTTGGCCCAAGCGCGTGAAGATAATGATGTGGTGGACGTCCCGTCCGATCCGGTGCCGCTGCCCGATCCGGAATTCAAGGAGCAGCTGGCGACCGTGATCCCGCACCTGCGTGCCTTCGGCCGCTCGCTGTCGGGTAGCCGGGACGTAGCCGACGACTTGGTCCAGGAGACGCTTCTCAAGGCCTGGGCGGCGCGAAAGCGCTTCCAGGCGGGGACCAACATGCGCGCCTGGACCTTCATCATCTTGCGCAACCTGTTCCTCAGCCAGATGCGGCGCGCCCGGTTCAAGGGCGAATGGGACGACATCACCGCGTCCAAAATCCTCGCGGCGCCGGCGAGCCAGGACCGGCACATCGAGCTCAGCGACATGCAACGCGCGCTGATGCATCTTCCGCAACCGCAGCGGGAGGCGCTAATTCTCGTGGGCGCCGGTGGTTTCGCATATGAAGAGGCGGCGGATATTTGCGGCTGTGCGGTCGGGACGATCAAAAGCCGGGTGGCTCGCGGCCGAGTCGCGCTCGAACAATTGCTATCGAGCGGCAAACTGCCGTCAAGGCGTCAGCACAAGACCGATCCGGACAAATCCGCGCTCCAGACGATTATGAGCGAGGTCGACGAGCTAAGCCGCGACCACAATTAGGTCAGTTCAGCCGCCGCAGGAGATCGGCGAAATCGCGGTCGCTCGGCTCCGAAGCCGCGGCTTCGAAAGCGCGCCGAAGCGCTGCCATGATTCCGGCATGTGCGGGCGGCAGTTCGACACGGATGATACGCCGGTCCATGCTTCTCACGTCCGAGCCCGTTTCCAATTCATGTTCTGCCTTCATTCCTCTCGGAAACGACCGAACGCGGCGGGAAGTTTCGCCGGGCGCAGATTTGCTGCAAGCAACCTGCGATGAGTGTCGAATCTGCACAGAGGCGGGATGCGCTTCGCCGCGCGGAGGCTTTCTCGCCTTTCCTTCGCGAGGCGATTCGGGCGGTCCCCGAGGTCGCCTCGGTATTCGCTGCCAGCGGCGCGAAGGCAGCCGCGGAGCTTGCGCTTGGCGCATCGGACTCAGACCTCGAGGCGGAGCTTCGCAAACAACGGCTTGGCCTGGCGCTCGCGGTGGCCCTCGGCGACCTCGCCGGAGAGTTGCCGCTCGAAAGCGTGACGGAGCAGCTTAGCGCTTTTGCCGACCGCGCCATCCACCGATCGCTGGCCGCCGCGATCCGTGAGCGCGTGCCCGACGCGGAAACCCAGGGTTTCGCCGTCATCGCCATGGGGAAGCTCGGCAGCCGCGAGCTCAATTATTCGTCGGACGTCGATCTCATGCTGTTGTTCGATCCGGAAGCGCTTCCACGCCGTCCGCGGGATGACCCGGGCGAAGCTGCGGTGCGCATCGCTCGCCGGATGATCGAGCTTCTGCAGAAGCGCACCGCCGAAGGTTATGTCGCGCGAGTCGATCTGCGGCTGCGGCCCTCGCCCGAGGTGACTCCAATCGCTCTCCCGATGAACGCGGCGATTTCGCATTATGAATCGAGCGCCCTTCCCTGGGAGCGCGCGGCGTTCATCCGCGCCCAGCCTTGCGCCGGGGACCTAGCCCTGGGTCAGCGGTTCCTGACTGCTATCGAGCCGTTCGTCTGGCGGCGCTCGCTCGATTTTGGAGTGATCGACGAAGTTCGGCAGATTTCTGCGCGAATCCGGGACCATTTCGCGCAAAACGCGACCTTCGGACCCGGATTCGACCTGAAGCGCGGTCGAGGCGGGATCCGCGAAGTCGAATTCTTCGTCCAGATCCAGCAGATGGTTCATGGCGGGCGTGACCCGTCCGTTCGTGCTCCGGCCACGCTGGACGCAATCGAGGCCCTGGTGGCGGCCGATCGGCTCGACTGGTCGGACGCGAAAGAACTGGCCGGAACCTATCGGTTGCTGAGGACCATCGAGCATCGCGTTCAGATGGTCGACGACGCGCAAACGCACCTGCTCCCCGCCGAAGCTGAGGCGCTCGATAATGTGGGACGGCTTCACGGGCTTGGAAGCGGCGATGAGCTGCTGTCGCTCCTGCGACCCGAGGTCGAACGCGCCGGAGAGATTTTCGATAGTCTTTCGCCAGATGAGGTTGGACGCCTTTCTAACGATCCCGACATCATGCGCGATGAGCTCAAGGGCTTCGGCTTCGCGGATACCAAGGCTGCCGCGAGGCATGTGGCGCAGTGGCGCTCGGGCAAGGCGCGTTCGCTCCGGTCCCCCGCCGCGCAAAATGCGTTCGAGGCCATGCTTCCCGGACTGCTTCAGGCGATCGCTTCCGGCCCCGATCCGGAACGCGCTCTCAACCGGCTGAGCGACATCGTCGAGCGCCTTTCAAGCGGCGTGAACTTCTTTCGCTTGCTCGAAGCGCGGCCCAACCTCGCCCACCTCCTCGCGACGATCCTGACGCACGCTCCGGCCCTGGCCGACCAGCTGGCGCGGCGCCCCGAGCTGTTCGAGGGCCTGTTCGACGCCTCGAGCTTCGATCCTCCGCCCGCCGCGGAAACCATCGCCGCCGATCTTGCGAAGGTCATGGGTGCGCACCCTTATGATGTCGCGCTGGATAAGATCCGGCGGCAAGTGAATGAGCGCCGCTTTGCGCTCGGCGTGCAACTGATCGACCGCCGTTCGGACCCGCTCGATGTCGCTTCGGGATATTCGCGAGTGGCGGAAGGCACGATCCAGGCGCTCGCCAAGGCCGCGGTGTGGGAGTTCGAGGACGCCCACGGCCGCTTTCCTGGCGGTGAGTTGGAAATCGTGGCACTGGGCCGGCTCGGGGGATGCGAGCTCACTCACGCCTCGGACCTGGACATCGTCTACCTTCACACCGCTTCGCCCGGTGTCACATCGGACGGGAAGAAACCGCTCGGTCCGAACGATTATTTCAACCGGCTGGCGAGCCGAGTGACGGCCGCGCTGAGCGTCGCAACGGCCGCGGGTCCTCTTTACGACATCGACGTTCGGCTTCGGCCGGAGGGCGCGAAAGGGATGCTGGTCGTCTCCCTCGACGCGTTCGAACGTTATCAGCGCGAGGAGGCCTGGACTTGGGAGCATATGGCGCTGTGCCGGGCACGACCCGTATTCGGTTCGGCGGAGCTTCGTGAACGCACCGCGGAGCTCATCGAAAGCATCCTGAAAACGCCGCGGGACACGAAATCTGTTGTCCGCGATGCGGTCAAGATGCGTGCCGAAATGGAGCGTCACAAGCCTTCCCGAAGCGAGCTCGACGTAAAGCTCGGCTCCGGCGGCTTGGTTGACCTGGAGTTCGCGGTGCATGTTCTTCAGCTGACTCGCGGGATCGGTCTTTATCCGCAGCTCGAATTCGCGATTGCCGAGCTCCATGCCGATGGATTGCTCAATGCAAAAATTGTGGGCGCGCAAAAATTATTGACCCGTATGTTGGTCATGATTCGGCTGGTTGCGCCGGGTGACGTGAAGCCTACGGCCGACACCTGGCATTTGGTTGCCCAAGCTTGCGGAGCGGCGAGCTGGGACGAGCTTCTTGCCGAGCATGACGCGGCGCGGCAGAGCGTTTCGGAATTATGGAATCGGATCAAGCAAGAGGCATGAGATGATTAGCGAAGGCGACAAGGCTCCGGCGATCACGGCGACCGCGAGCGATGGCAGCAAGGTGAATCTTGCATCCCCCCGACAGCCGCTCGTCCTTTACTTCTACCCGAAAGACGACACTTCGGGTTGCACCCGCGAGGCCCAGGATTTCACCGCTCTCGCCGCCGACTTCGCAAAAGCCGGGGTGAAAGTCATCGGAGTCTCGCGCGACCCGATGAAGAGCCATCAAAAGTTCATCGGCAAATATGGGCTCGCAGTGCCGCTCATTGCCGACGAGGACGGTCGCATTTCGGATGCCTTCGGCACCTGGGTCGAAAAATCGATGTACGGCCGGAAATATATGGGGATGGAGCGCGCGACCTATTTGATCGGTGCCGACGGGAAGGTCCTCCGCGCATGGCGCAAGGTCAAGGTTCCGGGCCACGCCGAGGAGGTGCTGGCGACGACGCGGACTTAGCTCGCCAGCGACGTGATGATCATCTCCCAGTAGAGCACGTCGTCGTACATCGCTCGAACCGGAATTCTTTCGTCCAGCCCGTGCGCCCGATCGTCCAGCGGGGAAATGCCCCAGCTGCCATCCAGGTCGTAGACGGGGATTCCCTGGGCGCGGAAGAAGCTGCCGTCGCTCGCTCCGGCCGCCATTACCGGATAGACAACCATATTGGGGTCCACGACCGAGTGGATCGCATTGGTGACTGCCTTCAGCACTTCCGGGCGAAGCGGAGAGGCCGGGGTCGGAACCCCGATGTAGTTGGGGTCGGGCTTTACTTCGACCTTGGGTCCGGCAAGGCGCTGAAGCTCGGCCTGCACGTCCGTGGGCTGAACTCCCGGCATGATCCTGCAGTTTACGGTCGCGGTAGCGCTCTGCGGGAGCGCGTTGTCAGCGTGGCCTCCTGAAAGCATGGTCGCGACGCAGCGAGTGCGGGTCAGGCCCACGTCGAGCGGGCTCGCCTCGACGATGTCCGCAGCGGCGCCGTCGTTGGGGTTGGCAAGCCAGCGGCGCATCGCGTCGCCGAGCGCGCTCGCGCCCTCCTGCTTCGCCCGCTGTTCGAAATAGCCGCGGTTTGCCGGGTTCAGCATCGGCTGGAAGCGATGCGCCTGAAGCGCCTTCAGCGCATCCGCCAAGTCATAGATCGCATTGTCCGGCCGCGGGCGTGAGCTGTGCCCACCGGGATTGTGCGTAGTGAAGAAATAGGTCTGGAAAGTTTTCTCGGCGATTGAAATCTGGCAGCCGAGCGGCCGGAAGGCCTCATCGTAGGAGGGGCAGCCGCCGTCGGCATTGAGGCCGAATTCGGCATCCGTCAGGTTGCGCCACTTGGTCGAGCCGAGGGTGGCGCCGACTCCCTTCGTTTCCTCGTCACCGCTGTAGAAAAAGATGATGTCGCGGTTGGGCTTGAATCCCTGGCTCATGAGCTTGACCGCGGCCATGGTGGTTGCGACGTCGCCGTTCTTCATGTCCGACGATCCGCGGCCCAGGAAATAGCCGTCCTGTTCCCGGAACACGAACGGGTCGAACTTCCAGTCTTCGCGCTTGGCTTCGACCACGTCCATGTGGCCGAGGATCAGCATCGGCTTTTTCGAAGCGTGCGCCGATCGCCACCGAACGATGAGCGCAGCCGTATTGTCGCCCGGAAGCGCCTCGTACGGCATGATGTGGATGTCGGAATCGGGGATTCCGGCGGCCCTGAATTGCGCGGCGAGAAGCTCCGCCACCCGCTGCGTCTGGCCGCGATTGTGGACGCTCGGGATTTCGATAGCCTGTTTGAAGAGCTCGCGGGTCTTCGCCTGCCACGCCGGCGGCAATTTGGTCGGAATGGTTCGTGGATCGACCGCCGCATTGCCCGCGCCCGCGAGCGCTGCGATCATTGCGAAAGCAAGAACGCGCTTCATCCTAAGAACTCCTATTTGCCGGCGAGCTCGCGAAGCATGATCTCCCAATGCACGACATTGTCGTACAGCGACTGGACGGGCAGCCGCTCGTCCTTGCCGTGGGCGCGATTGTCGATCGGGGTGACCGTCCAGCCGCCGTTGGTTCCG
>JBKPOO010000053.1:0-10326 GCA_046733175.1 Pseudomonadota bacterium
TGCGCACGTTCGTGGTCAGGCCGGGTTCGCGCCTTCAGCGCCCGAACGAACCCGCCCAGCGCCTCGGCCATGGCGAGGCCGAGCACCAGCCCGAACAGGGTGAACAGGAAATCGAATGGCGTCATGCGCCCCTCCCCCACGCCCACTTATCGTCATTGCGAGGAGCGGCAAAGCCGCGACGCGGCAATCCAGACTGGATTGCTTCGCTACGCTCGCAATGACGGCGAGCGGCATGACGAGTTCGCCGCACTAATCCGCATTATCCATCGGCCGCACCTCGATCTCGCGCCCGTCGAACAGGCTCTTCCCGTTCCGCTCCGAATAGCCGTCGAGCAGCCGCGCTCTTGCCTCGGTCGACTTCGTTCCGACCCGCCGCTAGCCTCAGCCGCGAGCGCAGGAGGCGGGAATGGAAGACATCGGCTTCTGGCTGGTCATCGCTTTTTTGTTCCTCGCGCCCTGGGCGGTTCGGCAGCTCCGAGCGCCGGACAGGCTGTCCTGGCTGGTGTTCATCCTCGCCATCGTCCTGCTGGCCTGCTCGTTCCTGCGCTGGGTGCACGTCTGGCTGCCGACGCTGATCGCGGCGCCGCTGACGGTCGTCATCATGGTTGCGATCCTGTGCCGGCTGGCGGTCGAGCTGTTCCCGCGGGATCGGGCTAGCCGGCCGTGATCCGTTTCCCGGCTCCGAGCCGGGATCCGCCCTTTATTTCTTCGGCGGCTTCTTTCGGCCGCTTGCGATGTTCAGAATGTCATAACCGATCGCTTCGCGGATATCGTGCTGGTGATCGGAATATCTTTTCTTGAATTGCGATTTTGACGCGCTTGCGAGGAAGTCTGAAAGCGCGGACTCGGACATCGGTTCGAGCGCAAAATCCTCTTGCCCCTCCAAGGTCGGCCGCTTTTTTTCATATTCGCTGACGAGCTTCCCTAGGTAGTCCTCCATGGCATCGAGGTGTCCCGCGATATCCGCTCCCGACGGAAAATCGCGAGTGTTTCCCCTTACGTCGTCACCGATCGTTTCAAGCTCCAGCTGCGCGTCATTCACATCGGCCATGCATTTGTCATAGGCCCCGACCGTCATCCGCTGTCCAGCGGAAAGCAGGCCGAGGGCGCGGGCATCGCGACGCGCTCGCTTCGAGCTATTGTAGCTCGCGGTGATGCGGTTCAGAGTTTCAGTGAGCACCTGTTGTTTGGCACTAAGATCTGCTCGGCGTCGGTCCGCTATGGCGCCCACCCAAGTCAGGAGCGTGCCCGCGACAGTGACGATTCCGGCCTGAGGCAGGGCCTTCAGGAACTCTTTGTCCAGCTCGTTTTCAATCGCTCGGCTTCGGAACCACCACCACAAAATCAGCGTGGCAATAACCAGGCCGATCATGACGAGTGCGGGCCATGACAGCAGAGTCCTGGATCTTACGGTAGGCGTCATCGCGAACCTCCCCCTATGGTCCGACCGAGCGGGTACTTCCTTATCACAACCCGAAATCGCTGTCCTTCAGCTCGCTGTCACCCCGCGGCGCTCAATCCGCATTATCCATGTACCGCACTTCCAGCTCCGTCCCGCCCAGCAAATACCTCCCGTCGCGAATCTCGAACCCGTCGAGCAACCGGGCGCTGACCCCGACCCTGCCGTAGCTCTCGCCCGTGCTCCGCCAATCGGTGAAGCAGGCGCACACCGGGCAATGATGGAGCGCGATCATCCGGTCGCCCCAGATGTACGCCACCGTCTCGCCTGTGACCCGGACGTTGCCGTCGTCGGGATAATAAGCGACCAGCGAGCCGAGCTTGCGGCAGATGCTGCAATTGCAGCTCGCGACCCACTCCGGCGCGTTCGGCACCTCGATCCGCACCGCTCCGCAGTGACAAGAGCCCGTGAGTGGCATTCGCGCAATCTAGCCTTAAAATTGCGCGGTCGTCATCATCGCTTACGGGGCGGCCGGCCGCCTGTTTTATTGAGCTCCACGAGCGTCGCGAGCCGGCTTGAAACAACGATGGAACCAGATCGAAAACTCATCGTTTCGGGCACAGAATTGCCGCCCCGGCGGCTCAAACATTGGGGTTTGTGCGCGTGGTTGGCTACAGGCTTTATGGCCTCGATGGGGTCGATAAGGTCGCGACGGCCGAGTGGATCGAAGCCGAAGACGACAAAGACGCCATTGGGGCTGCGAAGGACATGATGGATGGTCACGGGTGGGAGCTCTGGAAGGGGCGCCGCCTCATCCTGCGCCATGACGCCGGAGCGCCGGACGCCATCGAGCTGAAAGGCGATTAGAGCGTCAGGCGCGCGATCAGGAGGTCGAACACCGCCGGGTGCATCGGCTTTTCGAAGCTCAGGCCCGCGGTGAACTCTTCGACCCAGCAGACGTTGGCCTCGAGCACTTCCAGGCCGTCGAACTTGACGAGCACGCGCTCCTCCTTCGCGGGGCGCTCGACCAGCAGGACCTTGCAGCCTTCGGGCGACAGGTCGGTCACGTTGACCCGGAAGGTCGACCGGCCGATGCGGCGGAGGCAGATGTCGGCCGCGACCGCAATGCGCTCGCTCTGGCGCGGCGAATGTTTCGTGGGATCCGGTTCGACGGGCACGAAGGAAAGGCCGGCCTTGCCGTCACGGTACCAGCGGACGACGGCGTCGATCGCCCCGCGGCGAAGGACGGAAAGCTTGATCGCCTGCCCCGGCTCCAGCGGCACCGGAGTCTCGATGCCGCAGCCTTCGTAACTGAGGTCGAGAACGTAGATTTCGTGGGTCGCGCCATCGGCGTGCACGCAATAGCCCCGCATGCGCACGGCCCGACGCTCGCTCCGGTAGCCCGGAACGGGGGTCGATTGCGAAAAGGCGGAACTCCCCGAGGCGTCCATCGCCGGTCTCCACGTCAACGTCCACGTCCGCGCGCCAACCTAGGGCGAGGGAGTAAATGTCGGTTTAACGACAAAAGGCCCAGGGGCGTGGACTAGCCCCAGATCTTCACGCGGCGATCCGGCGCAAGGTAGAGCTTCTGCCCCGGCTTCACGTTGAATGCCGGATACCAGGAGTCGAGGTTGCGGACTGTAAGCGCTCTGAACTGTTCGGGCGCATGCTCATTGGTCAGCACGATCCGGCGCAGGGTCTCGGGCCGCGATTTTACTGCCCAGGATTGTGCATAAGCGATGAAGAAGCGCTGATCGCCGGTAAGCCCGTTCACCACTGGCGGCTCCTTGCCCTTCAACGACGCGCGATAGGCGTCATATGCTGCGCCAAGGCCCGCGACGTCGGCGATATTCTCATTGAGGGTCTGCTTACCGTTCACGTGCAGCCCCGGCAGCGCCTCATAAGCGTCGAACTGCTTCGCCAGAGCATCGGCCTGAGCCTGGAAGCTCTTGAAATCCGCCGGAGTCCACCAGTTGCGCATTGCTCCGACCGCGTCGAACAATGCTCCGCCGGTGTCGAAGCTGTGGCTGATCTCGTGCCCGATCGTCGCTCCGATCGCGCCATAATTGAAGGCTGCGTCGGCATTCGGATCGAAGAAGGGCTTGACCAGGATCGCCGCGGGGAAATTGAGCGCGTTCTGAACGGGCAAGTTGACGGCGTTCACGAGCTGAGGCGGCATCCACCATTCATGGCGGTCCATCGGCTTGCCGATCTTCGCAATCTGGTGGCGATATTCCCATAGGCCGATGGCCTTCTGGTTCGCGTAAGGGTTGTCGGGCGTGATCTGCAGGCCGTTGTAATCGCGCCAGCTGTCCGGATAGCCGACTCCGACGACGATGCCCTCGACCTTCTTCAGCGCCTCCTGCTTCGTCTGCGGACTCATCCATCCGATCGATTGGACCCGCCGGGCAAAAGCAGCTTTCAGGTTATCGACCATCGCCTGGATCTCGGCCTTCGAAGAAGCCGGGAAATATTTGTCGACATAGGCCTTGCCGACCGCGCCCTGCAGCGCCGTGCTCGTCGCGTTCAGAGCGAGCGCGTCGCGCGGCCTCTGCTGGGGCGTCCCGGCAAGCGCGGTTCCGTTGAAAGCGAAGCTCGCGTCGCGGAACGGCTTGGGAAGGACGCTCGCCTGCTGGTTGAGCGTGTGGAAGACGAGCCAATCCTTCCAGTTCTGCAGCGGCTGGGACGCTACCAGAGCCGATAGTTTCGGGATGGACGCGAAATGATAGGCATCGAACTTCTGGACGCCGCCAAGGCCGGCTGCGCCAAGCAGCGCCGCCCAGTCGATTCCCGGGGCTTTCTGCTCCAGCTGCTGCCGGGTCCAGATCTGGGCCCCATTCTTGAAGTCCTCGCTCTGGTCGATCGGTTCGCGCGCTTGGGCGATCTTCGTTTCGAGATCCATGATGCGGCCAGTGGCGCCAGCGGCGTCAGGATAGTTGGCGGCCTGCAATAGGGTCTGGATGTAGGCTTTATACTTGTTGCGGGTCTCGGCCATCTTCGGATCGGCGGAAAGATAATATTCGCGCTCGGGCAGTCCGATGCCACCCTGCATCAGATAGGGAAGCTGTTCGCCCGGCGTGGCGAGGCCCTGCGTCACGAACACTCCGAACAGATTTTCGGTACGATAATTGGTGTTGTTGAGCGGGTCCGTGTCGGCACGGATGGTGCTCCCGATCGCGGCGCTCAAGGCCCGCTTGTCAGCGATCGCATTGATCGCGTCGAGGTCGGCTTTGGCCGGCGCGAGGCCCGCTTTGTCGATCGCGTCCGTGTTCAGATAGGCGTTGTAGTAATTGGCGATCAGCGCCTCGGGACCTCCGCTGGGATTCGATTTGACGATATTGTCGAACAGTTCGCGCGTGTTCTTCTCGCGCAGCAGGTCGGCGATGTAGAAGCCTCCGATGCGCGATCGGTCGGCCGGGATTTCCGTGGTCTTGACCCAATTGCCGTTGGCGTAACCGAAGAAGTCGTCTCCGGGCACCACCGATTTGTCCATCCACCCGACATCGATGCCGATTTCGCTTCCGGGTCTGGCTTCAGACTTATTGCCGGCCTGCGTATTGCACGCGGCCAGCGCGAGCGCGGGGATAATGATCCATAGTGACGGACGCGTCATCGGCAGCCTTTCCTCGGTGTGCGCTTTGCCAACGCCTGCAGCAGCGGCTAGGCGAGCGGCAGGATTTTTCGACCAACGGGCACGGCAAGACGCATGAGCGCACCGCGTATCGAAACGAAAATCGCCACCGACAGCGAAGAGTTCCGCGCGCGTTCCAAACACAATAAAGCGCTGGCGGAGAAATTACGCGCCGACGTCGCCGACGCTGCGACGGGCGGACCGGAGAAACACCGCGCGCGCCACGTCGAGCGCGGCAAGCTGCTTCCAAGAGACCGCGTCGAGCGCTTGCTCGATCCGGGTTCACCCTTCCTCGAGATCGGGCAGCTTGCCGCGTGCGACATGTACGACAGCGAGGTGCCGGGGGCGGGCATCATCGCCGGAATCGGCCGCGTCTCCGGCCGCCAGGTGATGATCGTCTGCAACGACGCGACGGTCAAAGGCGGAACTTACTACCCCCTGACGGTGAAGAAGCATCTCCGGGCGCAGGAGATCGCAGAACAGAACCGGCTGCCCTGCGTCTATCTCGTCGACAGCGGCGGGGCGAACCTGCCGCACCAGGCCGAAGTCTTTCCCGACCGCGACCATTTCGGCCGGATCTTCTTCAACCAGGCGCAAATGTCATCGAAGGGCATTCCGCAGATCGCCTGCGTGATGGGGAGCTGCACGGCAGGCGGCGCCTACGTGCCCGCAATGAGCGATGAGAGCGTGATCGTGCGCAACCAGGGCACGATCTTCCTTGGCGGCCCGCCGCTGGTGAAGGCTGCGACCGGTGAGGAGATCAGCGCGGAGGATCTCGGCGGCGGCGATTTGCACGCGCGCAAATCGGGCGTCGTCGATCATCTCGCCGAGAATGACGAGCATGCGCTGACCATCGTCCGCGATATCGTGTCAACGCTTCAGGCGCAAAACGGCGCGGCCATTGAATTGCGCGAGCCGCGCTCGCCCCTGTTCGACGCTGAAGAGTTGTACGGAATCATCCCCGAGGATGTCCGCGCGCCCTATGACGTGCACGAGGTCATCGCGCGGATCGTCGACGGTTCCGAGCTGCACGAGTTCAAGCCGCTCTACGGATCGACCCTGGTTTGCGGCTTCGCGCACATCTGGGGGATACCGGTGGCCATCCTCGCCAATAACGGCATCCTCTTCAGCGAGAGCGCGGTCAAAGGCGCGCATTTCATCGAGCTCGCCTGCCAGCGCCGCACGCCTTTGCTGTTCCTGCAGAACATCTCGGGCTTCATGGTCGGCGGGAAATATGAAGCGGAGGGCATCGCCAAGCATGGCGCGAAGCTGGTGACCGCGGTCGCGACCGCGAGCGTGCCCAAGATCACCGTCCTCATCGGCGGAAGTTTCGGCGCAGGCAATTACGGTATGGCCGGGCGCGCTTACTCGCCGCGCTTCCTCTTCACCTGGCCCAATAGCCGCATCAGCGTGATGGGCGGCGAGCAGGCCGCGAGCGTGCTGGCGACCGTCCACCGCGATGCGGACAAATGGACTCCCGCGCAGGCCGAGAAATTCAAGAAGCCGATCCGCGAGGATTACGAAGCGCAGGGGAATCCCTGGCACGCGACCGCGCGGCTGTGGGATGACGGGATCATCGATCCAGCGCAGACGCGCGACGTACTCGGCCTGGCGTTCGCCGCAACGTTGAACGCACCGATCCCCGAACGTCCGCAGTTCGGCGTGTTCAGGATGTGAGGATGCTCAGGGCTTTCGCAGTGTTGGCCGCCTTGATGGCGTCGCTGGCGGCATCCGATCGGTCGTTCGCGGCCGAGCACAAACTCCCCGCCGGATACAAGCTCGGACGGTGCGTACTCGAAGTGCAAGGCAAGACGTATCTTTCGGGACGTTGCGCCTATCTCGTCGATCGGGACGGATCCTTTGAGGTGATCGACCCGCGTAAGCTGTGGAGAGACGAGGGCTATTTTGCGTACGTGAATCTGGACGGTGCTTCGGCCGAAGGATCGTGGAACGAGGAAACTCTCTCTAGCCATGCCGACGCTCCTTTGGGCCCGTTGACACGACGCGGCGCGTGCTGGGTGAACAAACGCGCACGCATTTGCCTCTGGCGTCGATGATTGATTGCACCGCCATTCGGATGGTCTCGTCGTGACCGGTACGCGCCTCTACGATCCTCCCCGGAACGGGGAGGGGGACCATGCGGAGCATGGTGGAGGGGGCCCACGCATTCTCCAGACGCCCATCAAGCAGGTAAAGCGCGCACGTTCCCTGCGGAAGAAGATGAGTTTGCCGGAGGTTCTGCTGTGGCAGCACCTCCGCAAGCGCCCCGAAGGTCTGAAATTCCGAAAGCAATTTCCGATCGGCGAGATGACTGTGGATTTCGCTTGCCTTGAAAGGCGGCTGATCATCGAAGTCGATGGCGAAGGACATAGTTTCGGAGACCAGCCACAGCGCGACGCAGCTCGGGATGCGATACTCAAGCGAGAAGGTTTTCACGTCATGCGGGTTGCGGCGCGGGATGTGCTCCGCGACATGGACGCCGTGCTTCGCTGGATCGTCACAACCTGTTTTAATGTGGGCCCCCTCCACCGCCGCTCTGCGCGCCGCGGTCCCCCTCCCCGTTCCGGGGAGGATTTGTTGTGATCGCCTCACTCCTCATCGCCAACCGGGGCGAGATCGCATGCCGTGTGATCCGCACCGCCCGTCGGCTCGGGATCCGAACGGTCGCGGTCTATTCCGACGCGGACGCGAAGGCGCTGCACGTGCGAATGGCGGACGAGGCAGTGCACATTGGCCCCAGCCCGGCACGCGAGAGCTACCTAGTCGGCGAGAGGATCATCGCGGCGGCGAAGGCGACGAAAGCCGAGGCGATCCACCCGGGTTACGGCTTCCTCAGCGAAAATGCCGATTTCGCCGAGGCGGTGATAAAGGCGGGCCTCATCTGGGTCGGTCCCAAGCCCGCCAGCATCCGCGCCATGGGCCTGAAGGACGCGGCGAAGAAATTGATGGCCGAGGCAGGAGTGCCGGTCACGCCCGGCTATCTCGGCGAAAACCAGGACCCGAAGCACCTCAAAAAGGAAGCCGATGCGATCGGCTATCCGGTGCTGATCAAGGCGGTTGCGGGGGGCGGCGGCAAGGGCATGCGCCGGGTCGATTCCGCGAAGGATTTCTCCGACGCACTGGAAAGCGCGAAGCGCGAGGCCGCGAGCGCCTTCGGCGACGACCGCGTGCTGATCGAGAAGTACATCCTCTCGCCGCGCCATATCGAGGTGCAGGTGTTCGGCGACAGCCACGGCAATGTCGTCCATCTGTTCGAGCGCGACTGCTCGCTCCAGCGTCGTCACCAGAAAGTGATCGAGGAAGCCCCAGCCCCGGGCATGGACGAGGAAACACGCGAGGCGGTGTGCGGCGCGGCGGTGCGGGCGGCCAAAGCGGTCAATTACGAAAGCGCTGGGACGATCGAGTTCATCGCCGATGCGTCGAAGGGTCTTAAGGCCGACCGCATCTGGTTCATGGAAATGAATACTCGGCTGCAGGTCGAGCACCCGGTGACCGAGGAGATCACCGGCCAGGACGTGGTCGAATGGCAAATCCGGGTCGCCTCGGGCCAGAAGCTTCCCCCACAACGTTCTTTTCGGATCGACGGCCATGCGATCGAGGCACGCATCTACGCCGAGAACCCCGCAAACGGCTTCTTGCCGGCCACTGGCCGCATCGACCATCTCGAGCTGGGTACCGAATGGGACCGCAATCGGCTGCGTGTAGAGACGGGCGTGACCGAGGGCGACGAAATCTCGCCCTTTTACGATCCGATGATCGCAAAGCTCATCGTGAAGGAAGACGACCGGACGACCGCGGTCTGCAACCTCGCAGCGATCCTGTCGGACAGCGAGATCTGGCCGCTCAAGACGAACATGGGCTTTCTTCACGAAGTGCTTTGCTCGGAATTTGGGCAGGGGGCCGTGGACACCGGCTTCATCGAGCGCAATCTCGCCAGGCTGACGCCACCGGCAGAGCCGGACGACGCGATCTGGCGCGGAGCTGCGTCAGTGGCCACGGCCATTCCCGAGGACGAGGCCGAACTTGCCGATCTGGCCGGTTTCCGACTCAATGCGGCCCCGCTTCACAGGGTTGCGCTTGGCCGAGGGGGCCAGTTTCGGACCGTGGACTTGGACGGCGACGAGGCAATGGCCGCCGTCTCGGGCTTCCGCGACGATGAGCGGGTCGTCGTCTTTTACGAAGGCCAGGCTTACGAGTTCGCTTTAAGTTCGCGCGGCACCGGCACATCGCACGGGATCCACGACGGCGAAATCGAGGCTCCCATGCCCGGGAAGGTCACCTCGGTCGATATTTCCAATGGAGAAAAAGTTGCCAAAGGACAACGATTGCTTACCTTGGAAGCAATGAAGATGGAACATTCGCTGACCGCACCGTTCGACGGCACTGTGGAGCAGCTATCCGCAACGGCCGGCCAGCAGGTCAGCGAAGGGCAGATGCTGGTGAAGATCTGCCCTTCGGACGCTTAATCAGACGACGTGTTCGTTATGCCCATAGGCCAGGATCGTCATGAAACCGTGGCGGTCGGGAGCGGAGGACGCCGCGGTCGCCGCGAACTTCTCATTCGACGCTTCCTCGCAGCCATAGCTGAGGCCGGTGTCGCCGGATGAATCGACGACCCGGCAGCCGCTGACCTTTCCGGCGCCGTCGATCGCGAGCGCCATCACCTTCTTGCCAAGCAATTTCTCGCCCTGCTGTATGGCCGAGTCGCCGGGCGCCTCGCCCAGATTGAACCGGCGCTCGAACGTGATCGCGGTGTAGCCGTCGCTGGTCGATGCGGGCTGCGCCGATAGGCTTCCGCCGACGACCTTACAGTCAGCTCCGGAAGCAGCCGGGCGATTGGTCTGATACTGACAGCCTTGCGCTTCGCCGCCGCCGGTCATCCGGATGGTGACTTTCTCCCACCAGGAATCCGATGGGAGGGGGGCAGCTGCGCTAGCGACAACGGGAAGCGCGATGAGGCTAAGCGGGACGATCAAGCGGAGCACAACAGCATCTCCTTCGCACCCGCTCCGCCGGCATGATTGCCGTCGCCACCTGCCCCGCCAAACGCGTGAATGCGCTTTGGTGTCCTAATGGTCCGGAAGATGCGCTGTCGGCCGAGGGAGGGTTGGCGCTGAGGCGTCGCGTTCGCGCGCCCGTCCGAAGCACCGGAATCCGGGCCCAAATAGAAATGGGGGCCGGCATTGCTGCCAGCCCCCACTGCGCCGAGCGAAGGATCTGCCGGTGTTCGTAACCTGGTTCAAGTAACCCGAAGGCCCCAAGAACCCGCTCTCGATCCTGGCTCACCAGCTCAGGC
>JBKPOO010000054.1:0-9306 GCA_046733175.1 Pseudomonadota bacterium
GAGCATGTTTGCGGCGGTGACGCTCATGGGTACACCCCGCACGCGCTCAGCCCCGCCGTCTCATCGAGGCCGAGCATCAGGTTCGCGCACTGGATCATCTGCCCGGCCGCGCCTTTTCCGAGATTGTCGATCGCGGCGATGGCGAGGATGCGCCCCGTCCGATCGTCATGGCGGGCGGTTACCTGCGCGCCGTTGGAGCCGCTGACCCATTTGGTCGCGGGCGGCTCCGCGGTCACATGCACGAAGGGCTCGTCGGCATAAACTGCACGAAGAACCTCCAGCGGGTCGGCCTGCCCCGTCGCCTCGCCATAGCAGGTCGCGAGGATTCCTCGGCTCATCGGCGCGAGATGGGGGGTAAAGAGCAGGCTCGAGCCCAGCGTCATCTCCATTTCGGCCGTATGGCGGTGATTGAGCAGGCCATAGGCCGAGAAGCTGCCGCCGACCGTGTTGAACGCGGTCGCTTCCTTGAGCTCGCGCCCCGCTCCGCTGACCCCAGAGGCGGCATCGACGATGAGGCTTCCGGCCTTCACCAGCCCCGCATTGACCAGAGGCTTCAGGGCGAGGATCGCCGCGGTCGCATAGCAGCCTGCCGCGGCGACCGCCTTGGCTCCGCCGATCGCGTCGCGGTTCAGCTCGGGAATGCCGTAAACGAACTTGGCCAGCAGGTCGGGCGCCGAATGAGCATGGCCGTACCAAGCTTCGTAGGCTGCCGCGTTATCGAGGCGGAAGTCGGCGCCGAGATCGACGAAGGGAATTCCCGCATTCAGGATCGCCGGCGCGATCTCCTGGCTCTTGCCGTGCGGAAGCGCGGCGAAGACCAGGTCCACTCCGCTCAAATCGCCATCGAACCGCTCGATCGTTGCACCGGGATAAGCGCCGACTAGGTGGGAATGCACCGCGCCCAGCTTCTGCCCGGCCTTGCTTTCGCCGAACAGTTTCGCGGGCGCGAATTCGCCGTGCGCGGATAGGCACCGCAGCAGCTCGCCGCCGACATAGCCAGAGGCTCCGAGGATCGCCGTCCGAATCATGGGAGGGCGCATATCGGCGCATTTGCATATTTATTCAAGTATGTGCATATTAATGCATATGACCGACGCCCGCGACCAGCGCCTTCGAACCATCGCGAACCTGATCCGCGCCGAGCCGCTCGGCAATCAGGAGGAGCTGGCCGACCGCCTGGCCGCGCTCGGTTTTGCCGTGACCCAGGCGACCATTTCGCGCGATCTCGAGCATCTCGGCGCAATGAAGGTTCGCCGCGAGGGCCGGCTCGGCTATGCCCTCCCGGACCAGCTCGCTCCCGCTTCAGCCGATGGCCCGGAGCTGGCCGCCGTCGTTCGCGACTGGGTCCGGGCCGTCGACTTCGCGGGAAACCTCGTCGTACTGAAAACCCCGCCGGGGTCGGCGCATTTGGTCGGCGTCGCGCTCGACCGCGCCGGGCTGCCCGATGTCGTCGGCACGATCTGCGGGGACGATACGATCTTCGTCGCGGTCCGCGACGCCGCCCGAGCCCCCGCGTTCGCTCAGCGCTTGAAGGAGCTCTAAGCGGACCCGTCGACCTGCGCGATCACTCGAAAGCGGACGTTTTGATAACTCACATTATTTACTTTCTTTGAGTCATCGCGCAGAAGCCGCCGCTGCCCGTTTGGGGCGCTCGGAACTGGCCGCTCTGTCAGATGCGCGCCCGGTCGTATTTGGGACGCACGATGAGCTGGAAGATCATCCTCGGACTGTGGGTGGCACCCTCCGCAATTTTGCTGCTCGCCTCGGCCGCTTGGTACTGGCTGCGCGGCGGTGACGACGACTGAGCGCTATCATAAGCAAAGCATCGAAGCGCAGTTCGCGACCGCGGTGAACATGACCGCCGACGAGCTGGAAGAATGGTTGCGGACGCCTCAAAGCCACGCAGTCGGCTGGAAAGGCAAGGACGGAAAGAAATCAGAGAGCGTCGGTCATTCGAGCGGCCGGCGTATTGTACAAATCTTGCGCACGCCCGCGTCCCGTCTCACCGAGAGCGATTACGCCCATATGCGAAAGGTCGTCGCATTCACGAGGAGGCATCTGGCCCAGGAGCCCGAGAATATCGTGACCTCGCGGTGGCGCTATTCTTTGATGAATTGGGGTCATGATCCACTGAAAGACCAGACGGCCGACCTTGGCCTGCCAATGGCGGGAACACCCCTAAAATCTTAGCGTTCCGCGCCAATGCGAAGCAGGAACAAAGCCCTTATCGGAGGCGGTGTATTGACGGCCGCCATGCTCGCCCTCGCGGGTTTCCGGCTTCTCGATCGTCATCCCGTCGGAAATCCAAATGTTCCCCAGCCCGCGAAAACCGTCGACCTCAAGAGCTATCTCGGGCGCTGGTACGAAATCGCTCGCTACGAACAGCGCTTCGAGCGAGGCTGCGAGGGCGTTACAGCTGAGTACAACCTCAGGAGCGATGGCAAGATCGACGTACTCAACCGGTGCCGCAAGCAGGGCGGCAAGACCGTCGAAGCACGAGGCCTCGCGAAGGTTGTCGACGCTCAGTCGAATGCCAAGCTCAAGGTCAGCTTCTTCCGGCCGTTTTCCGGTGACTATTGGATACTCGACCATGCGGACGATTATAGCTGGTCGATCGTGGGAGAGCCGTCCGGAAGGTATCTCTGGATTCTTGCCCGCCAGGCTGAGCCAGGGATCGAACTGACCGAGGAGCTTGTCGATCGAAGCCATGCGCTCGGATACGATTCGAGCATGCTAATCCGTACCAAACAGCCCTAGCGACCTCCGCCGCGCGCGCTCATTTCGAATGCAGCAACGTCGTCTCGTCAGGGTACGGGAGGCACGCTGTCATCCCGCGATAGGCCTGTGCAGGGAGGCCTGATGCCTCGATCGCGGAGCGGTATCGTTCGCGGCCGCTATTATCGAACAGGATCATTCCGCCCGGAGCGAGATGTTTGAGGGCGTGCGTGAGGCAAGCGGCGCGCGCGCGGCCGTCGACGACGATCAAATCGAATGGTCCACCCTCGTCGTCGATCGCGCTTGCGTAATTGTGGAAGCTGCGCCCCTTCCAGCCCTCCTTCTCGGAAACATAGCCCGGCACGGGCGACGGATCGGCCTCGACCAATTCGATTCGCGCGTTTGCCTGCGCTGCAAGCATCCGGCTGATGGCGCGATGCCAATCCGGGTCGTGCTCGACGCTCACCACGGATGCGGCTCGCCGCGCGAGCCAGACCGTGCTCGCTCCACTCCCATATTCGAACACCCTCGCCGAGCCGCGGCGCTTCAGGAATTCGTCCGTCTCTTTCACGGCCGCCAGCGTCCACCACGGCAGGTCGAGTGCGGCCATGTCCTCGAGATCGTAAATTGCGAACAGACTCCTCAGCCAAAGGCCTGTCCGGCTTCGCGCGCCGCGTCGTTGAAGCAGCGACAGCAATCCGAGCTTGTCGGCAATCGGCCGCAGCGCCCTGACGCCCGCAACATATGCTCGCTTGAGCACTTGCCCTCGGCCTACCGCCTAGTCATGCTGAGCGCGCGCAACGAAACTGGTGGGTCCGCAAGACATGCGATTGCTGCTTAATGGGCCCTCGCGTGGCGGGCAAATGCGATCGGAAGACGTCGTTCGCTCGGCGGCCGTCGAATGAAACAATCGCCTATTCGGCAGATCATCGGCGAGGCCATTCGGTTCGGAATGATCACGGGCCTAAGCGGGATCGTCAGCCTGGGTCTCCCGATCCTGCTCCACGAGCTTTTTCACATCGGTCCGAAAGTCGCCGTCGCGATCAGCCAGCTCACCGTCCTGGCGATGAACTTCGTGACTTTGCGCGCCTTCGTCTTCCGCAGATCCGGCAGCCTGCGCGGCGACATCGCGCGTTACGGGGCGAGCGCGGCTGTGTTCCGCGGGCTCGAATATGTGAGCTTCCTCTTGCTGTTCGAACTAGCGGGTCTGTTTTACGTCACTGCGCTGGTGATCACGCTCGCCGCTTCGACGATAATCAAGTTCATCTGGTACCGATTTCTTTTCGGCACCCATGCCGCCGTCGTTTAGCTGTTGTGCGGCCTCGATCCGCCGGATCTTCTCGAGCGCCACCTCGATGAGCGCGCGATTGTGATTCAAGAGATCGGCGACGAGCCCGATGAAGAAGGTGAGCACCCCGACGGTGAGGATCGCCGATCCGATCACGAGGGATTGAATCTTCCCCTGCCCGTTCAGGAATAGATAGTAATAGAGGAAGCGCAGCATCGGGATGAGCCCGATCAGCGCCACGAAGAAGCCGATCGCGGTGAACACTCGAAGCGGCTGGTACATCGAATACATGCGGATGAGCGTGGTTGCCGACCGCTCGGTAAATTTGAAGATGCTCTTGAAAAGCCGCGAATCCCGCGTCTTCGGGTTGGTGCGCACCGGGACGCTCGTGCACGCCATGCCCTTCTTGCCGACCTGGATCAGCATCTCGATCGTGTAACTGAAAGGCGAGACGATATTGAGCCGCATTGCGGCGTCCCGCGAAATGGCGCGAAACCCGCTGACCGCATCGGGGATGTCCACGTCCGAGAAGGAACGGACCACCCAGCTGCCGAATTTCTGAAGCAGCTTCTTGCGCATCGAGAAATGCTCGATCGTGGCGGTCTGGCGATCTCCCACGACCACATCGACGCGGCCCTCGACGATCGGGCGAACGAGCTTCTCGATATCCGCCCCGCAATATTGGTTGTCGGCGTCGGTGTTGACGATGATGTCGGCGCCAAGGGCGAGGCAGCGGTCCAGACCCACTCGGAAGGACCGCGCGAGCCCCACGTTGCGCTTGTTGCGGACGATATGATCGACACCCAGCTGGCCCGCGACCTCCGACGTCCGATCCGACGATCCATCGTCGATCACCAGCAGCTCGATCGTGTCGATACCGTCAATGCGTTTCGGGATGTCCCGAACCGTATCCGGCAGCGTCGCTTCCTCGTTGAAGCACGGGATCTGGACGATGAGTTTCAGCAAATCCCCCGTCGTGCGCAGCAACTTGCGCGCCGCCAGTCTATCCCTCCCGAGGGCCGTCGGCTAGCTCGGGCCTCAAACACGCACTACGGTAGCTGGCTCGGACTCAGCGGGGGCGCGAATGGCCGACGAGATTTTCCGGATCGTGCTGTTCGCCTTGCTTTTCGCATCTCACAGTGCCGCTGTCGGCCTGGCGGCATGCCTGGCGACCCGACTCGCGAGAAGGGCTGACCCGGAAGCGCGCGTGAGCGGGGCGCTGCTCAGCGTCTCGCTCGGGCTGGGTTTCGTCATCGATCTGACGCTTGCGAGTGCGCTGGCGTTCCTCGGTGTCCTGACGCCGGTCATTGTCTTCGCAGCGGCAGCGCTCAGCGGCGGATGGGCAATCTTCATGATCCTCAGGCACCGCAAGGCCTGGCCCATCGACGTCCCGAAGCCGGAGCGAATCCTCCTTGGCCTTCTGTTCATCATCGTGCTCGCGCGCGCCTTCGGCGTTCCCGGCCGGTTTTTCGACGACACGATGTACCACCTGCCGCTGGCGAGGATCATCGCGGAGCACCACGGGCTCACTGTCGCGCCGTTCATTCGTTACCCGCTGTTCCCGCAGGCCATGGAGGTCCTGTTCGCTGTCGGCCTGATGGGCGGCGGCGTTCCGGCGGCCCAGTTCATTGCGAGCTGGCCGCTCGCAATCATCATCCTCGGCTTGCTGACGGTTTCCCGGATGCTGTTCCGCTCACTCGCGCCGGGCGTCCTGGCGGTCCTTTTGCTGGCGAGCCTTTGGTGGCTTCGCGACCTGGTGGGCGCGGCGAACGTCGATCTGGCCCTCGGCTTGTTCGGTTCCTGCGCGCTCGTCGCCGTTCTCATCGCCGATCTTAGTCGATCGAGGCGCTGGCTCATCCTCGCGGGGTGCTTCGCTGGGGCAGCTTGCGCGATCAAATATTTCGGGCTTCCGATCACGCTATTGCTGGGCCTTTACATCGCGCTGCGGCGGAGATCCGCGGTTGACCTCCTCAGCTTCGGGGTCGCGGCGCTCCTGGTCGGCGGCGCCTGGTATGCGCGCAACTGGGCCATTTCCGGTGACCCCTTCCATCCGGTGCTCGGCAATCTGTTCGGGCATTATCTTTGGAATGCCGCCGACCTCGCCTCTCAGACGGAGACGTTGCGCACCATTCAAGACGGCAGTGGATCGGGCACGCTTGCACTCATCCTTCGACCGAAAGGGCTCGTCTTGACGGCCTTGGTTGCCTTGGCGGCGCTCGGCGCCCGCAAGCGCCGACCCGAATTGCTCGGCATCAGCGCAGTGGTCCTTATCTATTGCCTCTTCTGGCTCGCGACGGTCAGGAACAATCGCTATCTGCTTCCAGCTTTGCCGGCCGCCGAACTGATGATTGGCGCCCTGGTCGCGTTCGCTTGCAGGCCCGCTTTGCGGGCTTTGCGATTCCGGCTTCGCGCCGAGAGATCGGACTTTCTCGCCCGAACCGGAGCAGTCGTGCTCGGGGCCATTTTCGCAGCCTTGGCCGTCGGTCAGGCCGGCGCCAATTTTCAGCGGCGTGATCAGTTGCTTGCGGCCCAGGCCGGTCACGACGCTTTCGCGCTCGCAGATCGCCTTCGTCCGACCTTCGGCAATCGCCTGGTCCATCTTGGCCTCGTCAGTGCCACTTATTACTTCGGCGGGGAGGCCATCGGTGACTGGTTCGGCCCCGGCCGCTATGGGCAGATGCTGGACTGTCCGGCTCCCGATACTCCGGCCCACGACTGCAAGGTCATAGATCCGCTGCGAATGCACCGGCTGCTTGACCGTTTCGGGGCCTCGATGCTCGTCATCGACGGGAGTGAGTTTAAATTCGACCAGGCCGCTTATGCGCGCTCGTTCGACATCGTTTATCGCGGCCGGGACGGATCGGTCCTGATGACGAAGCGAAGAGTCAATGCTCGGGCCGTCGCCTCCAGGCTGGTGGAGCTGAGGGGAATCGAACCCCTGACCTCTGCAGTGCGATTGCAGCAAAAGGGAGTTCCAGGACGTCCAGCTCCTCTAGAAAACGGCGGTTTTTCGCGACCAAATAATGCCACAAAATCCCACTAGGTTTTCCGTATTTTTTCCGTACAATGGCCTCTGCAGTCAAACCTGCAGCGATTGAAGAAGCGGACATGGCGGACCTGGCGAGGGTAAAGGATCGGGAGGGACTGAAGGCACGGCGCGAGCCCTACTGGCAGCGCATTCATACCGGCTGTTATGTCGGCTTCCGCCCGTCGGCTCGCGGCGGCCGCGGAACCTGGATTGCCAGAGCCTATGACCAGGATCTTCGACGTTACCGCCTGAAAGCGCTCGGGAGCTTTGCCGAGCTCACTGCCAGCGACCAGTACACGGCGGCGAAGAAGGAGGCCGAAGCCTTCGCCGATCTCGTCGCGAGTGGCGGTCACACCCGCGAGAAAATCGAAACGGTCGCGGATGCCTGCAGGCTTTTGGGGAAGGAAAACACGGAAGCAGAGAACCGTTTCAAGCGCCACGTCTATTCCGACCCAATCGCCAAGGTGAAGCTGGCGAAACTGCGGCGCCACCACACCGCCGAATGGCGGAAACGACTCGAGGAGAAGCCGGCGCTGGTCAGCCGCGGGAAATCGGGCGAGCAGCGCACAAGGCCGCGGTCGCTTTCGAGCGTCAATCGCGATCAGGCGGTGCTTAGGGCCGCGCTGGCCAAGGTTTTAGTGCCTGGAGCTCCAAATACCGAGGCGGCATGGCAAGAGCCTCTGAAGGCCATTCAGAACGTCACGGGGCGCCGCGACAACTATCTGGACAAGAAGCAGCGGCGAGCACTGCTGGCGAGCCTCTCGGCCGACGCAGAGGCATTCGTGCAAGCTCTATGCGCCCTACCGCTGCGGCCCGGAGCTGTGGCCCAGCTGACCGTCGCCGATTTTGACCGACGATCATCCCGGCTCACAGTGAACCTCGACAAGGCCGGCAAGGGCAGGACCGTTCCGCTGCAGCCTGACAGCGATGCTGCAAGGCTGCTCGCCAAGCATTCGAAGAGCAAGCTTCCGGCGGCGCCGTTGTTCACCCGCGCCAATGGCAGCGCGTGGGATAAAGAGACGTGGGGGGCCGCGATAACGGAGGCTGCTGCGAATGCCGGACTCCCACGATCGACGTGCGCCTATGACATCAGGCACTCCGTAATAAGCGACCTCGTCAACGACGGCACCCCGCTGATGCTGGTCGCGCAGCTTAGCGGCACGTCCGTCGCGATGATCGAAAAACACTATGCCAAATTGGACGACAAGCGCGCAGCCCAGGCGCTCGCGGGGCTAGCGCTGTGACTGGGCGAAGTCAGGCTTTTCGAGCGTTCTACGCTCTTCAGGCAGGAAACGAGCCCATCGAATGCGTGGGCGAGTTCCTAGAGGATGCGAAGGAGAGGCTTGGCGACCTGCTTGCAGCTGATCGTAAGCCGAATCTCAGCGCCGCAGAGCGCGAGCTACTTGTCGATCTCAATTTGGTCCTCATTGCACTCGCCGGCGCCGTTGAGGCGAAGGAGGGCTTCGCTAAGAAGGTCGTCTGGAAAAACCGGACAGCGGGCAAACCGCACGAAAAGTTATCTCGTGCAAAAGAGGAATATGCAGCCGTAGCGATCGTTGAACGCCTGCTGGGTGAGGGTTGGCAGGAAGAGCAATCAGTACAGCAAGCGGTCGTCGAAACTGGCATAAGCAGGGCCGAGATTTTCGCGCGCTGGCGCTATATTAAAGCTTGGCGCGATCCAGAGTTCAGAGAACGAATGGTCGCCACCTCACTTTTGCCCCCGGGAGTTGAAGATTTACTGCGGCCGCTTAAACGCGAAGTATAATTAGTCGAATTGCCAAGACTAAGTTCTAGACGACAATCCCAAAAGCGCCCCTATTATCCCGAGCCACACCATTAACGGAGTGGCCGCCATGCGACTTATTAGACTTCCTGAGGCGCTGAGAAAGACAGGTCTCTCTCGGACCAGACTGTATGTCTTGATCGCGCGCAATGACTTCCCCGCGCCAGTGAAGATCGGCGGCGAAAACGGCCGCGCAATAGCTTTCGCCGAGAGCGAGGTCGACGCCTGGATCGCCGATCGCATGGCGGATCGCGAGATCGCCGCCTGAAAAAAGGCCGGCGACGAGGCTCATTCTCATCACCGGCCGAGCAATTCGAAAGGGAAACTTCAGATGCTCGACAATTCTATAGTACGTCGCGCCAATAACCTAGAGACAATCGAAGAACTGGGGAGCCACGTACGCCGGCTTGCCGCGCTGCTACGCGCTGCCATCAACACGAGCGGAAACGAGCGGGAGGACGAAGCGGCGCTAATCAGCATTGCTCATGATGA
>JBKPOO010000055.1:0-4177 GCA_046733175.1 Pseudomonadota bacterium
TGCCGATCGGTATGAGACCACCGTGACGGCTCATTCACACAAGTGCCAACGATAACGAGGCGCTCGCTCTTGCTGCGTAACTGACGTCCTAACGGATTGAAGTTACAAAGCTAAAGCGCGGTTGGACCCCACCGGGCAACAGAAGGGGATTCCAGCGGTTCGGGGAGCACCGGGCAACAGAAGCTCCCCACCTCATCCGTCATTGCGACCCCGGACCTTGATCCGGGGGAAGCAATCCAGTTCTTTCTGGATTGCCACGTCGCCTGCGGCTCCTCGCAATGACGACTTTTCGCCTTAACAGCCGTAAGCTACCCTCCGGCGAAGGGGGTAACGTCATGCATCACTGGTTCAGGCGCCTGCTCGTTGCGGTCGCTGCGCTCTCGCTAACCGGCTGCCTGTGGGGGCCGGGCAAGTTCGCGTCGGATCTCACGGTCAGGAAGGACAACAGCTTCGTCCTCAATTATCGCGGCGAAATCGTCATCCAGCTGCCGCCGGACGAAGCCAGCAAGCCGGAGCCGTGGAGCGACGAGACGGCGCAATGCTTTGTCGGCGAGGATGGTACGAAGCCTGCGGTGATTCTGTCTCCTGACAAACCGCATACAAAGCGGCCCTGCACGAAAGCTGAGATCGCGAACCAGCGCGCTCAATACGAAAAGCAGCAGGCTGACGCAGCCGCGGCCAAGCGCAAGGACAATGAGGAAATGGCCAAAGTCTTCGGCCTTCCCGGGCTCGACGATGCGTCCAACCGCGCCTTTGCCGCCAAGCTGATGAAATATGCCGGATGGCGATCGGTCACCTATCGCGGCAAGGGCGTGTTCGACGTCGACTATCATCTCGAAGGTCGCGCGACCCAGGACTTCCTGTTCCCGGCGCTTCCCGACAACGACCTCATCATTCCGTTCATCGCCATCCGCCGCCGATCCGACGGCTCGATCCTGATCACGGCGCCGGCGCTCACCGGCGGCGCTGGACCCCTTGCCGCGCGCGCAGGTTCTGCGGCGGGCAGCAAGATGGGCGACGGGCCGCAATCGCGCGCGGAAGGACGGTTCACCGTCGTCACCGACGGCGAGATCCTTACCAACAACAGCGAGGACGGAGCCGCTCCGCATGCCCTCGGCCGCCAGCTCCATTGGGACGTCGGACCGGGATCGAACAAGATCCCCGAGACCCTCATTCGCCTGTAACGGGTTCCGTCCGCTCGTCGAACGAGCAGTTGCGCATCGTTGCCGCTGTTGCCACGGTCCCGCCGTTGCAGGGGAAAGTTCATGCGCCATTACCTTCTGGCCGCATTGCTGACGGGATGCGCGTCGGCCGCGATCGCGGAACCGACGCCCAAGGAACAGCTGCTCGTGCCGCCCAAGAACGCGACCCATTACGTGGTCGTCTCCGAAGCCGGCAAGCACGGCGACGAATGGCGCTGGACGCTTCCCGACGGAAGCATCGCCTATCGCGAATCGATCCTGCTTCGCGGCCTGGTCTTCGAGCAGGACGAAGTCGTTAAGCTCGATGCCAGCGGCAAGCCGATCAGCATCACGATTCGCGGAGTGACGCCCGGCGGCGATTCGGCGGAGACCTTCACGGTCGACCAGGCGATGGCGCGCTGGAAGACCCAGGTGGACCAAGGCGAGGCTGCGGCGAGCAAGGGCGTTTACAACACCTTCGGCGGAACCTTCCTGGCAGGAGACTGGTCAATCCCGCTGTTCGCGAGGGCGAGCGGGGTGGATCTGCTTCCATCGGGTCACGGAGTGCTGGAGCCGTCGGGGACCGCCTTGAACGTCAATGGCCCCAAGGGCGCCGAAACGCTCAAGCTCTATTTCCTGAAGGGGCTCAGCCAAACCCCGTCGCCGGTCTGGCGATTCGGCGATGGCCGGCTGTTCGGCTTCGTCGGCTCGCTCGCGTTGATGCCGGAGGGTTACGAAGCCAATCTGAAGCCGATGATCGCCGCACAGGATGCTGCGATCGGGAAGCTGGCGCCGGCTACTGCAAGCAAGTTCCTGACCGCGGCCGCCCGGCGCCCCGTGCTGTTCAGCAACGTCAAGATGTACGACGCGGATGCTCAGAAGTTTGTCGAGCATCGGTACGTCCTCACGAGCGGCGGCAAGATCGCGAGCGTCGGCGCGAGCTCGCCCGCCAAGCTGCCCGCCGGCACGCGCAAGATCGACGGCGCGGGGAAGACGCTCGTCCCGGGCCTGTGGGACAGCCACATGCACGTCGGAGACGATTTCCAGACGGTCAGCGAGCTCGCGCTCGGAGTGACCAATTGCCGCAATCCCGGCGGCCCGATCGAACTCGAAGTCTCGCAGCGCGAGCGCCGCAACAAGGGCACCTTGCTCGCGCCCGAATGCTGGGATTCGGTCATCGTCGACCGGAAGGGCCCGCTGGTCGCGCAGGGCAGCCTCGCGGTGTCGAGCCTCGAGGAGACGCTGGCGGCGGTTCGCAAGATCAAGGCGAACAATTTGACGGCTGTGAAATTCTACACGTCGATGAATCCGGCCTGGATCCCGCCCGGCGCCAAGCTGGCCCATGAGCTCGGGCTTCACGTCCACGGTCATATCCCCGCGGGAATGCGAACGCTCGACGCGATCAACGCCGGTTACGATGAGATCACCCACATCTATTTCGCAACCATGCAGGCGATGCCGCAGGAGGTCGTCGACAAGGCCAACACCACGATGCGGATGCTCGGGCCAGGCAAGTATTTCAAGGACGTCGACCTCGACGCCGAGCCGATGAAGACGGTGATCCGGACGATGGCGGAAAAGCATATCGTCCTCGATCCAACTCTGGTCGTGGTCGAGAATGTCCTGCTCCCCGAAGCCGGCACGATTCATCCTGCCTATGCGCCTTATGCCGGCACCCTTCCGGCGACGACCGAACGAGGCTTCAAAGGCGGGCCCATTCCCTACCTGCCAGGGATGACCCGCGCGGATGCCGAGGCCAGCGTCCATCACATGCAGGAATATGTTGCGAAGCTGTTCCACGCCGGCGTTCCGATCGTGGCGGGCACCGACGGCTTTGGAATGGAGATCGTGCGGGAGCTCGAGCTTTACGTCGGCGGCGGACTGACTCCGGCCGAGGCGCTGGCGACCGCGACGATCATTCCGGCGCGCAACGTCAAGGCGGACAAGCGCACCGGCTCGATCGCGGCCGGGAAGGAAGCGGATCTCGTGATCGTCGACGGCGACCCCGAAGCGAAGATCGGCGATCTTCGCCATGTCGACCAGGTGATGAGCGACGGCGTCCTGATGGACGGCGACGCGCTCCGCAAGGAAGCTGGGTTCAGCGGGAAGCCGAAATGACCCTTACCGCCTCTTAAGTTCGTCCCTGATCTCGGTCAGCAGCTCGACTTCGCTCGGCCCCGGCGCATCCTCCGTGCGCCGCATCATCTTGCTCGCCCAGCGAACCAGCAGGAAGATGATGAACGCGAGGATGAGGAAATTGATGACGACCGTGACGAACTCGCCCCAGCCGAGCACCGGAGCGCCCGCGGCCTTCAGCGCCCCATAATCCCTGAGGCTTCCATGGTAGCCGTCGGGGACTGGGCCGAGCAAAGTGAAGTAGCTCGAAAAATCCAATCCGCCGAAGATCGAGCCGACGACGGGCATGATGATGTCCTCGGTGAGACTGGTCGCGATCTTGCTGAACGCCGCGCCGATGATCACGGCGACCGCGAGGTCGAGCACGTTCCCCTTGGCAATGAATGCGCGAAATTCGGTCAGCATGATCGACTCCCCCTTCTGAGCGACGTGCCGAAGCGTAGCGTGCGTGCGCCGAAATGAAAGCCGCGGCTGTGTTGTAACGTTAAGACAGCATTGAAACGGAACGGGCGCGCATCTAATTAGCGCGCCGTTTTCTTGTGGAGGGTCCGATGACCGCACTTCGTCGTTTCGGTTTGCTTGCACCGCTGGCCGCGCTCAGCCTCTCCGGCTGCGGCCTCAACAGCGTCCCGACCGCCGAGGAGCAGGTCAACGCCCAGTGGGCGAACCTGCAAGCCGACTATCAAAGGCGGGCGGATCTGATTCCCAACCTGGTGAATACCGTGAAGGGCTACGCCAAGCAGGAAAGCAGCGTCCTGATCGCGGTCACTCAAGCGCGCGCCGATGCCGGGCGTGTCCAACTTAACGCGAGCGATCTCGACGATCCCGCGAAGGTGAAGGCATTCAATGATGCACAAGGC
>JBKPOO010000056.1:0-3665 GCA_046733175.1 Pseudomonadota bacterium
GCATCTGCTGCGCGGTCCCTTCGAACAGGCGGCCGCACCCCATTGCGAACATCGTGTCGCCGACGAAGATCATCCCCTCGTCCTCGAAGTAATAAGCGATGTGACCGGCGGTATGTGCCGGAATGTTCCAGACGACGGCCCCGGCTCCCGCGACCGTAACCCGGTCGCCTTCCGCCACGATCCGGTCGACCTTGCTGACGCGCTCGGCTTCAGCCGGACCGGTGATCGGAGCGCCCGTCGCGTTCTGAATGCCGGCGTTGCCTCCGGTATGGTCGGGATGCCAGTGCGTGTTGAGCACCTGCGTCAGCTGCCATCCCCTTGCGGTCGCGGCTTCCAGTACAGGATCCGCGACAGAGGGGTCGACCGCCGCGGTCTCTCCGCTCTCGTGGTCGTGGATCAGCCAGACGTAATTATCGGTGAGGACGGGGACGGGCACGACCTCCAGCATCACCATTCACCCGTGTTCGCCATCGACGCCCAGGGTTCGGCGGGCGCGAGCGCGCTGCCTTTCTGAAGCAGCTCGACAGAGATGGAATCGGGGCTACGGACGAATGCCATTCGGCCATCTCTCGGAGGGCGGTTGATCGTCACTCCGGCGGCCTGCAGCCGGGCGCAGGTCTCATAAATATCGTCGACCTGGTAAGCGAGATGGCCGAAGTTGCGTCCGCCGGAATAGCCGCCTTCGTCCCAATTGTAGGTCAGCTCCACCTCGCCGCCTTCGTCGCCCGGAACGCCGAGGAAGATGAGCGTAAACCGGCCCTGCTCATTTTCCATTCGCCGCCGTTCCTCGAGGCCCAACAGTTGAAAGAATGCAACAGTCGCGCCCGGATCCGACACGCGGATCATGCTGTGCAAGAATTTCATTTCACCTCACTCAGTTCATCGCTATATATGCACGGTTCGTCGCAGCCGTGACCGGCGATCGTGACCGGTGGCTGCTCGTTATAGCGGACGAACGCACGGGTTTTCATCCCATGTTCCAGAAGCTGCAGGACAGCCGCGCCGTCCTTTTGGGCGCGGTAGCGATTTTTGCGATTGGTCTCACGACGAGCGGTTATGCCCTCGGCGACGGGCTTCGCCGTTCCAAGATGGCCGAACACCGGTCGGTGACGGTGCGCGGCGTATCCGAACGCGATGTGACCGCCGACCTTGCGACCTGGTCGGTCAGTTTCTCGCATCGCGGGCCCGATCTGGGCTCCGTGCAAAAATCGGTCGACGACCAGGCGCGGTCGGTTCGCGCTTTCTTCCAGCGCGCCGGCTTCCGTCCCGAAGACATCGCCGACACCGACGTCTCGCTCGGCCACGAGCAGCCGATGGACAATGACGGCAAGCCGGTCGGACCGCGCTTGCTGGTCGTCAGCCGCTCGATCCAGCTTCGGACGACCGACGTGATGAAAGCGCGCGCGGCCTACACCCGCCAGGCCGAATTGCTCCGCGACGGGGTCGAGATGTCGTCCAGCGGAATCAATTATACGTTCACTGGCCTCAATCAGTTGAAGCCCCGGATGATCGCCGAAGCGACCCAGAACGCCCGACGGAGCGCCGACCAGTTCGCGCGCGACAGCGGGACGTCCGTCGGCCGGATCAAGACCGCCAGCCAGGGTTATTTCTCGGTTGGTGCGCGCGACGGTGAGGATTGCGATGACTGTGGATCGTCGGGCGGCAGCACGCCGTTCCAGAAAGTCCGGGTGGTAACGACGATCGATTACGACCTCGGCTGAGTGACGGGAGCGCGGCGGCTCACTTGCGCGGCCGCGCTTCCGCTTTCACGGTCGGAGTGACTCCGAGCATTTCCACAGCCTTGGCGGCGGCCTTTCCGACCGATCCGTTGGGATCGCCGCCGGCAGCGCGCATCCAGTAGCTTCGCGCTTTGTCGTCGTCGCCCGCGAAGTGCGCGACATGGCCCGCTTCGAACAACACCGCAGGGTCCGAGGGGGCAAGCGTTAGCGCTTTGCCGATCGCGGCCTCGGCGGTCGCTTTATCGCCTTCGCGGATCGCGAGCGCCGCGGAAAAATACCAATAGAATGGATCGTCGGAGATGCTCGCCGCGGCTTCGTTGAGCCTGGTCCGGGCGGTCTTCAGGTCGTTCGTCGCCTCCGCCGCTCGCGCCCGGTCGAGGAGGGCTTCGCCGCGCTGCTCGGCCTCGAGACCCTTGAGCGCCAGCGCACGGTCGAGATCGAGCGCAGCCTTGCCGGGCTGGTTGGCCGCAAGCCACATGTTCCCCGCGGCCGCCCACATGCGAGCGGTCGCCGGCTCTTTCTCGGATGCCGATTGCGCGGCTTCCTCGAAACCGCGAGCGGCGGCTTCGGGATTGCCATTCTTCTGCGCTTCGAGCGCGCGGCAGATGGCTGCGTCGGGAGTAACGACGTCGGGACAGGCCGGAGCGGCGGCGATGGCGGCGGCAATGAGAAGATGGATCAAGTGTCACGCTCCAAAAGTCCGGCGACGGTGCGCAGGATGGCGTCGATCTCAGTCGGTTCCGACAGCCGGTGACCGCCGGCTTTGATAGTCACAAGCTGGACATCGGCTGAACGCAGCGCGCGCATGGCGCGGAAGGCGACATTCAGCGGAACGTCGAGGTCCGCGTCACCATGCACCAGTCGGACCGGACAATCGATCGGGATTTCCATGTCCAAAACGAGGTGGTCCTGCCCGGATGCCCAGAAGGCGGCGGTGGTGATCCGCTCGCCGTAGTCGCCGTGACCGCGCAGTGTCTCGCCAGCGACGAGCCGTGCTTTCAGCTCGTCGCGAAAGCCCCACTCGGTGAAATCCGGGGCCGCGGCGATTCCGACCAGGGAATGCACGCGTTCGGGTCGGAGCAGAGCGAGGTGCAGCGCGATCCATCCGCCCATCGAAGAGCCGATGAGTATGACCGGCCCTTCTGTGAGCCGGTCCAGCGCTGCGAGCGCCTCTTCCAGCCATAGTGCGAGGGTGCCGTCTTCGAACGCCCCGCCGCTCGATCCCGTGCCCGAATAGTCCAGACGAAGCATGGTAAGGCCGCGCTCCGCTGCAAAGGCGTCGAGCGCAAGGGCCTTCGCGCCGTCCATGTCGGACGCGTAGCCGGGCAGGAACAGGAGCGTCGGCGATCGTCCCTCGCGCCGCCGGTAAGCGATCCTGCGTCCGTCGATCTCAAAGTGGCTAAGGCCGCTCATTCAGTCGAGCAGCTCGCGGATCGCCTGCCGGAGCTTCGCGCGATCGATATCCCGCTCCGAATCCCGGTGCGATTCAGTCAGCGGTTCCATCGGATCGCCGTCCGCTTGGAACACGTAATGATCGTAAAGGGCGCGCCAGGCATCACGATGCTGGGGCTTCATCCCGCGATGCAGTTGATACATCAGCTGCAGGAGCATTACGTAGGGATAGCGCGCCGCGGCTTCGTCGCGATTCCACCAGTAATTGGTCAGGATATTGAAGCCGGACAGGGACTGGACGCCGTGCCACCACAAATACGGGATGTAGACGGCGTCCCCCGGCTCGAGCTCCGCGACGAGCGCTGCATCTAGCGCTTCGCGGTAGCGCGGGAAGCGGTCGAAGTCGGGGTCGTCGAGCGACACCATGCTGATCGGAACACTCGCCGGAGTGACGTCCATCGGCCCGGGGTAGAGGTTGGCGGTCTGATCGGGCGGGAACATCACGAACCGGCGCCGCCCGGCAGCGACGCAGGC
>JBKPOO010000057.1:0-16072 GCA_046733175.1 Pseudomonadota bacterium
GGCTCGGAGATGTGTATAAGAGACAGGTCGTGCCGGGAGCGCTTCCGGGCAAGGACGGCGGCCCCGCGCTCGCCTGCGCGGTGATCGTCAAGCGCGTCGACGAACGCACCCGGTCCAAGACCAGCATCAACGAGCTGCTGCGCGATTAGCCGTCATTAGCCGTCATTGCGAGGAGAAGGCGACGCGGCAATCCGGACTGGATTGCTTCGCTGCGCTCGCAACGACGCTCCGGTATAAATCCAGCTTATAGCCCGAGTCCGGGCATTTGTTGGCGGGCACAGGTCCGTAACCTGTATTTCGCCGGGCCATGAAACCGCTCCCTCCCCAGGCGTTTGACCGCAATCTCGCGGACGCAGCCGCGCTCACCATGCGCGAAAAAGCGCACGTGATACGCTTGCAAATGAACGGCCGCGACTGGCTGATCCTCGCCATTCTCGCCGTCATCTGGGGTGGCGCCTTTTTCTTCATCGGAGTTGCGGTCCGGCACGTTCCGCCGCTGACCTATGTCTGGCTGCGGCTAACGATCGCAGCCGCGGCGATGTGGGGATACCTCTTCTTTAAGGGCCACAAACTCGGCCTACCACGGCAGGTCTGGGGCTCGATCCTACTGCTTGCCTTGCTCAACAATGCCTTGCCGTTCACGCTTTTCGGGTGGGGCCAGACTCATATTGCGAGCGGCCTCGCCTCGATCCTCAATGCCACCACCCCCATCTGGGGTGTCCTCGTGGCTCATTTCCTGACCCACGATGAGCGCATGACTCCGCGCAAGATCGCCGGCGTGCTCCTCGGTTTTGGCGGCGTCGCGACGATGATCGGACCGTCGTTGCTGGCGAGCCTCGGCACAAGCGCACTGGCGCAAATCGCCTGCGTAACCGCGTCTCTGAGCTACGCGCTCGCGGCAGTGTGGGCCCGCCGCTTCCGGCGGATGGGCGTATCGCCGCTCAGCGTCACGACCGGGCAGCTGACTGCGGGCGCAGTGATGATGCTTCCGCTGTCGATCTTCGTCGACCAGCCGTGGACTCACGCCTTCCCGCCGCTGACCGCCTGGGGCGCGATCGCTGCTCTGGCCCTGTTCTGCACGGCCTTCGGGTACGTGCTCTATTTCCGGCTGATCGAGACGTCGGGAGCGACCAATGCGCTGCTCGTCACCCTGCTCGTGCCGCCCGTTGCCATCCTGCTCGGAGCTTTGTTCCTGAACGAAACGCTGGCGATCCAGGACTTCCTGGGCCTTGGCTTCATCGCGCTCGGCCTGGCCGCCATCGACGGGCGTGTGCTCAGCCTTTTGAAGCTGCCGGAGCGCCGGCCTCAGACAATAGCTTAGCCGCTTCGGGGCTCGTCCAGTCGAGGTCGCCGACATAGCGCCAGACCTCGCGCCCTTCGGCGTCGACCAGGATCGAAGTCGGCAGCACCTCCGCCCCAAGCGCTCCGGACAGCCCCATTTTCGAGTCCTGGTAAGCGCCAAGATCCTTGATCTTGAGCTTGTCGAGGAAGGCGACGACCGACGGATGCGGTCCCGAATCCTGGCTGACGGCGACGATTCCCAGCGCGCCGTCGACGCGGTGCGCCGCGGCCAGCCTGTCGAGCGTCGGAAGCTCCTTGACGCAGGGCGCGCACCAAGTCGCCCAGAGGTTCACAAGCACCGGCGACCCGTGGAAGCTGGCAAGCGAAATCTCTCCGCCGTCGGGGTTGGCGAAAACCACGTCCGGAGCGAGCTGGCCCTTATGGCTTCGGTCGACGCCCTTCTGGGGGCCGGCTTCGGCGGCTGCCGGCTCGGCCTGGTTATTGGCCGGCTGTTCAGGCTTCGAACATCCGGCGACGGCGATGATCGCCATTGCAAAAGCGGGGAGGCGCATGGACCGCCGCTAGCGCAATAGCCGGCGACCGGCTAGTCGGAGCGCATGAGGGTTTCGCGCGCAGCTTCGATCGTTGCAATCGGCCTTCTCGCAGGTTGCGGGAAGGTCGCGGACCTGAAACCCGCGCCCGGCCAGCCCCTGCCCGTGAAGCCGCTGATGGCGCGGACCACGCCGACCGCTTCCGAGCTTCTCACCCCGCCGCCGAACGCTCACCCCGAGCGCGTCGACGAGCTCATGAAGAAGTCTGAGCCCCGGGCGACGGATCCGTTCGACCTTCCGCCGCCGAGCGGGGGTGCGGCTCCGGCGCTTCCGGCGGGCTCCGACCCTTACGCCGTCACCAACGACACCGGGCCGGCAACCCCCAAATGAGCCACCGATTGCGCAAGGCGGTCTTCCCGGTCGCAGGGCTCGGCACTCGCCTGCTGCCGGCGACCAAGAGCATCCCCAAGGAAATGATCACGATCGTCGATCGGCCACTCATCCAATATGCCGTGGATGAAGCGCGCGAAGCCGGCATCGAGGAGCTGATCCTCGTCACCGGCCGGGGCAAGTCGCCGCTCGTCGACTATTTCGACCATGCCTACGAGCTCGAGTCGACCTTGCGCGCGAAGGGCAAGAGCCTCGATGCGCTGGCCCCGTCGAATACGCGCTTCGGGGAGATCATCACGGTCCGCCAGCAGCAGCCGCTGGGCCTGGGACACGCCGTATGGTGCGCCCGGCACATCGTGGGCGACGAGCCGTTTGCGGTCCTCCTTCCCGACGACCTGATGGTGCCTGGAGCGCTAAAAGCGATGGTCGAAGCGTGGGAGAAAGTCGGGGGCAACCTGGTCGCCACCGAGGAGGTCCCGGCCGATAAAACCAGCAGCTACGGAATCATTACGCCGGGCAAGTCCGACGGCGATCTTACGGAAGTGTTGGGCCTCGTCGAAAAGCCCGAACCCGCCGCGGCTCCGTCGCGGCTCGGAGTCATCGGTCGCTACATCCTCCAGCCCGAAGTGATGCGCATGCTCGACGCGCAGGAGAAAGGCGCCGGGGGCGAGATCCAGCTCACCGACGCCATGGCCAGGCTCATCGGCGAGCAGCCGTTCCACGCGCTGAAGGTGAACTCCGTCCGCCACGACTGCGGCGACAAGGCCGGCTTCGTCATCGCCAATCTCGCCCTCGCCCTTCAGCGCGACGACATCGCTCCCAAGGTCCGCGACTTCGTCAGCGGGATTTACGGCTCCAGCTCGACATCCCAGTAAAGATAGTCCCGCCAGCTCTCGTGCAAATAATTGGGCGGGAAGGCGCGGCCGTGCTCCTGCAATTGCCAGCTCGTCGGTCGGATTGGCTCGCGCTGGAAGTGCATGTGGGCTTCCATCGGGGTGCGGCCGCCCTTCCTGAGGTTGCATGGAGCGCAGGCGGTCGTGACATTCTCCCACGTCGTCCGCCCGCCCTGCGCGCGCGGAATCACATGGTCGAAGGTCAATTCCCTGCCCGAACCGCAATAGACGCAGCGGAATCGGTCGCGAAGGAACAGGTTGAACCGGGTGAAGGCCGGATATTCGTTCGGCCGGACATAATCGCGCAGAGCGATGACCGAAGGCAGCTTCAACGCCACGCTCGGGCTGTGCACCTCGCGCTCGTAATGGGCGACGACGTCGACGCGCTCGAGGAACATCGCCTTGATCGCGGTCTGCCACGGCCACAAGGACAGCGGGTAATAAGACAGCGGGGTGTAATCGGCGTTGAGGACAAGCGCCGGGCAGCTGTCGGGATGGCGGATCAGCTCGGGATGATACATGCGACTGCCAGCAACGCCTTTCGTCCGGTGGGTCCGAACTCCAGCTCCTGGCCTCGTCGCACTCAAGGAGGAGAGGGCCCCGGCCCGTCTTCCCTTGTTGCCCGCCGGATGCCAACCCCGCGTGACATGCCTATGACAGCATTTTCAATGACTCGCGGTCAAGAGTCCTTTCGGTCACACCCCCGATGATTGTCACGCGCTTTGCGCCTTCGCCATCGGGTCGTTTGCACCTCGGACACGCCTTAAGCGCCGTCATAGGTCACGCCCGAGCGCGCGAAGCGGGCGGAAAGTTCCGCCTGCGTATCGAAGATCTGGACCCGACACGCTCCCGGCCCGAGTTCGTCGACGGGATCTACGAAGACCTCCAATGGCTCGGGATCGCCTGGGATGAGCCCGTGCTCGTCCAGTCTGAGCGCACGGCTGCCTACGAAGCAGCGCTGGAGCGCCTTAAGAGCGATGGCTTGGTCTTCGCCTGTTTCTGCACCCGCGCCGATATCGCCCAATCGCTGACCGCTCCTCACGGCGATGCCGCGACCTCCTATCCCGGCACGTGCCGCAACCTGCCTGACGATCCCGAACGGCGGGCAACGATCCCGCATTGCTGGCGGCTCAATTCCTCGAAGGCCCTCGAGCGCGCGGGCTTGCCCTCCTGGACCGAAACGGGCGCGGTAAGCTTCGCGGCGACCGCGACCGACATCGGCGATGCGATCGTGGCGCGGAAAGATGCTCCGGCATCCTATCATCTGGCCTGCGTCGTGGATGATTGGGAAAGCGGAGTGAATATGGTCGTTCGGGGCGTGGACCTGCGTCCGTCGACCCCGGTCCAGCGGCTGCTGCAAGACCTGCTCTCGCTGCCCCAGCCAACCTATTTGCACCATCCTCTGGTCACCCATTCCGACGGGCGGCGCCTTGCCAAGCGCGACCTGGCGCCGACCCTTGAGGCCATGCGCGAGAACGGCATCGACGGGCGTGGCCTCGCTGCCGACTTGCTCGCCGGCAAGCTTCCGCTTGGTTTCGCTTTCTCCGCGGCTTAAGGCGGCGCGATGCGGTTCCCGCTCCTCATCCTGCTCCTCCTCGCGATGGCGGGCGTGGTTTACGTCCTGGTTCGCGGCGTCATGGCGATGGCTTCGGGCAAGGACCTGACGGGCGAGCAGTCGCAAAAATGGATGCAGCGGCGTGTATTGTTCCAGGCGGTCGCGATCGTCATCGTGATCCTGATCCTCGTCGTGGCGGGCTCGGCCCGGTAAGGGCCCTATGGTCAAGCTCAACAAAATCTACACGCGCACGGGGGACGACGGCAGCTCCGGCCTCGTTGACGGCAGCCGGGTCAGCAAATCGAGCCTTCGAATGGCGGCGATCGGCGAGGTCGACGAAGCCAATGCCGCGATCGGCACCGCGATTGCTACACTCGTGCCGGGCATACTCTCCGAGCATCTTCTCAGCATCCAGAACGATCTGTTCGATCTCGGGGCCGATATGGCGACCCCCGGCGAGTTCCGCGTTGGGCTGCGGATTGTCGCGAGCCAGGTCGACCGACTGGAAACCGAGATCGACGCGATGAACGAAGGCCTGGAGCCGCTCCGAAGCTTCATCCTTCCCGGCGGATCGCAGGCCGTTGCCGCGCTTCACCTCGCCCGAACGGTGGTGCGCCGCGCGGAACGCGCCGCCGTCGCGCTGAACGCAAGTGAACCACTCAATCCGCAGCTATTGGCCTATCTCAATCGGCTGTCGGATCTCCTATTCGTCGCCGCGCGCTACGTGGCGGCGGTGGAGGGGGGCGACGTTCTCTGGCAGCCGGGCGCAACGCGCGACGAATAATCCGTCTTGCGGAACAAACAGCGAACTTTCCGCTCGACCCAACCATCGTTTCGTGGCAGGAGCCCGCGTCATGGCCCGGGAGGATTCGATTTCGACCCCCGAAGGGAGCGCGGCGCTGCTTGGCGAGCGGCTTTTCGCTACCCGCAACCGTTCACTCGACCTGGGCGCCCCGCTTTCGGACGCCGACGCTTCGATCCAGCCCTTCCCCGACGCCTCGCCCTCGAAATGGCACCTCGCGCATACGACCTGGTTCTTCGAAACCTTCGTTCTGCGCGATCATGTCGCCGGCTATGCTTTGTTCGACGATCGCTGGCCGTACCTTTTCAACAGTTACTACGACGGCGAGGGGGAGCGGCACGCCCGGCCGAAGCGCGGAATGCTCAGCCGCCCTTCGCTGGACGAGGTGCGCGCCTATCGCGGGCACGTCGATGAGGCGCTGGAGCGCGCGCTGCCGTCGCTCCCACCTGCAGCCCATGATCTGATTGAGCTCGGGATCCACCACGAACAGCAGCATCAGGAGCTGCTCCTCACGGACATCCTCGCGACGTTCGCCGAAAACCCGCTCGAGCCGGCCTATGGCGAGCTTCCTGCACCGTCCTGCTTCGCGGTCGAGCCCTTGGGCTGGCATCGCGGCCGCGACAGCGTGGTCGAAATTGGCGCGACGGAGGACGGCTTCGCTTTCGACAGCGAGCGCCCGCGCCACGCCGTCCTTTTGGCGCCGCATGAAATCGCAGGCCGCCGGGTCACCAACGGCGAATGGCGCGAATTCATCGACGCCGGCGGCTATCGCACGCCGACGCTGTGGCTGTCGGACGGCTGGGCATGGGTCCAGCAGGAAAACGTGCGCGCGCCACTCTACTGGCGCGAGGACGGTACCGAATTCACGCTCGGCGGACGGCGCGAGATCGATCTCGCCGCCCCCGTCGGCCACATCAGCTATTACGAAGCCGACGCCTTCGCGCGCTGGGCGGGCGCGCGGTTGCCAACCGAAGCGGAGTGGGAGGATTTCGGGACGTCCGCCGATCCCGCGATCGGGAATCAGCTCGATCGCGCAGGTGCGGTCGCGCCGGCTCCCGGCGGCGGGGTTTTCGGCGATGTGTGGGAGTGGACGCAAAGCGCCTTTGCGCCCTATCCGGGTTTCGCTCCGGCCAGCGGCGCGGTCGGCGAATATAACGGCAAGTTCATGTGCTCGCAGCTGGTCCTCAAGGGCGCGAGCTGCGCCACCCCGCGCGGGCACAGCCGAGCCTCGTACCGCAATTTCTTTCCGCCGTCCGCGCGTTGGCAATTCACGGGGCTTCGCCTTGCTCGCGACGCTTGACGAACAAACTCGCGCATTCCGCGACGACGTGCTCGCAGGACTGTCGGCGCCGATCCCCGCGGTTCCCGCGCGGTGGCTCTACGACCATCGCGGATCTGAGCTGTTCGACGAGATCACGCGCCTTCCGACTTATTATCCGACGAGGACCGAGACGGCGCTGCTCCACGACATCATGCCCGAGGTCGCGGCGCGAATCCCGGCCAGTAGCGCAGTCGTGGAATTCGGGGCCGGGTCGGCGACCAAGACTCCGATCCTGCTCGATGCCATCGCGCCCGCCGCTTATGTTCCCGTCGACATTTCGGGCGACTATCTGAACGGCAGCGCGGCGGAGCTCCAGCGGCGGTTCCCGTCGCTCGACGTGCTTCCCGTCGTCGCCGATTTCACGCGGCCGTTCAGCCTTCCCGGCGGCATCGAGCATCTGTCGAAGGTCGGCTTCTTCCCCGGGTCCACGATCGGAAACTTCGTGCCGTGGAGCGCGACCGACCTGCTGCGCCATTTCCGTTCGCTGCTCGGTCCAGGAGCGCGCCTGCTCATCGGAATGGACCGCGTCAAACCCGTCGACCGGCTCCTCGCTGCCTATGACGAACCGGAAGGCATCACCGCCGAATTCAACCTCAATCTCTTGAGGCGCATCAATCGGGAGCTCGACGGAGACATACCGGTAAGCGCCTTCCGCCATGAGGCCCGCTGGAATGACATCTTGTCGCGGATCGAAATGCACCTGGTCGCAGTCCGCGACGTCGGCTTCCGCATAGCCGGCCAGCGCTTCCGCTTCTCAGCGGGCGCTTCGATCCATACCGAGAACAGCCACAAATATGGCGCCCGCGGAGGTCGCCTGCTCCTGCTCGCGGGGGGCTGGACTCCGATCGCCGAGTGGACCGACCCGTCAGGGGACTTTGCGGAGATCCTGGCGGTCGCCGAGCCGGAGAGGTTTGCGCCGTAAGCGGCGCTTGGCTAAGCGGCAGCCATGACCGGCGCACTGTTCGACATCGCTCATTACCTGCTGAACATCTTGTGGTTCATCGTGATCGTTCAGTTCGTCCTCAGCTGGCTCGTTGTATTCAACGTGCTCAATATCCATTCGCCGGGAGTTCGCGCCTTCGTCGGTGCGGTCAACCGGGTCACCGAACCGATGTACCGGCCGATCCGGCGGATGCTTCCGGACTTTGGCGGAATCGATTTTTCGCCACTCATCGTCATCGTCCTGATCGCCATCGCGCACAGGCTTTTGACTGGAGCCGAGACCAGCCTCATCACCGGCAGCCTATGACCGCAAGGCGGATCGACGGCAAAGCCGCGGCCGCTGCGATCCGCGAGAAAGTCGCCGGCCACGTGCGCGACTTTGAGCGGCGCACTGGACGCGCGCCTGGATTGGCGACCGTGCTGGTTGGAGAGGATCCGGCAAGTGCCGTCTACGTCCGTTCGAAGAACCGGGCGACGGCCGAGGCGGGAATGGCGGGCTTCGCTCACAACCTTCCCGACACTATTTCGGAGGCCGAGCTTTTTCAGCTCGTCACCGACCTCAACGCCGACGAGCGCGTCGACGGAATCCTGGTCCAGTTGCCCTTGCCGCCGCAGGTCGACGCGACGCGGGTGATCGAAACCATCGAGCCGGGGAAGGACGTCGACGGCTTCCATCCGATGAACGCCGGCAGGCTGGCGACGGGACTTCCGTCGCTGGTCCCGTGCACGCCGTTGGGCTGCCTCCACTTGCTGAAAGCGGAGCTCGAAAGCCTCGCCGGCTTGGAAGCGGTGGTCATTGGCCGCTCCAACATCGTCGGCAAGCCGATGGCCCAGCTCCTGATCGCCGAGAGCGCGACCGTGACCATCACTCATTCGAAGACGCGCGATTTGCCGGGCGTCATTCGCCGCGCGGATATTGTGGTTGCGGCGATCGGCCGAGCGGAAATGGTGCGCGGCGATTGGATCAAGCCGGGAGCGACGGTCATCGACGTCGGCATCAACCGGCTGCCGACCGAGGATGGCAAAGGCCGGCTCGTCGGTGACGTAGCGTTTGACGAGGCTGTTGAAGTCGCGGCCGCCATTACGCCCGTTCCGGGCGGCGTCGGGCCGATGACGATCGCAATGCTGATGCGCAATACACTGGTCGCCGCGCACCGCCGCGCCGGCCTCGCAGATCCGGAGGGATTATGATTACCGCACTGCTCCTTGCCGCCGCCGTCACGAATGCGGTCGATGCCGAACTGTCGTTCGCCCGGGATGCCCAGCGGATCGGTCAATGGACCGCCTTTCGCAAATGGGCCGAGCATGACGCCGTGATCTTCACTCCGCAGGCGGCCTGGGCTCGCGAGGCGTTGCCGCAGAAGGATCCGCCCAAGGCGATCAGCTGGCGGCCGGCGCACAGCTTCGTGTCCTGCGATGGACGAATCGCCGTGAACACGGGTCCTTGGTGGAAAGTCGACGGAACGCTGGGCGGTTATTTCACGACCGTTTGGCAAAGGACGAAGCATGACTGGCGCTGGGTCTATGACGGCGGCGGACCGCTCGAAGGCGCGGCTCCTGCGGCGAAACGCGCACAAATTCACCGTGCGGTCTGCGGCGGTCGCGCCAAGGGCGCGCCGATTGCTCCGCCGCCGCAGCTGACGACAAAGGAGGCCCGCACTACTCCTGAAGACAATGGCCGCGGCCAATCCGCGGACAGGACGCTCGGCTGGGATTGGAAGGTCGACAAGCAGGGCGGCCGAACCTTCCGCGTCTTTCTGTGGAACGGGTCGCATTACGCGCAGGTCCTCCACAATCGCGTTCCGCCGCCGAAACCCTCGCAATGATCGAGCTGTTCGGCTCGGCGCTCGTCACCTTCCTGGTGATCATCGATCCGCCGGGCTGCGCCCCGATCTTCGCCAGCCTCACGCGCGGCACTCCGGCGGCGCACCGGCGCGCGATGGCGATCCGCTCATCGCTCATCGCCTGGGCAATCCTGATGTTCTTCGCGCTGCTCGGCCGGCCGATGCTTCACGCGCTCGGCATCAGTCTGGCGAGTTTCCGGATCGCCGGAGGAATCCTGCTGTTCTTCATTGCGTTCGACATGATCTTCGAACGCCGCACGGCGCGCCGTGAAATGCGCGCGCAATCGATCGAGGGCACTCCGGAGGCAGAGGACATCAGCGTCTTCCCGATGGCCATCCCGATGATCACGGGACCGGGGTCGATCGCGAGCGCGATGCTGTGGGTGTCGCGGGCGGACGGGCCGCTTGCGGTCGCGACCGTGCTCGCCGCGATAACGATCGTGATGTTGATCACCGCGGGGACCCTGCTCGCGGCGGGTCCGCTCATGCGGCTGATCGGCGAGAAGGTCGAAGCGATGATCACTCGGATTCTCGGCGTGATCCTCGCTGCTCTTGCCGCGCAATTCGTGATCGACGGGCTAAGGCAGAGCTTCCCGATCCTAGGCTAGCCGACCACCCGCCACATTCGGAACGGCGAGTCCTTCGGAAGGCCGACCGGAGTCAGCCAATTCGGAATCTCGCCGCGCTGCAGCTGCGCATAGAAGCCCTTCGGGGCTTCCGACATGAAGATCGTCGTCGTCGAGCTGTTCGGGCAGGTGAGCAAATAACTCGAATGATATTTGCGGACCAACATGTGCGCATTGTCGGCACTCCCCCGGAACGCGTTCATCACATCCGCAATTTGTTGTCCGTTGCGGTGATAAGGCCCAGCGATCGAATTGTGGTGCGTGACGGCGATGAGGCGCGGGCCGAGATCGACGAAAGTGAAAACCACGCCCTTTGGCTGCAGCGCAACCGCATGATAGCCCCACAGCGAATTGCACAGATTGTTGGCGCGGTCGATCGCCGCCCCCTGCTGGGTCTTCTTTTCAGCCGGAATGTAATCCATGACGAGCGGAACGGCCGCTCCCGCGCCAATGACGATGACGGCAAAGACCGCGAGGACGCGCAGCTTCAGGTCGCCGATCCCGATATCCCCATATTTCCAGTTCCAGGCCGCTGGGACGAGAACCCAGACCAGAGCAGCCGCGCCCGGCACGGCGAGCATTTGCGCGGCGGGGCCCGTGCGCGTTTGCCAGAACAGCAGCAGGCTGGCTGCGAACGCGAGCGCTGCGGCGCCGATGATTCGTCGCAGCAGCTCCCGGTCCCGCCGCTTGACCCACATGAGCAGCAGCCAGCCGATCGCGCCCGCCGCCGGCAAGGCGAGAGTCAGGGTCGCGATCCTCCAGCCATGCAGGTAGATCGGCCGCGCCTCGCGAACGTGGCTCAGCCACAGGCGGTCGACCTCGGGCGAAACGCCCTCCAGCCGATGCAGGCAGTGCGGCCACATCAGGCCATGGAAAGCCGCGACGATGACGCCAGCGCCCAGAGCAAGGCCGAGCCGAACCCTCCAGCTTTCAGGCGATAGCCAGGCGAGGCCGAACAGCAAGGCGCCGCCGAGCAGGGCATCGGACAGCCAGACCGGCGACAGAGCGTCGCAGACGGCTTCGCGGTTGGCGTACGAGGCGAACAGCAGGAAGGCCACCGCCGTGCCTCCGGCGAGCGTCACCGCGTAGGTCCTGAGACGGTCGCGCTCGTCGCGATCCATGATCCAGAACAGGACCATGGCCGCGCCCGCGATCGCCAGATAGATCAGCATCTCCAGTCCGATCGCGAGCGACAGTGCAGTCGCGACGCCGAGCGTGATTCCTCCGCGCAGGCGCTTCGGGTCCGCGATCGCGGCCATTGCGAGGGCGAGGAAGGCAAGCTGCCATCCGTGATGGTCGATCCGTTCCGGCATGAACATGCCGTTGGTCGATCCGGCAAAGAAGATAGCGAAGAAGGCGATGATATAGGCGCGCGAGGCCACGAGCCGGCGAACGGTGAGGGCAAGCGAGAGGAGCAACAGCAGGTATGGCAGCAATGGCGCGATCGCGACGGCCCATCGCTCAGCCGGAGCTCCTCCGATCACCGGCTTGAGCAAAAGGATCAGCCCGGCGATCGGCAGGTCGACCAATCGCGACCAGTGGATGTCGGCACCGAACGGAGCGTTGAGACGATACTGGCGGAGGTCGAACCACCCCTGGCCGTGGAGCAAGGCGCGGACCTGCATGATCCGCATATTGTCGTCGGTGTCCCCCAGCCCGAACCAGCGGATCGCGCCCCAGCGCTGGTAGACGAACCAGGCGCAAAGACCCGCCCAGACGAGCAGCGCCGCGAGCTTCCAATGACGCTCGAGCCATTGCAACACTCGCGCTTCCAGATCCTGAGCCTTTGCTTCCCACATCGTTCGCGTCCTAGCCGGTCGCTTTCAAAGGGCAAGCGGACGACGACGAGGTTTAACGCCACGGCAATGTTCGTTGGGTTTGACCCTGCGGACCGTGGCCAGCTAGGCTGGGCGGGACCGCGATGACCGAACACGTCTATTCCACCGACTTTTACGATTATATCGACGCCGGCTCCCGTGCTTCAGCCGACGTCGTGGCTAGGCTCATCCTGAAAGAAATGGAGATAAAGAGCCTCCTCGATGTCGGTTCGGGCCACGGCGCCTGGGCAGCGGAGTGGATGAGAGCGGGAGTGAAGGACGTGATCGCGGTCGACGGCGATTATGTCGCTCGCGACCGGCTCGCGATCCCGTCCGACCGGTTCGTCGCTCACGACCTTGCGACACCGCTCGATCTTGAGCGCGAGTTCGATCTCGTCCAAAGCCTCGAGGTCGCCGAGCATCTTCCCGGCGATTGTGCCGCGGGCTTCGTCGACAATCTCGTCCGCCACGGCGACGTGGTCCTCTTCTCCGCGGCGGTTCCCCATCAGGGCGGCGAGCATCACGTGAACGAACAGCCCCCGGAATATTGGCGCGAATTGTTCGCGAAGCGCGGCTACCGGGCGTTCGACTGGCTTCGCCCGCGGCTCGCCGACCAGCGGCACGTGAAGCCCTGGTACCGGTTCAACAGCGTGATTTACGCCAATGCCGCCGGGCGCAAACGGCTCAGCACATCGATCCTTTCATCCGAGGTTCCTGACGGGCACGCCCTCGAAATCGGCGGGGATTTGTCTTGGGCGCTTCGCCGCGCTGCCGTCCGCCTGATCCCGACCGCTCTGGTCAAGCCCATCGCCATGGCCAGGGCATCGGTGGAGGCTCGGCTCCGCAAGTGAAACGCCATGTCGAGCGCGTGCTCAGCGACGCCGAGGCGCGCGAAGCCTTCAACCAGCTCATCCGCTACGGAATCATCGGCGCGCTGATCACGATCGGGGGGCAGGCGATCTACTACGGCCTCGCGGAGAGCCGTTATGCGTCACCCCTCGCCGCCATCGCGATCGCCTGGATCGCGGGCGTCGTCGTCGGTTATTTCGCGCATGGGTGGGTGAGCTTCCGGGGCCACGGTGAGCGCGACGATCACGCCCGCATCGGAACGCGCTTCGTCGCGGTGAACATGTTCGGCTATTTGCTGAACAGCTTTTGGGTGTGGTTCCTCGTCGAGCGGCTAGGCGGACCGACCTGGTGGCCCATCGTCCCCAACCTCGTTCTTACGCCGCTTCTGACCTTTGCCCTTCATCGGCGCTGGACCTACGCATGACGCGATGACTCCGAGTCTTGCCGGCTCCTCGCCGTCGCGGCCGGCGATTTCCTGGACGATGTAGAGCGGCCGGTTCTTCGCCTGATTGTAGAGCCGGCCAAGATATTCGCCCATCAGCGCGAGCACGAACATCTGGATCGCGCCGAGCACGACCACGACCAGCATAAGCGACGTCCAGCCGGGTACCGATCGTCCCGAAAGCCAGCCCGCGAGAATATAGATGACGATCACCACCGATCCGAGGGACAGCCACAGCCCCGCGTGGCTCGCGAGCTTCAAGGGCGCCGACGAAAAGCCCGTAAGCGCATCGAAGGCGAAGCGGATCATCTTCCGCAGCGGATATTTGGTCTCGCCGGCGAAACGCTCGTCCCGGTTGTAAAGCAGCGGGACCTGCTTGAACCCGATCCACGCGACCATTCCGCGAATGAACCGCGCCTGCTCCGGCATTGCGAGCAGTGCGTCGAGCGCGCGTCGGCTCATCAGCCGGAAATCGCCGGCGTCGAGGGGGATATCGACTTCGGTCGCACGCGACAGCAGGCGATAGAAGCCATGTGCGGTCGCCCGCTTGAACGCCGTCTCCCCGGCGCGGCTCTTGCGCACGCCATAGACGACGTCCGCATTCTCGCGCCGCATCGTGTCGAGCATCTCGCTCAGCAGCTCGGGCGGATCCTGGAGGTCGGCGTCGATCACCAGCACTTTGTCGCCACGGCAGAGGTCGAGCCCGGCGGTCAGTGCGAGCTGATGCCCGTGATTGCGCGATAGGTTGATCGCGACGAGGCGCGGATCGCTCGCGGCCAGGTCCTGCATGATCGACCAGGTGCGGTCGGTCGAGCCGTCGTTGACGAGGACGATTTCATAATCGTCGCCGACCGCCGAGCGCGCAGCTGCGGTCAGCCGCTCGTTCAGAACCGAGAGGCAGGCTTCTTCATCGAAGCACGGAACGACGATCGACAGCGTGGTCACGGATTCAACCGATAGAGGATCGACCCCGGTCCGCGCCAGACCGGTTGCATGCCGGCGACAAGCCTGGGGTCGTAGGGTCCAGTATCGACGAGCCACACATAGTCGAACCGATCGCGCGGAAAGACCCGCAGCGCGGTGTCGACGGTCCAGCCCCGACAGCCCTCCATGCGGACAATCTGCGAGGAATCGGCCCTGAAAATCCCAGCTCGCGCGTAGCGCAGTTGTAACAGGTTCGCTCCTTCCATCAGCCATTGGTCGTTGGAAAAGCCGAGCCGGCGGGCAATCACCATGCCGCCGATGTGACTCGTGCGGGGCAAGGCCCAGGGTTTCGGGCACGCGAGACCGACGAGGCTGACCACACGAGATCCGATCGGCACTCGGTCAAGGGCCGCGAGCTTGGCCTGCAGGGCGTTCGACGCGATCGCCAGGCTTGCCGCGGTCGCGCCCAATCGAACGGCATAGAACCCCGTGCCCAGGACGGCGAATACGCGAGTAGCGCGCAGCGTCGCGTCCTCACGGAACCGGACGGCGAGGAGCGCAGTCATCATCACATAAGGGACGATGCGCATGTCCGCGTAGGACGAGCCGAACACGGTCCAGGGGATCATCGCGAAAGCAAAGGTCAGCACGATGGCCGAGAACGCGAGGTTCCGGGAGAAAGTGAGGGCCCGGCTGAACAGCGCGAAAAGGAGCACGAGCGCCGCCACGGTCACGGACCCGACGTCGAAGACGAGCCATCGATCGCGGAGCGCGGAATAGATCCATTCCCACTTGCGCCATTCGAACCAGCCGGAGGTCGACCCACCGTGGGCCTCGCTGCGCCAGGCCAGCATGATGAGGATGGGAAGCGCCATCACCGCCGCGTGAAGCGCGGCGTGCAAGCCGGCCTTCAGCCATCGCCTGCCGTTGTCGTGCTGGCGGACGGCCTCCGCGGAGAAGCACAACAACCCGAGCACGCCCCAGCCGTAGGTGTGGCAAAAGAAGATGACGACCGAGATCGGCACGAACAGGATGGCGCGCAGCTTCGTCCGGCCGAGGCGCCCGAGCCGCAGCCACAAGCCGAAGGCGAGCAAGGCGAGCGCCATCGCCAAGGCGTAATTGACGAAGCCGAACAGGAACGGGTGGCCATAGGCAAAGGGCAGGGCGAAAAATGCCGTCGGCGGGATCCGTCCGTGAACTTCTCGCGCGACCCAGAGACATCCCGCGACCGTCGCCGCCGGAATGATAAGCACGATCAGCTTCACCGCCGGCTCGAGGCCAAGCAGCGGCCCCAGCAGCTTGACCAGCACATCCACTCCAAGGTTGCCGATCAGAGCCCAACGATAGCCGTAATAAAGCTGGAGCGTCGGCGAGCGGGCAAGATCCAGTTCGACCCGATAGCGTCCCATGTGGCCCATGAGGTCGACGAGGGGCGGGATGGGTGGATAGAGAAGCGGAACTGTCGAAAGCGCAAGAATGAGCGCAACGAACCACGGCCTCTCCCACCAACGAGCGGTCGACCAAGCAATGGAATTCGTGCTGGCGGGAGCGTTAAGCATTCTGCCCTATGGAATGCGATAGCGGGTAGCGAAGGGGCCGTTAGCAGCCAAATGCAGCAAATAGCCAGAAGCCTGGATCAGGGCCTCGTCGGCCAGATGCTGCGCTATGGAATCGTCGGAGTCGCGCTCGCCGCGCTTTGATCGCGGCCACCTACTTGCTTTTCTCCTCCCTGACCCTCGTCCTGCTCGCCAAGGTCGGATCGAGCATCAACTATTTCCTGGAATGGGGCTTCGCGCTCGGCCTTTTCGCGGCGTCCGCGATGGCCGAGGCTGAAC
>JBKPOO010000058.1:0-20352 GCA_046733175.1 Pseudomonadota bacterium
ATTGCACGCCGTTCGTCTCCCCGACGATCATTCCGGAACCCTATGATTACAATTATCCGAACCCGATCAACGCGACCCACCCCTGCTATACCGACATCGCGCAGGAGCCTTATCGAACCAACTGCCGCTGGAATTCGCAGAATGTCGAAGTCTACAACAACGACTTCGTGTTCGACCCCTCCGTGGTGCCGTGCGTGGGCGACTATTGCGGCGTGAATGCTCTTTACGCCACTGGCGCCGACAACATGCCCTGGGCCCCTTACACGGTCGCCGAAATCCAGAACAAAGTCATGTTCGGCGCGAACAACCGGTTCCACGACAATCGTTATTCGGGAAACTGGAGGTTCTCGAAGGGCTATGGCGAGCAGGTCGATATCGCCGCCTGGACGTCCGCGCCATTCAGCCAGGATCCCGGAAGCAGTTTCGACGGGGTCGCGCCGCCACCGCCGGGACCAACGCCCGTCGCCAATTACCTCGATTCGGACACGTCGACCCTCGAAGGCTCCGTGGGCCAATGGCAGGCTTGGTATTCCGCGACGATTTCGCGCGATGCAAAACAGCGGCACGGCGGTAGTTACAGCCTGAAGGTCAATGTCACCGCGCCTAATGGTTGGGGCGTTCACCTCGCCAACTATCCGGGCTTCGCAACCGTGGCCGGCTCGAAACGCATCGCTTATTGGGCGAAGCGCACGACCACCGGCCCGGCGAGTGCCACGTTGAAAGTCACGTGGATCGACAGCGCCCGACAGGTCCTCCGAACCGACGTCATCCCAGTCCAGCTGACGAAGCAATGGCGCGAGGGCTTCGCCAATTTCGCCGCCCCGGCCGGCTCGGCGACCGTCAATCTCGAAATCACCGGTCCTGGAAAGGCAGGGGACCTGATTTACTTTGACGACTTCGTCGTCGCCGACGCGCCCTGAGGAGTTGCCTCCGTTCGGCGATCCGGCTCGACAATAGCAATTCGAATCCATAACTCCCGCGCCATGAGCACGCGCGGGGAGCATCTGGTTCGCGCGGATCGGCGGTTCGCGACAGGGGGCGGGGCGCTCGCGCGCCTCGCCGCGCCGGCTGTTTCGAAAGTCCTCGACGACATCGATTGCAAGCTTCCGAGCGGCGGGCTCGAGATTACGCTTCCTGACGGATCGCAACGGAAGCTCGGCTTTCGGGGACACGGAGTGCATGCGGTCGTGCATCTGCGGAGCTGGATGTCGCTCGTGCGGCTTGCGACGTCCGGTTCGGTCGGCTGGTACAAGGCGTGGACCCTAGGCGAATGGTCGAGCCCCAATCCCGTCGCAATTTTCGAGCTTTTCTCGGCTAACGCGGTCAGGCTGGGCAACATCGGGCGTGCAAAGGGACTGTTCCGCTGGGTGAACTCTCTTGCCCACCGACTTCGCGACAACGCTCCGCGGACGGCGGTCAAAAACATCGCCGCGCACTACGATCTCGGCAACGATTTCTATTCCGCGTGGCTGGACGAGACGATGACCTACAGCTCGGCCAGATTCTCAGGTGCAGCGGGATCGTTCGTCCTGAGCGGAGCGCCCCAGGCGTGTAGTCGAAGGGCGCATGGGACGAACGTCAGTGGACCGCCCTCCGGCTTGGCTCAGGACGAACGAAGTCGTGTCTCCCTGGAACAGGCACAGCTCAACAAGATCCACACGTTGCTGGACCGGCTCGCCATCCAGCCCGGCCACCGGTTGCTCGAAATCGGATGCGGCTGGGGGACCCTGGCGATCGAAGCCGCCAAACGCGGCGCATCGGTCGTTGGCTTGACTCTGTCCAAGGAGCAGAAGGCCTGGGCCGAGGAAAAGATCGCGGCTGCCGGCCTCTCCGGCAATATCGAAATCCGATTGGCTGATTATCGCGACACCGCCGAGACGTTCGACGCCGTCGCGTCGGTTGAAATGGTAGAGGCCGTCGGCGAGCGCTGGTGGCCGGCATATCTCGATTGCATCTCGCGCAACCTCAAAGCCGGCGGGCGCGCGGCGCTCCAATATATCTCGGTGCGGGACGAGATTTTCGACAATTACGCGCGCAACCCCGATTTCATTCAGACCTACATCTTTCCCGGCGGAATGCTGCTGGACGAGCCGACGTTCGCTGCCCTGGCACTCGAACGCAGCCTGTCATGGGAGGATCGCGAGGCTTTCCGCTTCGACTACGCGGAGACCCTGAAGCGTTGGCGGGAACGCTATGACCTCGCCATCGCGCGTGGTGCTCTGAAGGGGTTCGAGGAACCCTTCCATCAGCTGTGGCGCTATTATCTGATGTATTGTGAAGGTGGATTCCGCGGCGGCGCGATCGACGTTGCGCAGGTGACGATGGTCAAATCTTGAAGGCGATCTTCGACCGGCCGCGGGCGCTTGGCGCGGGGCTCGCGGCGATTCGCGCGCAGTTCCAGCTCCCGGACGGCTTCTCACCCGAAATCGAGGCCGCTGCGGCCATCTCGGCGAAACGGGTGCCGTCGGACCACGTGGATCGCACCGGATTGCCGTTCGTCACGCTCGATCCGGCAAGCTCCACCGATCTCGACCAGGCTTTCGTCATCGAGCCGTCGGGCAACGATCTCATTCTTCGCTACGCGATCGCGGATGTCGCTTGGTTTGTCTCCGACGGCGGCCCGATCGACGTCGAGGCCTGGAAGCGGGGGCAGACGATCTACATGCCCGACGGCAAGATCAGCCTCTATCCGACAACTTTGTGCGAAGGCGCCGCGAGCCTGCTGCCGGACGGAGACAGGCCCGCGATCGTCTTTACGGTTCGCGTGGCAAGCGACGGTTCGGCGAGTCTCGACGCAGCCGAGCGGGCGGTGATCCGCAGCCGCGCCAAGCTTGGATATGCGACAGTGCGGCCCGACGACCTGCCCTCCGGCTTCAACGAGTTTGCGCGGCGGATCGAGGCCGCCGAAGATGCTCGCGGAGCGTCGCGTGTAGACCCACCGCAACAACAGGTCGTCGAAGGTCCGGACGGCTCCTTCTGCCTGGAATTCCGGCCCATGAGCGCGGCAGAGCAATCGAATGCCTGCCTTTCCCTCGCCGCGAACCTCGCGATCGCCGACGCACTCTTTGCCCATGGCACCGGCTTGTTCCGGGTCATGGCTGAGCCGGACGACTGGTCGATCCGGCGCTTGCGGCACAGCGCCAAGGCGATCGGCGTCGAATGGCCCAAAGGGATGAGTCTCGAGGAACGTCAGCGGGGCCTCAACCCGAATGACCCGAAGCAAGCCGCCTTCATGCTGGCGATTCGAAGAGCAGGGGCGCATGCGACTTATGCGCCGTTCAAGGCTGGCGAGCGGCCGTGGCACTCAGCCATGCGAGCGGCCTATGCGCATGCGACCGCGCCGTTGCGCCGGCTCGCCGACCGTTATGTCACTGAGGCAGCTTTGGCCGTCGCCAACGGCCTCGCGGTTCCCGATGTGGTGACTGAGGCTTTTGCGCGCCTTCCCGACGTCATGAACCGCGCGGAGTCGAAGGCGGGGCAAGTCGACAGCGCCGTGCTCGAACTCGCTGAGGCCGTCGTGTTGGCCGGGCGGGTTGGAGAGATGTTCGACGGGACTGTCACCGATATCGATCGAAAGCGCGGGGCGCGCATTCAGATCTGCGATCCGGCGATCATCACCCGCATCCCGCCTGAGGGGCTGCAGATCGGCGCGCCCGTTCGACTTCGCCTCGAAGAGGCCGATCCCTTGCGCCGGCTGACGCGCTTTTCGCTCGCGTAGCCGGGTGGGCCTCGCCGGGCTTTGCAGATCAGTGTGCCAGCGACTGCACCTGTACCAAGGCTGCCTCGCGGTCCGCATCGCTCATCCAGCTGATCTGGAGGACGTTGAAGGCCGCGGCTTTCGTCGCGGTTGCGACGTAGCCGTCCTTGGGATTCAGCCACTGCGCCGTGTGCAACCTGTCCCGGCTGACAGTTCCGGTCAGGCGCATTTCAAGCGCGTCGCCGGCTGTCTTCAGATCTGCATCCGAAGCGACGCCGCAGACTTTTGGGCTGACGCCCGGCCCGCCCTGATAGTCGAGCAAGTAAAGATAGGAGCTGCCCGACGAGTTCAGCCTGAAGACCTTGGCGGAAGCCGGCTGGCCCAAGCTCGTCCGGAGCCCGGACGGAAGCTGATCGAAGCTTATCGCCGTAACCTCATTGGCGCGCAGCCGCGCCTGACCGTCGAGGCACGTCGCCTGAAACAATCCCGATAAATCCGAAATTTCGCTCGCAGCCGACGCCTGAACGGAGCCGGCGAGGATCGCAGCTAGAAACGTTAACATCACCGTCCTCCCCTCAAACATCGCGGCCGCCTTCGGCCGATCAGCCACGGACGTCGTCAGCCGGAGTTGGGCTCGAGCGAACGCTGCTGCGCGTCTTCCAGATACTCGCGATCTGCACGCCGCTTGTCTTCCCATTGCTGGGCACTCATGCAGACTTTCTTCGCCGCGACGCGGGAGCCGGTCTCTTCGACGCGCTCGCAAATGATCCGGTTGGGATCCTTGCTCTTCGAGGCAGCGGTGGGCTGGCTGGTCGTCTGGGCCTGAGCCAATAGCGGCGGAGCGGCGAACAGAAGCGCTCCACCGGTGGCGACCAAAAGGGACATTTTTAGATCAACACGCATCGATACCCTCCCGTGGTTGCCATGCGAATTCCCAGACTTATCAGCAGGAACAACGACGCTCAAGCGTCAACGCGCACCTTCTCGCCGGTTGGTACATCGGCAATGAGCCGCTCGAGAATCGCCGCAGCCACGACCTCGGGCGGTTTGACGCTTTCGGGCTCCTCGCCGGGAAAGGCATTGGCCCTCATCCGAGTGCGCGTGGCGCCCGGGTCGACGATGTGGACGCGAAGCTTCCCGCTATATTCGGTCTCGTCGGCATAGGCGCCTAGCAAAGTCTCGAGCGCCGCCTTCGATGAACCGTATGCGCCCCAGAATGCCCGCGGCTCGGATCCGACGGAGGAGGTCAGCGCAACCACGTTGGCACTCTCCGATTTCCTGAGCAATGGATCGAACGCCGCGATCAGGGCCTGATTGGCGAGCAGGTTCAGGGTCAGCAGCCGCGAATATTCCTTGGGGTCGATATCCTGGACCGGAGTGAGCGAGCCGAGCATCGCAGCGTTGAGGACGAGGATGTCGAGCGCCGCCCAACGCTCGCTGACCGCTGCTCCAAGCTTGGCGATGCCTTCGCCTTCGGAAAGGTCGAGCGGGGCGATCGTTGCGTTTCCGCCGGCCTCGTGAATTCGATCCTCGACGGTTTCGAGCGCGCTCGCCGTTCGAGCGACGAGAATCACATGCGCTCCGGCGGCCGCGAGCGCTTCGGCGGTCGCAGCGCCGATCCCGCGGCTCGCGCCGGTGACCAGCGCAAGCTTGCCGGAAAGAGGTTTGTCGTCAGTCATTCGCGGCGCTCTAACGTCCGCGAAAAGAAGGCGCTAGCGGGTCGCCACCAGCGACAGGCTGGCTCCGCCGTCCTTCTCCGACGCATCGGTAAGGCTGGTCGGATAATCGCCGGTGAAACAGGCGTCGCAGCGCTGCGGGGCAGCGGAATCGCGTTCCTGGCCGAGCGCCCGGTAAAGACCCTCGATCGAAATGAAGGCGAGACTGTCGGCGTTGATGTAATCGCGCATTTGCTCGATGTTCATCTGAGCGGCGAGCAGCTTGGCGCGCTCGGGGGTGTCGACGCCGTAAAAGCAGCTGTGCCGCGTCGGGGGCGACGCGATCCGCATGTGAACTTCGCGGGCGCCGGCGTCGCGCATCATCTGGACCAGCTTGACCGACGTGGTGCCACGGACGATCGAATCGTCGACGAGCACGATGCTCTTCCCATCGATGAGCGCACTGTTGGCATTGTGCTTGAGCTTGACCCCCTGCAGCCGGCCGTCCTGGCTGGGCTGGATGAATGTCCGCCCGACATAGTGCGAGCGAATGATCCCAAGCTCGAACGGAATGCCAGACGCCTGGCTGAAGCCGAGTGCCGCGGGCACTCCGCTGTCCGGCACCGGTACGACATAGTCCGCGATCACCGGCGATTCTCGGGACAGCTCCGCCCCGATCGCCTTGCGCACTTCGTAGACGGACACGCCCTCCGCGATCGAATCGGGCCGCGAGAAATAGACATGTTCGAAGATGCAGGGCCTGGAGTCGGCTTTCTCGAACGGCCGGAAGGAGCGGATGCCGCTATCGTTGACGATCACCAGTTCGCCGGGATCGACGTCCCGGATGAAGGTCGCTCCGATCATGTCGAGGGCCACCGTCTCCGAAGCGAAGATCGTCGCCTCGCCGAGCTTGCCCATGACGAGCGGCCGAATCCCCAGCGGATCGCGGCAGGCGATTAGCCCCTCTTTCGTGAGGACGAGGAGCGAGTAGGCGCCTTCGACCTGCTTCAAGGCATCGACCAGGCGGTCGAGCGCGTTGGTCTTACCCGAAGTCGCCACAAGGTGGATGATGACTTCCGTGTCGCTGGTCGACTGGAAGATCGAACCTCGGCGATTGAGCGTTCGGCGAAGCTTGAGGGCGTTCGACAAATTGCCGTTTTGGGCGAGCGCGAATCCCCCCTCCGCGAGCTCGGCGAAAAGCGGCTGGGCGTTCCGGATTCCGGGACCTCCGGCGGTCGAATAACGGACGTGGCCGATCGCCGCTCGGCCCGCGAGCATGCGCATGACCTCGTCGCGATCGAAGTTGCCGGCGACATGGCCCATGGCCCGATGGGACTGGAAATGCTCGCCGTCGAAGCTGGTAATGCCCGCGGCTTCCTGGCCGCGGTGCTGAAGCGCGTGAAGCCCGAGGGCGACGAAGCTCGAGGCGTGATCGGCGCCCCAAATGCCGAATACGCCGCACTCCTCGTGCAGCTTGTCGTCGTCGAAAGGGTTGGTCGTCAGCATGTCCCCGGCTCCAGCTGGCGTCTCGGAATCGTCATATAGGGCGAGGGGCCGCCTTTGTCGCCCCCAGCCTGAATAAAGCGTGAAATCCTAGCAGCTTAGCGGCTTAGGCCTTGAAAAGGCTGGGATAGTGGCGCTTGAGCGCAACGACCTTCGGGCGGTCATTGATCACGATGTACGGCTGCCAGGGGTGCTTGCGCGCGTAATCCTGGTGATAGTCCTCGGCCGGAAAGAAGCCGCCGTGCTCGATTCGAGTCGCGATCGGCCTTCCGAACACGTGCCTTGCCTCCAGCTTTGCGATGAAGCTCCTCGCCTGGGCTTCCTGGCTTGCGCTCTGGGGGAAGATCGCGCTTCTGTAGCTCACTCCGACGTCGGGTCCCTGCCGATTGACCTGGGTCGGGTCATGAGCGACTGCGAAATACACCTGCAGCAGCTGGGAATAGGTGATCCGCGCCGGGTCGTAGGTGATCCGGACCGCCTCGGCATGGCCCGAGCCCGCGGACTCGTAATTCGCGTCCTTCGCCGAGCCGCCGGCATAGCCGGAAACGACGTCGGTCACGCCTTTCACATGTTCGAAGACGCTTTCCATGCCCCAGAAACAGCCGCCGGCCAGGACCGCGGTTTCGGTTCGGGGAGCTGCGGCGCTCGATCCCGCAACGCCCATGAGCATGATGCCCGCAAACAGGCTTTTCGTCAGATGCATTCTCGCGTCTCCTTCATACGCGCTGCTCCTTATTAGCGCGATGCGGACGCCCCTCGGTGCCTCATTGCCCGGGCGAAATGAACCTCCGATGGACGGCTTGTCCGCTCACCCGTTGCACAATAGACCATACTGACACGGAGGTAAGCATGCCGACCTACACCGCGCCCGTCCGGGAAACGCAGTTCATCCTAAACGATGTCCTCGATATTGGACGTTATTCGAACCTCCCCGGTTTCGCGAACGCCAGCCCCGACCTGGTGGAGGCGATTCTCGAAGAGGCGGGAAAATTCTCGGCCGAGGTCCTCCAGCCTCTGAACAAGGTGGGCGACGAGGTCGGCTGCAAGCGAGCCGACGACGGTTCCGTTACAACCCCTCCCGGCTTCAAGGACGCCTACGACCAATTCGTCGCGGCTGGGTGGCCGACCCTGACCGGCCCGGAGGAATATGGCGGGCAGGGCATGCCGCAGGTCGTCGGGACCGCGGTCACCGAATATATCCTCTCGGCCAACCACAGCTTCGAAATGTACCAGGGGCTAACCTCGGGAGCGATCGCGTCGCTTTTGATCAAAGGCAGCGACGAGCTGAAGCAGCGCTTTGTCCCCAACATGGTGACCGGCAAATGGACCGGAACGATGAACCTCACCGAGCCGCATTGCGGAACCGACCTGGGACTGTTGAAGACCCGCGCAGAGCCGAACCCGGACGGCAGCTATTCGATCACCGGGACCAAGATCTTCATCTCATCAGGCGAGCACGACCTTGCCGAGAACATCATCCACCTGGTGCTCGCCAAGATCGCGGGCGCCCCGGACAATGTGAAGGGCATCAGCCTGTTCGTGATTCCCAAGTTCCTGGTCAACGACGACGGCTCGCTGGGTGAGCGCAATAAGCTCTCATGCGGCGCGCTCGAAAAGAAGATGGGAATCCACGGCAATGCCACCTGCGTGATGAATTACGACGGCGCGAAAGGCTGGCTGGTCGGCGAGCCGGAGAAAGGCCTCGCGGCGATGTTCATCATGATGAACGCGGCTCGGCTCGGAGTCGGCCTTCAGGGCCTCGCCCAGGGCGAAGTCGCGTATCAGAATGCGGCCGCCTACGCGAAGGACCGCCGCCAGGGCAAAGCGCTGCGCGAGGACGAGCGCGAGGCCGGAGCGAAGGCCGACCCGATCATCGTCCATCCCGACGTTCGCCGAATGCTGATGGAAGCGCGCGCCTACATCGAGGCGGGACGGGCGCTGGTGCTGTGGGGAGCGCTCCAGGTCGACCTTCTGCGGCGTTCTCCCGACGAGGCCGAGCGCCAGCAGGCGGACGACCTTCTCGGGCTGCTGACCCCGGTCATCAAGGGCTATCTGACGGACAAGGGATTCGACGCCGCCGTCAGCGCTCAGCAGGTGTTCGGCGGGCACGGCTACATTCGCGAGCATGGCATGGAGCAATTCGTGCGCGATGCCCGGATCACTCAAATCTACGAGGGAACGAACGGTATCCAGGCGATGGACCTCGTCGGGCGCAAGCTGCCGCGCGAAAAAGGCCGAGCCGTCCGCACCTTCTTCGAGCTGGTATCAAGAGATATCGCCGACGCGAAGGGGGCGGGCGATCCCGCCGCGGTCGCGGCTGCGCTCGAACCGGCGCTACAGGATCTCCAGGCGGCGACCATGTGGCTCGCCCAAAATGCGATGACCAATCCGGACAACGCCGGCGCCGCCGCTTATGCCTACATGGACCTCATGGGCGTGGTCAGTTTGGGCTGGATGTGGCTCAAGATGGCCGCAGCCTCAGAACGCTCGCTTTCCGGGGGCGCCGAAGACAAGGCCTTCCACGAGACGAAGCTCGCCTCCGCCCGTTTCTTCGCGACGCGCGAGCTGCCGCTTTCGACGGCTCTTCGAAAGAAGGTCGAGGCTGGAGCCGAAGCCCTGATGAAGGTCCCCGTCGACGCTTTCTAAGGCGGCTCAGCCGCCGACCTCCACCCCCGGCACGACGGCGCGAATTCGAACCAGCGAGTCGACGTGCGGCGCTTTGCAAAGGCTGGCCCGGGTCTCGAACTCGAATGTGTCCTTCGTCTTGGGGTGTTTGAGGACGAATTTCACTGGAAGGTCGCAGCTATCGGCCGCTCCAGTCTTGTACCGAAAGGTCGCGCGCTTCGCATAAAGAGGCCTGCCGAACTGGTTCGGACTCCACGCCGGATTCCCGTCTCGATCCATCGACTGAACGTAAAAGCCGATGACGTTGTAAGATTTGGATTCATTGACGATCACCAGGCAGCCGAGCTCCCAGCACAGATCGCGCTGAGCCCGTTCCAGCTTCAGGGATAGCAACATCGCCTTGGCGACCATGTCGGATTGCCCGATCGGATAGCTGGTCTTGGGTCGGACCGTGTCGGCCGCGTCCGGCCCCGCGAACGGATCGGTCGTCGGCTCCATGACCTGCGCGCCTGCGGATGCCGCAAGCAGGAGCGCGATCGAAGCCCATGGGAAATAACGCATACTGTCCCCCAAGCGGGGCGAGAATACACCGGCTCATCCGTGCCGCAAGGCACCGTGATGCGGCGCTTTGATTTCGCCAAAACCCCCACCGTCCGCGACAAGCGTTGCAGCTTCGGCCCTCAGTCGTTCGTTGTGTCCGCCTGACCCTCTTGTGGGAGGCTAATGATGAACACTTCTCTGCTGATTGCGATCGTAGCCGTTGTCGTCGTTCTTGGGATCGTTGCCGTTCTGGTCGGGCGCCGACGTCGGTCCGACCATCTCAAGGAGCATTTCGGGCGCGAATATGAACATGCGCTCGATGTCACCGGCGATCGAAGCAAGGCCGAGGCCGAACTCGCGGAGCGCGAAAAGCGCGTGGAAAAGCTTGAGCTCAGGCCGCTCGATCCAGTCGAACGCGAAGGCTTCACCAACCGGTGGCGCGACGTCCAGGCGCGTTTTGTCGACGATCCGCCGCGCGCGGTCGCCTTCGCTGATGCCTTGCTCGGCGAAGTGATGAAAGCGCGGGGCTATCCCGTTGAGAACTTCGAGCAGCGCGCCGGCGACATCTCTGTCGAGCATCCCAAGGTCGTCGAACATTATAGAACAGCTCACGACATCGCCTTGAGGCACCAGCGCGGCGAGGCGGGCACCGAGGAATTGCGGCAGGGGCTGATCCACTATCGCGCCTTGTTCGATGATCTCATCGGAGCCGAGGCACCAGCTGAGGGCGCGCCCGCGCGTGAGCCGGCCCACTGAATGGTGGATCCGGGGATGCTAGGCGGGAGGGCGCAGAGGGTTGGGCTCCTCGCCCTTGGTGACCGTACCTTCAAGCTGCTCGATATCAGCTTCGACTTCCTCGGCCATCTTTAGGAGTACGCTTGCGGCGCGGCTGTCGGTCAGCGCTCCCGCCAGGCGCCGGCACTGCTCGGCACGAGCGCGCATGTTGGCAATGACAGATTTATCTTCTTGCGCCACAAGCGGCTGAATTCACCTGTGTTAATACGGTTCCGTAAGTTGCGGGGCTGAGCGGATTTTCCGCCGCATTGTGGCCGCGCGGTCACGCTGTGCCGGACCGGGACAGGCACGATTGGACGGTTGCAACCATCAGGCCGCACGTGGGATTCTACTGCACCGGCTTGCTAACCCCTTTGCAAGTCGAGTGCGGTTAGGGGCCGCGCAAGATCCCTGAGTTGGAAGGCTCGCCGTTGTTCACACCGGCGGGCCTTCTTCGCACGGTCTGCGTTCATCCACGGTACAGCGACGCACGATGAGCTGCCGTTAATCGGCGACGAACGTCGCCCCGCGTCGCGGCTTCCAATCGTTTTTGTGGCGAAGGCTTCTCAGAAGTTAGGAGGCAAGCCATGTTTATGAAGACAATGCTCATTGGAGGTGCTGGCTTGGCGGCGCTCGCAGCTGCGACCCCGTCGGCCGCTCAGTATTACGGCTACGCGCAGCCGTACGGTTACACGCAGCCTTACGGTTACGCACAGCCCTACGGCTATACCACGATGAATACCAATGCGGCGGCGCAGCAATGCACGTCGGCGGTGCAGAACCGACTGTATGCGCGAACGACGAACGGCGTCGGTGGAATCATCGGCTCGATCTTCGGGCTGAGCTCAGGCACGAACGCCCGTGTTCTCAGCGTCACTCGAGTGACGCCGACGAGCACCGGTGTCCGAGTCCGCGGTCTCGCGAGCAGCGGCCGGGTCGCCTATAACGGCTACAGCCCGTATGGCGTCGGCGCTTATGGCGCTCTCGGCTACGGCTACAACCAGGCCGCCGACCTGTCGTTCAAGTGCGACGTCGACTATCGCGGTTACATTCGCGACATCGACATCAATCGCAGGTAACGAACGATTCGAGTCAAATGGGAGCGCCGGGTTAACGCCCGGCGCTCTTTTTATGCGCCGGCGGTCCGGCGATCGACGTACCAGGGCCTAAGCATCGTCGGCTCCTCGCGGCGCTCCTTCTTGGGCGCGAGCCGGGCAAGGTCGAATTCCTCGCCGAACTGAATGCCGAACTTGCCGGACTGGGCCCAGCGGACGATACCAAGGATGGGTCCCACGCCCACGATGTCGATGGTGAGCTGTTGCCCCGGCGCTACCGGCAGCGGGCAGTCGACGAGTGCCCCCATCGAGCTGATGTTCCTCAGCTTCACTTCCAGCGTCTCGTCGTCGATGCATGTGACCGCCCGGCGCATGAGCCTGTGCCTCGGCTCCCGGATGCATTGGTAGCCGTCCGCTTCGACCGTGACCCGGTTGGCGAGTTCGCGAGCGGTCTCGCCCTCCGCAGGCCGGCCGAAGATGTAACCCTGGACCATGCTGACCCCGAGCTCGCGGATCAGCTGCAGGTCGTCGTGGGTTTCGACACCCTCGGCGCAGGTGTCCATGCCGAGCGTCTCGGCGAGGGTTACGATCGCGCGGATGATCGCCGCATTGCGGTTCGTGGTCGAAGCCGCGCCGCGAACGAAGCTCTGGTCGATCTTGATCTTGTCGAACGGCGCCTTCTTCAAATAGCCGAGCGAGCTGTAGCCCGTTCCGAAGTCGTCGAGCGCGAGCCGGACCCCGAGGTTCTTGAGCTTGGCGAACGTCTCGTCGGTGCTGTCGCCGTCGGCCAGGAACACGCCCTCGGTGATCTCGAGCTCCAGCCGCTCGGCGCGCACGCCCGTTTCCTTGAGATGGTTGGCAACGGTCTCGACGATATGGGGGTCGTTGAACTGCAGCGGCGACAGGTTGACGGCAACTCGAACCTGGTCAGGCCATTTTGCGGCCTCCTCGAGCGATGTCTTCAGAACCCATTCGCCGATCTTGCCAATCAGCCCGGCTTCCTCGGCCAGCGGGATGAACTTGTCCGGAGAGATGGCTCCACGGGTCGGATGGGTCCAGCGGACCAGGGCTTCGAAGCCCGAGATTTCCTCGCCGGCGGTGCGAACGATCGGTTGATAATGGACGGCGAGTTCACCGCGCTCGATCGCCTGGCGCAGGTCGTTCTCCAGCAGCTGCCGCTCGGCGGCTTCGCTATGCATCGACGGCTGATAGAAACAGTGCTTCCCGCGCCCTGCGCCCTTTGCGGCGTAGAGCGCGAGATCGGCGTTGCGCACGAGTGCGTCGGCACTGGTCCGGCCAGGGTCGCCGATGGCGATTCCGACCGACGCCCCGATCATCACCTTGTGGCCTTCGATGGAGTAGGGCCGCGAGACCTGCTCGATCAGCGTGCGGGCGAGCGATTCGAGAAGGCCAATGTCGACCGTCCCCGGTAACACGGCCTGGAACTCATCGCCTCCCAGGCGCCCGACCTGGCCGTGGTTGCCCATCACCGACTTCAAGCGCTCCGCAACCTGTCGCAGCAGGGCGTCGCCGATGGGATGGCCAAGCGTGTCGTTGACGTTCTTGAAACGATCGAGATCGATCAGGAACATGCTGCAGCCGCGCTGGCGGTGGGTCGCGTTGCGCAGCGCTTCGTCGAGCGTCTGGCGCATCATCGCTCGATTTGGGAGGGCGGTCAGCGAATCGAAGCGGGCCAGTCGCGAGATCTCTCGCTCGGAGCGGCGCTGCTCCGTGAGGTCCGTACCGATTCCGCGGAAACCCAGGAAACGGCCGCGCTCGTCGAAGATCGGATTGCCCGACAGCGACCAGTGGACGTCCTGGTCGCTCGCGGGACGGACGACGACGTCGGAGAAGGGGAAGCGGGCGGACAAGTGAAAGCCGAGGGTCTTTCGTTCCTCGATCGTGTCGCTGCTGTGCGTATCGACCGACAATAGATCCGTGAACTGCCGTCCGAGGAGTTCCTCGGGCTCGCACTGGAAATCTTCGGCGAGCTGGCGCGAGACGTAAGACAAAGTGCCAAGCGAGTCCGTTTCCCAGAACCAGCCCCGTCCGCTGTTCTCGAACTCGTCGACGAAGTTCAGGGCCTTCTTCGCTTGCCATTCGAGGGCTAGCCGCCGCCGTCCGCCTCCGATCGCGTTGCGTGTCACCGCAATGCTGTAGATCGTCATCGTTACGGCGAGCGAATTGATGGCGAACGAAATCAGCGGATTTCGCGAAAACAGGAGAGTGGTGAAGGCCGCGACGGCCATATTGACGATTGCGAGCGGCGGGGCCGCCACGGCCACGATCGAACGCACGAAGAAGCCCGTCGCCATGGCCAAGGTCACGAAGCCCGAGTCGCGTATGTGAAGCGCTCCGCAGGCAACGCTTGCGAGCGTCCAGAGGATTCCGGTCAGGCCGATATAACCGGTCATCAGGCGAGCGACATTGTGCGACGCGAGGCCCAGTTTGCGGCGATAGATGAGCGTCAGTCCCGCGAGGACGTCGACCAACAGGCAAAGGCCGAGCGGGACGAAGACCATCAAAAGCGAATCGTTGGTCGAAGGTGGGCGATCCTGGAGCAAAAGGGCGGTTGCGATGATGACATGCCCGCCAAGGAGCAGCCACGGAGCGAAGCCCCAGCTGCCTACACGCCGCTCCAGCAGGCTTTGATCGGAACTCGCCTCATGGTCGCGAATGTCGAACAGCAGGGCTTCGCGCACGGAAACGCGCGCGGGCGTGAGGCGCTCGACTTCTCGGGATTTGCCGAACATCGTTCGACGCATAAGATTGTTCGCCCACTGACCCCGAGGGCCCATGCGCCCCGAGTAACGTCAAGCTTTTACCTATGGCGGGTTAACGGCGCGGCGAACGAAGGCGGTTAGCGACTCGTTAGTGACTCTGCGGCCGCGAGATTGCATGTCTTTCGAAGGCCTTAGAACTTCTTACCGGGCCATGGCCCTGACGTGATAAAGCGCCTCAGAGCACCGTCGAGATCGACTCCTGGAACGCTCGAGGCCCGATATTTCACGAACCAGTTTCCTCCGACATAGCAATAAAGCACGATCTGCGACTGGATCATTGTCGGCGTGCCGTTGAGATTGAGCCTGAACCTATATTTGGCCTTGTGGCTCAGTTCGGTGGGAACCCCGGCCACCGCCGGCGCGGCGGACGCTCCAATCCTGTGCGATCTGTCGTGCTTGTCGATCTGCGCTGCCGACCCGTCGAATTCCTCGCGGCAGAGAAGCTCGCGCGTAAGTTCCGCGGTCGGCGCGGGGGCGGGATAAATATATTGAGTAAAGGCGATCCGCGCGCCTGGGATGGTGAGACCGTAACCGGCACTGATATCCTCTCCCGCCGGGTCGTCGTACCGGACGATCCGGGCTCTTGTGAAATCGCCAAATTGCTGGGGGAAGGTCGTATCGCTTCCGACGTGACGGAAAGGCCCGGCGTGCTCGATCAATTGAGATTCGGCGCTGGCCTCGGCCGCCGCGGCGAAGATCGTGAGTGCAGCGATGATCGTCGCACTTCGCACTCGATCGATCTCCTCCAGCCCCCCTTACTCTGGCAGGAAATCCGCCACGGACAAATATCGCTCACCGGTGTCGTAATTGAAACCGAGGACTCGCCGGCGCTCGCCGAGCTCCGGCAATTTCTGTCCAATCGCAGCGAGAGTCGCACCGGACGAGATGCCCACCAGCATGCCCTCCTCGCGCGCCGCCCGTCGGGCCATCTCTTTCGCGTCTTCGGGGGTGACCTGGATCACTCCGTCGAGCACTGCAGGATCCATGATCGCCGGGATGAAGCCCGCGCCAATGCCCTGGATCGGGTGCGGCCCGGGCTCGCCGCCCGAAAGCACTGGCGAGAGCGTCGGCTCGACCGCGAACACTTTGAGCTCTGGCCATTCCTTTTTGAGAACCTCGGCGCAGCCGGTGATGTGGCCTCCTGTGCCGACTCCCGTCACAAGCGCGTCGGGCGGGGCGTCGGCGAAGTCGCGCAGGATTTCCTGAGCCGTCGTTCGCCGGTGGACTTCAAGGTTCGCGGGGTTTTCGAACTGCTGCGGCATCCAGGACCCGGGGGTCGATCCCAGGATCTCCTGCGCGCGGGCGATCGAGCCTTTCATCCCCTTTTCGCGCGGGGTCAGCTCGAACTCCGCGCCGTACGCCAGCATCAGGCGCCGGCGCTCGACGCTCATGCTGTCGGGCATGACGAGGATCAGCCGATAGCCCTTGACGGCAGCGACGATCGCGAGGCCGATACCGGTGTTGCCCGAGGTCGGTTCGACGATCACACCTCCGGGCTTCAGCTTGCCCGTGCGCTCCGCGTCCTCGACCATCGACAAGGCGATGCGGTCCTTGATCGACCCGCCCGGATTGGCGCGCTCCTGCTTGATCCAGACTTCGGCGCCGTCGCCGAACATGCGGTTGAGGCGGACGTGCGGCGTGTTTCCGATAGTCTCGAGAATATTGGCGGTTTTCATCAAACGGCCTCCTGGGCTTGGGAAGTGGGGGCGGGCAAGTCGAAGTTGCGAGCGCGGCGGAGCTCGGGGAACAGTCGCGACCAGAGCAGCGTGATCGCGATCGCCCCGATCCCTCCGGCGACTACCGAGGCGATGGGTCCGATCAGCGCGGCCAGGAATCCGCTTTCCGCCTCACCCAGCTCGTTCGACGCCGATATGAAGAGCGAGGAGACCGAACCGACGCGCCCCCGCATGTCATCAGGGGTGGAAAGCTGGATCAGTGACTGCCGGACGTAGACTGAGAACATGTCGGCCGCTCCGAGCAGCGCGAGGCAGACGAGCGACAATGGCATGAATCGCGACAGCCCGAAGACGATGGTCGAGGCTCCGAAGACTCCGACCGCGATGAACATCTTCACCCCAACGTCGTGCTTCAGCGGCCGGAACGAGAACCAGGCGGCGGCGAGCGTCGCGCCGACCGCCGGCGCAGCGCGCAAATGGCCGAGGCCCTCGGGGCCGGCATGCAAAATGTCGCGCGCGTAGACCGGCAGCATCGCGGTCGCTCCGCCAAGGAGCACGGCGAAAAGATCGAGCGAGATTGCGCCAAGCACGATGCGGTTGCGGCGCACATAATGCAGGCCGTCGACCATCTGTTTCCAGGGATGACGATTGCGGTCGACTCCCGTCTGAGGCTTCGGCCCGATGAGGAAAACGCACAGCAGGGAAATCGCGAACAAGACAGCCGCGACCGTGTAGGGCATGTGCGGCGCCAGGGCGTACAGATAGCCGCCGACGGCAGGCCCGAAGATCGCTCCGACCTGCCAGGCGATCGACGAGAGCGCGATGGCCCTCGGCAGGATCTTTCGCGGGACCAGGTTCGGCGCCAGCGCCTGGAGCGCCGGCATCGCAAAGGCACGGGCAACCCCCAATAATGCCGCTACTCCGAACAGAGCCGGCAAGGTGGTCGTGTGAGTCCAGGCCAGCCACGCCAGAATCGCGGCGCAGACGACCTCGAGCGCCAGAACGGCGCGCGCGATGTAACGGCGGTCGATCCGGTCGGCGGTCCAGCCGGTGATGAGGGTCAGGGCGAACAAGGGAACGAACTGGACGACTCCGACGAGGCCGAGTTGGAACGAGGCCTCCTTGAGGCCCATCGTCTCGCGGGCGATGTCGTAAACCTGCCAGCCAATCACCACCACCATGCTGATCTGGCCGATGGTCGAGGCGAGGCGCGCCAGCCAATAGACCCGATAATCGGCGATCCGGAGCGGTTCGGGGAGGAAGCTCACGTGGCGCCGCCTAGCTGGCGCGGGCCGCTTGGTCCACCGCCGCTCGTCCGTTCGCCGAGCGGACCTTGCCGAGAGCGAAGCCCGCAATTAGGGCCCGCGCCCCGAGAGGAGAGAGGAATGCGTGCATTTCTAGTCGCGTCGGCCATGGCGGTCGCGTTGGCCGTTTCGGGCTGCAAGGTGTCGAACGCGCCGGGAAACAATGCCGCGGCGCCGGCCGAGCAGGGGGACTGGCCGTCGTTCGTCAACGGCTTCATCGAAGCGAGCTTCAAGGCCAACCCTGGTTTCGCCGTTCAGCAGGGCCGCCACGAATATGACGGGCAGATCGCAGACCTGTCGCCCGCCGGAATCACGGCCGAGGTCGACCGTCTCAAGAAAGCGATCTCGGACGCCGAGGCCTTCAGCGACGACAAGCTGACCGCTGAACAGCGCTACCAGCGCGACTATCTGGTCGCGGTCGCCAAGGGACAATTGTTCTGGATCGACCCTGCGGGCGCCGACCAGCTGCATCACAATCCGGCAGCCTATCTCGGTTTCCTCGACCCGTCGGTCTACATCACCGTGCCTTACGCCCCGAAAGAGCAGAAGCTGAAGGCGTATATCAAGTTCTTGCAGAACGTCCCGCGCGCCGCCGAGCAGATGCGCGCGAACATCCAGACCCCGATGGCGACCAGCTTCGTCGAATATGGCAAGAACGCGTTCGGCGGCTTCGCCACTTATTATCCGGGCGACGGCATGGCCGCGTGGAAGGGCGTCGGGACTCCCGAAGACCAGAAGGCGCTCAAGGCCGCGACCGACAATGCCGTGAAGGCAATGCAGGACACCGCCGCGTGGGTCGAAAGCCAGCGCTCCGCGTCCAAGCCGAACTTCGCTCTCGGCAGGGACAAGTTCCAGCGCATGCTCGCCGATACCGAGATGGTGACGACGCCGGTCGAGGAGCTCGAGCGGATCGGCCGGGCCGACCTCGCGTCGAACCAGAAACTGCTCGGCGAAGCCTGCTCGCGCTACGATCCGGGGGCGACCATGCAGGCCTGCATGGACAAGATGGCCGCCAACAAGCCGAAGGGCGGCGCGGTCGCCGGCGCGCGGGCGCAACTCGCGGGCCTCAAGCAGTTCATCATCGACCATGACATCGTGACGATCCCGGGTCCGGAAGAGGCGAAGGTCGAGGAATCGCCGCCCTACAACCGGCAGAACGCGGCCTACATCAACATCCCCGGACCGTATGAGAAGGGCCTGCCGTCGGTCTATTATATCTCCCCGCCGGACCCGAAGTGGCCGAAGGCGGAGCAGGATGCGTTCGTGCCGGGCCAGGCGGACCTGTTGTTCACGTCGGTGCATGAGGTGTGGCCCGGCCACTTCCTCAACTTCCTCCACGCCAACCGGTCGAAGGACATGTTCGGCCGGGTCTTCGTCGGTTACGCCTTCGCCGAGGGCTGGGCGCATTACGCCGAGGAAATGATGCGGGTGAAAGGGGTCGGCGGTGGGACCGATGAGACGCTGATCGGCCAGCTTTCGAATGCCCTCCTGCGCGACTGCCGCTTCCTTTCGGCGATCGGGATGCACACCGGGTCGATGACCCAGCAGCAGAGCTTCGACCTGTTCCGTAACCAATGTTACCAGGACCCGGGCAATGCGAAACAGCAGGCTGCGCGCGGGACGTACGACCCGGCCTATCTCAACTATACGATGGGCAAGCTCATGATCCGCAAGCTCCGCGACGACTGGTCGGCGACCCGCGGCGGGGAGAAGGCGTGGAAGGCGTTCCACGACAAGTTCCTGAGCTACGGCGGACCGCCGATCCCGCTGGTCCGGCAGCAGATGATGGGCGGCAAGGCGGAGGCCGTGTTCTAAATATTGGTTCGCGCGGAGACGCGGGGACGCGGAGGGGGTCGAGACTCGCTCCAACTCCTCCGCGTTCTTCGCGGCTCCGCGTGATAAAATTGCCGCTTTCGCGGCCACGATGTTCGTGTATTGTTCTCATCATGGCGAAGACCAAAGCACGCTATGTCTGTCAGGCCTGCGGGTCGGTGTCGCACCGTTGGCAGGGGCAATGTGCCGACTGCGCGGAATGGAACACGCTCGTCCAGGAGACGGCGGACGTGTCGAGCATCTTCGCCGCCAAGCACAATCTGCAGGGCGGCGGCCGCCCCATCCCGCTCATCAGCCTCGATACGCCGGCGGCGCTGCCACAGCGGCTGCCGACCGGAATCGCCGAATTCGACCGGGCGATCGGCGGGGGTATCGTCGCCGGTTCGGCTATGCTGGTCGGCGGTGATCCGGGCATCGGCAAGTCGACCTTGCTGCTCCAGGTCGCGGCACGGCTCGCGAGCGAGGGGCAAAGCGTCATCTATGTCTCGGGCGAGGAATCGGCCGAACAGGTGCGTCTGCGCGCGGTTCGTCTGGGGCTTGGCGGAGCGCCGGTGCGGCTGGCGGCCGCGACTTCGGTCCGTGACGTGCTCACCACCGTTGGCGATGAGCCGCCCGCGCTTCTCGTGATCGATTCCATCCAGACCATGCATTCGGACCTGATGGAGGGCGCGCCCGGAACGGTCAGCCAGGTCCGCGCATCGGCTCAGGAGCTGGTGCGCTTCGCCAAGGAGCGCGGCACCGCAATCGTGCTGGTCGGCCATGTCACGAAGGACGGCACGATCGCCGGTCCCCGAGTGCTCGAACATATGGTCGATACGGTGCTGAGCTTCGAGGGCGAGCGCAGCCACCAGTATCGTATCCTCCGAGCGATGAAGAACCGCTTCGGCGGCACCGACGAGATCGGCGT
>JBKPOO010000059.1:0-8664 GCA_046733175.1 Pseudomonadota bacterium
GGACTGACACGTCCACGCTTGGGTCAGGATGGTGGAACCATTTAATTCGCCAATCGCCCGCTTCTGGGTCGATATGAAGAGAACCGACCGTGCCGTTGCGCATGTTGACGTGGACGAAGACCGTTTCGTGCGCCTTCGCAACGTGCTTGGCGGTCACAAGGTAAACGAAGCCCTTGTGGAGCAGGAAAAATCCTGTTCCCTTGGGAACCATCCGGGTGCCGTGAAGGTCGCCCAGAAAGGTGACGCTCTTCATTAGATCGTGAGGAATCCTCACCTGCTTTTCTTCGTCAAAACGGGGACCAAGCGAATAGCCTCTCTTTAGCGGGATAGGCACTCACGCCTCCCACCTGTTTGGGTATGTAAAGTATTACATCGCCAGACAAGTAGGAATTGCGTTGGAAGACACGATGCTGCCGAGTCGCGAGACTGTGAGGAACGACACGTGCATTTGCTTAGAGAAGTGGAGAAATTCTTGCGTCGGAGCGACACCGCTCCAACTCGTTTTGGCAGGGAAGTCCTGGGAGACCCCCGTTTCGTGTTCGACCTGCGGAACGGCCGAGATCCACGGCCGCGAACCGTCGCTCGCGTCCTGGCGTATCTGGAGGGCGGACAATGATGAAGATGCCGCTGTCGGAGGCGGCGTCCGGCCTCCTGAGAGCTTTGTTGACGCGCGCCGGAGTCCGCCGTGATAGGATTTTGCTTAGCGCATTCCGGTCGACCGATTGGCAATCGCTGACCTACATCGGCGAACGCCACCATATCCATTTGCGAATCCCCGGGTTGGACGCTGAGGACGTCGCCCGCCGAATGACGGACGGCCTCGAAGATGTTGAATTCGAGATTTCGGGCCATGTCGTCGCCGACATCCTACTTGCCGCGCCGATCAGACGCGACGGAGATGGATCCATTTCGGTTGAATTGGAGGCTCTGACGGTCGCCGTTTAGCTACCGCAAGGTTCGGCGAAGCTCCGAGAGGGCTTCGTGAAGTGCCTGCGATGCGTCAGGCACAGCGTCGGGCGGACCGTTTTCTCCGAGATGAGCGTCAATCCGGCTCTTGAGTTCTCCCGGAGAGGGGACCGCCGACGTGTCGAACAAGCGGACCACTCGCGACAAGTCTTCGAGCTTGGCTAGCACGTCGTCCAACACCAGTTCATCGACATGCTCGCTCGAGTCCTCGGGATGGAGCCGATCGGAGTCGGTCAGGACCAACTCTTCGACTTCGGGAACATGGGGCAGCGAGGCCGCCTCGAACGGCGCGAACTCGAAGGTCGGCGAGCCGGCCTTCACTGCCTTCAGGATCCGCCAGCTTGCCAGAAGTGCCGCGCCGGCGACAGCGCTGACGGTCAACGGCGACCAGCCCAAGCGCAGCATCGCATAGAACGCCGCTGCCGCGAAGATCACCGCAGCTGCGAAATCAAGCCCTGACTCGAGCCGTTCTATGTGACGCGCTTCCATCGCGCGCCGGCATATCAGCCAAACGTTGACAGGCCGTTAGGCGGGCACCTCGCGCGGATTGCGGATTTCAGCCGCGTCGGCCTTTTCGACGAGGTCGATGACGGCGGCCGTGAACGGGCCGACATCATCGGGGTTTCGACTGGTCACGACATTCCGGTCGACCACGGCGGCTTCATCCACCACGTCCGCGCCTGCGTTGCGCAAGTCGGTGCGGATCGAAGGCCAGCTCGTAGCCCTCCGGCCGCGCAGAAGGTCCGCTTCGACCAGGAGCCACGGCGCATGGCAAATCGCCGCGATGGGCTTACCGCGCGATGCGAAGTCCCTGATGAGCTGAACCACATTGGGATGGGTTCGCAGAGTATCGGGGTTACGCACGCCTCCTGGCAGGATCAGGGCGTCGAAGTCTTCGGCATTGGCCTGGTCGACCGTGAGATCGGGCCGGATCGTCTTCCCGGGGTCATCGTGGACCGTCGCCTGGATGGGGTCGGGTTTGAGGGAGGCGAGCAACACGTCGGCGCCCCGACCCTGAAGGATCCCACGGGGACCGAACAATTCCGATTCTTCGAATCCGTCGGTCGCGACGATCAATATTCTGGCTTCTGAAATCAACGGCATCGGAACAACCTTTCGTCGCCGGTCGCTTATGCGCCTCGATGAGCCGAGTGAAGCGTTTCGCCCAAGAGAAAAAGCTGTGTTGAGGCATAGCAGCGACACGGAGCCGGGCATCACCCGCAAGCGAATGGGCCGCCATTGGGCTTATTTCGATCCCAAAGGCGAACGAGTCACGGATCGCGACGAAATCGATCGCCTGAACGCGATTGGCCTTCCGCCGGCCTATACGGACGCGTGGTTCTGCACAGATCCCGACGGCCATTTACAGGCGACGGGCGTGGATGCGCGCGGGCGAAAGCAATATCGCTACCATCCCGACTTTCGCGCAAGCCAGGATAAGGCCAAATTCGAAGGCCTTCTGGAGTTCGGCAAAGGCTTGCCAAAGTTGAGGCGGAGGATCGAGCAGGACCTCAAACGCCGCAAACTCACGCGCGACACGGTGATTGCGGCCGTCGTCCGCCTCCTTGACACCGAACATCTTCGCATCGGCAATGAAGAATATGCCCGCGCGAACAAGAGCTTCGGAGCGACGACGTTGCGCAGTCGCCATCTCAAGCGAAAGGGGCACAAGCTCGTGATGCGCTTTACGGCGAAGCACGGGATCCTCCGCGAGGTGAGCGTCACCGACACCAACCTGAAGCGGATCGTGAAACGCTGCGACGAACTGCCGGGCCAAGCGCTCTTTCAGTACGTCAATGGAAACGGGGAGCCGCAGCCGATCACTTCCTCTGACGTCAACGACTACATCCGCGACGCGATCGGAGGCGACTTCACCGCCAAGCATTTCCGCACGTGGAACGCGAGTGTGATCGCGTTCGGGCAGATGCTGAAGAAAGCCGAGGACGCGCGGATCAGCGTCAATACGGTCATCGAGCCGGTCGCGGAGGCCCTGGGCAATACGCCGGCGATGGCGCGCAAGGCTTATGTCCATCCAGCGTTGATTGAAGCCATCAAGGAACGGCCGCGCGACCCGCTGCAAGGCATGGAACGGCCTTCGGCGCGCAAGTGGCTGTCGTCGGCCGAAGTCGCCTTCTGCAAGTTCTTGAAAACGCAGAAGCGGCGGCCGCGCAAATCAGCTGCAGCTTGATCGCAGACATCGCGCCCGCCAAGAGCGTCTCGATGGACCGCTTTCATCCGGTGCTGAACACGCTCGACTGGCTCGCCGCCAATGGCGAGGCGCTCATTCTCGGGATGCTCGTCGCGGCGATCCTGGTCGCGATCATGCTCGCCTTGCGGATCTACGGCCGGAAAGTCGTTGCCGGCGACGGCGATCACATCGGCTGGAGATCCGTGATCGCGCGGGTGCTCGCCAAGACGACCTTCCTCTTCATGATCGCCGCGGCCCTCGACACGGTGACGACTTATGCCGAGCCGGGCCCGAGGATCAGCCGGCTGGTCAACATCTTCTTCACGATTGCCGCCGGACTCCAGGGGGCGATCTGGGCGCGCGAGCTCATCCTGGGGCTGATCAGCCGCCGCATCGGCGAGGGGAAGCAGGAGTCGGCGCTCGCCAACGCGACGGCAATCATTCGCGTCCTCGTCAGCTTCGCTCTTTTCGCCATCGCGATCATCCTGATCCTCGACAATCTAGGGGTGAACGTCACCGCGCTCGTCGCCGGCCTGGGCATCGGCGGAATTGCGATCGGACTTGCGGCGCAGGGGATATTTTCGGACCTGTTCGCCGCCCTTTCGATCCTGTTCGACAAGCCATTCAAGAAGGGCGACACGATCCGCTACGACAGCAGCACGGGAACGGTCGAACGGATCGGGCTGAAGACGACGCGGCTGCGGTCATTGACCGGCGAACAGCTCATCATGGCCAATACGAAGCTGCTCGAGCGGGAGATCCATAATCTTGCGCAGGCCAAGGCCCGCCGGATCACCATCTATCTCGCGATCGGCGGATCGAGCTCGTCGAAATCCATCGATGCGGTAAGCCAGGCGGCTGAGGGCGCGATTGCCTCGCAAAAAGGCTGCAAGTTCGTCCGCTGCGCCTTGTCCGGCGCGGGCGCCGGAGCCCTCGCCTACGACCTCGTTTATGACGATTCGACGCTCGACAACGATCGCATCGCGGCCAACCGGTCGGCCATTCTTCGATCGATCATCGAAGCGCTCGAGCCGCACAAGCTCGTGCTCGCCCGCGCGTCCGACCAGCCGCCCGCGCCGCTTCCGTTCTGATGTTACTCCGCCGGCGGTAATTCTTCCGCTTCCTGGTCGCGCCGAAACTTGCGCTTGAACCAGGCGGCGGCGGCAACGAACGCAGCAACGATCAGCGCGATCGCCTTCTTGGCGAACAGCAGGATGACCGCGAGCAACCCTACCTTCTTCGCGACGAGAAGTCCGGCGCCCGCGGCGACGAGCCCCGCGAGGCCGTAGTCGGCAAGCTTGTCGGTTGAAGGATTGAAATCGCCGTAGGACGAGCCTGAATCGAACTTGATGGTCGATCCGAGGCCCTTCGCGGCCAGGCGCACATTCGACAGATTGTCCATCGAATCGACCATGTTGAGGCTGAGCACACCAGTTCGCCCAAGCGTCCGCACGTCGTAATTGAGCGTGTTCCCCTCAGCGCCGTCGAACTTAATGTTGCGCGCCCAGATCAGGGTCCTGGTGGACGCATCATAGGTCGGGGCCTGCGCCCAGCCGATGATGTGGCTGCCAGCATAGCCCTGCTCCTTTGCCGCCTTGTTCGATTCCTCTTCGCTCGACTTCATGTCGGACAGGACGGAATCATAATCCTGGCTCGCCGCGTCCTTGTCGCTGACATGACCGGTGTCTTCATATTCGATCACCGCACCCCAAGTCTCGTCATGGAAGCTTTTGCCCGAAGGAAAAACCATTCCGAGGACGTTCGAGACCTGGTCGGGCGGGTTGCCCCAGCCCTCGGTCAGGACGCGCTTCGCATCTTCCGCCGGCAAATAATAATATGAATTTCCAAGCTGGAGCGTGACGTGTGCCGCCGGGATGGCCACGGCTCCCGTCTGCGGGTGAAGCGACGATTCGATGGCCTTGAACTTCGCGTCCGCTTCGGCCTTGGCCTGTTCTTCGGTTTGTGCCGACGGTGCCGGTTGCGCGGTCGCTTGCGGGCCGACCGAGGCCAGCAGCAAGGCCGCGCATAGCGCGTACGAGTGACGAGTCATGAAATCCCCCTTACCCAGTGGCTGATTGTCAGGCTTCCGAACGGGTTGTCAAAGCCAATCCGGTTGGAATTGGCGCTCCACCGGGGCGCTGATGCAAACGTGCCACGATCTTGCGGTCTATTCACACGCCTGCAAATAGGTTCGCATGCCGATCGCCAGCCTCCACGACATCCGCTCCCGCGTCGGCGAGGAGGTCGGCGTGTCGTCCTGGCTCACGGTCGACCAGCAACGGATCGACGACTTCGCCGACGCGACCGAAGACCACCAGTTCATCCACGTCGATCCCGCAGCGGCCGCGGCGGCGGGCCTAGGTGGAACGATCGCTCACGGCTTCCTGTCGCTGTCGCTGCTTTCGCGCATGGCGGCGGATGCGACGCTTGTGCCCGAAGGGCTGACGATGGCGCTCAATTACGGCTTCGACCGAATCCGCTTCCTGGCGCCGGTCCGCACCGGAAAGCGGGTCCGCGGCCGTTTCGTCCTTGACTCAATCGAGGAGAAAGCGCCCGGGCAATGGCTGATGCGTCACAATGTGACGGTCGAAATCGAAGGCGAAGAAAAGCCCGCGCTGAGTGCCGTCTGGCTCGGCCTGATGTTCGTTTGAGGAGAGAAGAATGCCCCGCGAAGCCGTAATCGTTTCCACCGCCCGGACGCCCATCGGCCGCGCGTACAAGGGCGGCTTCAATGCCACGTCGGGCCCGATGCTCGGCGCTTTCTCTCTCGCTCCGGCGATCGAACGCGCCGGCATCGATCCTGGTGAGATCGATGATGTCGTCTGGGGCGCGGTGCTCACGCAGGGCACGCAATTCGGCAATATCGGCCGCCAGGTCGCGCTTCGCGCCGGCTGCCCCGTGACCGTCTCGGGCATGACGATCGACCGGCAATGCTCGTCCGGCCTGATGGCCATCGCCACCGCCGCGAAGCAGATCGTCATCGATCGCATGGACGTGGTCGCCGCCGGCGGGCAGGATTCGATCAGCCTGGTCCAGACGCCCGAGATGCGGATCGCGCCGGACCCATCGCTGATCGCGATGCATAAGCATGTCTACATGCCGATGCTGCAGACCGCCGAGACGGTTGCGCGGCGCTACGGCATCAGCCGCGAGCGGCAGGACGAATATGCGCTCAAGAGCCAGCAGCGCACGGCCGCCGCGCAGGCCGCCGGTCGGTTCGACGAGGAGATCGTGCCCGTCACCACCACAATGGCCGTCAAGGACAAGGAGACCGGCGAGGTCTCGATGCACGAGGTCACAATATCCAAGGATGAAGGCAACCGCGCGGACACGACGCTCGAAGGCCTGGCGGGCCTCAATCCCGTGCTTGGCCCCGACACGTCGATCACCGCCGGGAATGCGAGCCAGCTGTCCGACGGAAGCTCGGCCTCGATCCTGATGGAGGCGAAGGAAGCAGAAAAACGCGGCCTGTCGCCAATGGGCCGCTATGTCGGAATGGCGGTCGCGGGCACTGAGCCGGACGAGATGGGCATCGGTCCGATCGACGCGGTCAACAAGCTCCTGAAGCGCTTCGACCTCACGATCGACGATATCGGCCTGTGGGAATTGAACGAGGCCTTCGCGGTGCAGGTGCTCTACAGCGCGGAACAGCTCGGGATCCCGGAAGACCGGATGAATGTCGACGGCGGGTCAATCTCGATCGGCCACCCCTATGGCATGAGCGGCGCGCGCATGACCGGCCACGCTTTGATCGAGGGCAAGCGGCGCGGCGTCAAATATGTGATCGTCACCATGTGCGTCGGCGGCGGAATGGGCGCAGCGGGGCTGCTCGAGGTGCTTTGACGCGTGTCCGCCGTCGAACTGCTTGCACTTGCCTCGACGGTCAGCCTCCTTGCCGGATGGCGACTCTATCTGGTCACTTTCGCCGTCGGGCTGGCAATGAAGCTCAATTGGGTCGCGCTTCCCGACCAGCTCCGCGCGCTCGACGTGCTCGCGAACAATTGGGTTATCGGGGCCGCGGGACTCGGCGCGCTCGCCGAATTCTTCGCCGACAAGATTGCTTGGGTCGACAGCGTATGGGACGCAATCCACTCCGTCATTCGACCCATCGGCGGAGCGCTGCTCAGCCTCGCGATCGTCGATGCCGGCGATCCAGCCTGGCAGGTCGGCAGCTTCCTTCTCGGGGGCGGCGCGGCCTTGCTCGCGCATGCTGGCAAGGCTGGTGCGCGAACGCTCGTCAATGCGAGCCCTGAGCCTTTTTCCAATGTGGTCGTTTCGACAGGCGAGGACGTCGCCACCGGGGGGCTCTTAGCGCTTGGCCTCGCCTACCCTATTGCTGCGGCAGCGATTGCGCTCGCCCTCGTCGCGCTTTCCGTCTGGCTCGTGTTCGCCGCGCGACGAGCGCTGAAACGCTTCCTTGAACCCAAACGGCGGCATGCGGGTTGAGCGGAAGAACAGGGAGGACCACTAATGCCCGAATCCAACCGCCCGCTGGTCGAACGGATTGCCCGCGTGCTCGCCGGCGCGGCGTTCAGCAGCAATGCCGAAGGGAGCGACCCTTCCGCCGGCGACAAGGTCGATCTCGCCTGGCGCGAACATGTGGACCAGGCCGAAGCGGTCCTTCACACGATGCGCGAGCCGGACGAGGCGATGGCCGCTGTGGGCGATACCGATATGTGGCGTAACATGGTCGAGGCCGCGATCGCGCAACGGGTCGATTGAGCATCCTCCCCGAGATCTCTCGGGGAGGGGGACCAGCGAAGCTGGTGGAGGGGCATTTGCCCAATTCCAAGAACCCCCTCCACCGCTCTTCGAGCGGTCCCCCTCCCCTGCAAATGCAGGGGAGGATGTAATGCGCCACCCCGGCTGGACGCTCGTCATGTCGGTGGCGGCGTCGTCGCTGAGCTTCATCGACGGCTCGATCCTCAATGTCGCGCTGCCGGCGATCCGGGCAGGGACCGGCGCCGGTGCCGCGGAAGTCCAATGGGTCGTAAACATCTATACCCTTCCGCTCGCTGCACTGATCCTGCTCGGCGGATCGCTCGGCGATCACCACGGACGCCGGCTGTGGTTGGTGACCGGCACGACCTTGTTCGGTATCGGGTCGCTCGTTTGCGCGCTCAGCGGATCGATCCAGCCGCTTCTGGTCGGCCGGGTTCTCCAGGGCATCGGCGCGGGGCTTCTACTGCCGAACAGCCTGGCGCTGCTCAACGGCACCTACGACGGTGAGGCCCGCGGCCGGGCCATCGGCATCTGGGCTGCGGCTGGCGCCATCGCAGCCGCAATCGCTCCGCTGATCGGCGGCTGGCTCGTCGCCCATGTCGGCTGGGAAAGCATCTTCTACATCAACTTGCCGTTCGTCGCGGCCGCAATCCTGATCGCGCTCACCCGCGTCGATGAGGTGAAGGAACCGGCGAAGGCGCGGCTTGATGTTGGCGGCGCAGTCCTCGCGACCCTCGGTCTCGGCGCCGCAACCTACGGCCTCACCCTCTGGTCGCAGAAGTTCATTC
>JBKPOO010000060.1:0-42132 GCA_046733175.1 Pseudomonadota bacterium
ACCAGGGCTTGCCTCAGCTGGCCGTAGATCGGGTTCATCCACGCCATGGTGCGGACGTAGCCGTCGAGCGAGGACGCGGCAGCGGCCTGCTCGAGGATCGCTCGGGGTGTCGGCGTCGCCGGCTTGAGCTGCGCGTCAACGTAGATGATTCCGAGATTCGGCTGCTGCTTGAGGTCGAGGACGTAGGAGGCGAAGGCCGCGCTGAGCATGGGATCGGCGCGCTCGATGGCCTTGCGCTTGCCGCTCGAAGCGTCGGCCACGGCCTGTTCCAGAGCGGAAATGCCGTAGCGGTCCGGCGAAAGGCCGTCGGTATTGGAGTTCCGGATCAGTTCCAGCAAACCTCGGGCCGCGCTGCCCGCGGTCGGCGAGAACCACAGCGGCGCGCCCTTCCGGGCATTGTAGAAGTCGCCCAGCCCCATGCCCGCGACGACAGTCGGCGGAGCCGCCAGCGCGGGAGTCGAAACGAGAGGCGCCGCGGCGAGCAGGAGCCTCACCGCGACGCCGGCGATCTTCTGAAAAAAGTGCACCGGCCGTCGGCCGGTGCACTGAACACGCAAACTGATCACGGATTCTCCGATAGGATTAGCCGCGCTCACCACTGCGGGTCGGCGGCGGAGGAGCCATCGGGGCCGGGGCAGGAGTGGATGACGGCGCACCGGTGTAATACTGGCCGTTATAAACGTAGCCGTCCACCCGTCCGTCGTTGTCACGGTCCGCCCAGATCGCGCCGGCGAGACCGCCGACGGCAGCGCCGATCACCGCGCCTTCGAGGGTGCTGACACCCGGGATCACTGCGCCGGCAACCGCGCCGAGCGCCGCGCCGCCCAGTGCGCCCGTCGCGACGCGATGCAGCGTCGGATCGTAGCCCTGCGGGGTCCCGGCATAATATTGGCCGTTCTGGACATAGCCGTCGACGTAGCCGTCATTGTTGTTGTCGGCCCACACCGCGCCGGCGAGACCGCCGATCGCCGCGCCAACCGCTGCGCCCTCGATCGTGCTGATGCCAGGAGCAACAGCCCCGATCGCCGCACCGCCGGCAGCACCGATCGCCGCACCCTGGGCGATGTCGCCATTCGTGCGGTTTGCCGCGCACGCACTCAGCGCGACCGTGCTTGCAAGCGCGACGGCTAGGAATGATTTACGCATGGTCTTTCTCCCGTTCTGTTGAACTTTCTGGAACATGTTCCCGGGATCGAACACCCCCGAAGACGGAACATGCCACGGACGCAGGAACGACGATTTGCCCTCATCGTTCCGCATCCGGGACAAAGGTTTTTTCGAAAACCCTCCACCGCGGGTTAAACTTGGATTTAACCGGTTGATTCAAATTCAGGAACCAAGGCGCCATGAAAGCAACGATTTATCACAATCCAATGTGCGGAACTTCCCGCAAGACGCTCGACATTCTCACCCAATCTGGCGCGGATGTGTGGATCCATGAATATATGAAAACCCCGCCGAGCCGCGAGGAGCTGGCACGGCTGTATGAACGCGCCGGTCTCACGCCTCGCCAGGGCCTGAGGGCCAAGGAGCCGCTCGCGCAGGAGCTGGGTCTTACCCGGTCAGACGTCACCGACGACGAAGTGCTCGACGCGATGGTCGCGCACCCCATTCTCATCGAGCGCCCGATCGTCGAAACCGACAAAGGCGTCCGCCTGTGCCGTCCGCAGGACACGGTCCGCGAGATTCTTTAGCTAGCGTAGCGCCACAGTCGAGAATACACCCTCAACTTCTTGGGTGCTCGGACCTCTAGTTATCACGCAAAGGCGCTAAGGCGCGAAGAGGATCATGTCCGGCATCGAGGAACTGGCTACAACAGCGGTCGACTGCGGCTTTCATCTCCACAAAGAATTGGGCCCCGGCCTTCTGGAGTCGGTCTATGAGACCCTCCTGGCCCATGCGCTCAGAGAGCGCGGACTGTCCGTCGAGCGTCAGCGGCCGATCCCGATGAAATTCCGCGGCATTTCCCTCAATGAAAGCTTAGAGCGGACCTTGTCGTCGAGAGCAGACTCGTCATCGAAATCAAATCGGTCGAGCGCAACGTACCGCTTCATGCCAAGCAGCTGCTCACATATCTCCGATTGATAAAGCAGCCCTTGCGGCTGCTAATGAATTTTGGCTGCGAAACCTTTCGTGACGGCGTGAAACGGGTCGTGAATGGTCACGACATCTTTGCGCCTTAGCGCCTTTGCGTGAACCAACTACTTGTGAGGCTAAACAACCGATTGAGGGCTGCACGCTTCGCGCGGCAAGCGCATAATAATCCGATGAGTCGGATCGATCCGCGGCTGCTCCTCCAGGGCTATGCGTCGGGCATTTTTCCCATGGCCGACAGCCGCGACGCGACCGATCTCTACTGGGTAGAGCCCCGCCAGCGGGCGATCATCCCGCTCGATCGCTTCCACGTGTCGCGCTCGCTTCGCCGCACCATTCGCTCAGGCTGTTTCGCGATCAGTCGCGACCGTGACTTCGGCGCGGTCATTTCCGCCTGCGCCGAGCGAGAGGAGACCTGGATCAATGCCGAGCTCGAACATGCGATGATCGCGCTCCACGGCTCCGGCCATGCCCATTCGATTGAGGTGTGGGACGGAAGGCGTCTCGTCGGCGGGCTTTACGGGGTCAAACTCGGTCGCGCCTTCTTCGGTGAGAGCATGTTCAGCCGGGCGACCGACGCTTCAAAGGTCGCGCTGGCGTGGCTCGTCGCGCGCCTCAAGGTCGGCAACTTCGCGCTGCTCGACTGCCAGTTCATGACCGAACACCTTGCCTCGCTCGGCGCGATCAGCGTTTCTAGAGAGGCCTATGTCGCATTGTTGGCGGGTGCGCTCGGAGGCACGGCGGGCGTCGCCGCGGGCGGCTCGGCCGCTTCCGGCGCGGCGCTTTCTTCGCCCGACGCTCCGGCCGACTTCCTCGCGCTCGACAGGTTGCTCGAGCTTGCTGGAGCGGCGGGCGCGGGCGGGCCCGCGGGATACGTCATTTCGCAGCTTTTGGGAGCAACGTCGTAGACGGGATGCTCGACCACGTTGAGCGACGGTGATTCCTTGTAGAGCCAACCTGAAAAGACGCGGCCCCAGCTCCTGTCGGGCCGCTCGACGTCGACCTGCACGAAGGCGCCGGTCAGCTTCTCCTCCTCCCACGGGGCGGTGGTCTCGCACGCCCGGAGCCGCACGATCACGTCCTTCCAGCGGACCGATTGCCCAGGGTGCAGGGCAACGTTCTGGACGATCCCGTTCCGCTTGTTGAGAATACCGAGGACCGCGACCCGCTGCGCCATCGGAGTCACTCCCGGCGCGTTCGGGCTCAGCGGCACCGATTGGTTGGTGATGATGGGTTTCGACGAATTTTCCTCGCCTTTGCTGCACGCGGCGAGCGCGGCGAGGAGAAGCAGCGAAACGCCGGGCCTGGCCCTCATTCAGGAATCCAGGGTTCGTAATCGCCCGTGGAAGCAGGCCGGATTTTGCCCGATCCCAATGCTCCGTCGGGCCGGAAGGCGGCCATGGTGCCGGTAAGGTTCGGGGTCGGCTTTTTCTGGAACTTGCGGACCGGCGGCAGGCTCTTCTCGGGCAAATCGTCGATCGTTCCGCGGAGCCAGAGCTGCCAGTCGGGCGGTACTCCGCTTCCGTCATTCGCGCCGGCGTAGATCACCCAGCGCCGGTTCGGATTCTTCTTATCCTGATAATAGAGGTTGCCCGCCTCGTCGCGCCCGACCTCCTTGCCGTGGCGGCGAGTGACGATGCTGGTCCCCCACGAGGCACCGTTCCACCAGGTGAATGCGTTGGCCAACCATCCCATGATGCAGCGCCTCTGCCCCGTCGCGCCGGACGGCGCAAGTCAGCGCGTCCAGTCGACCCTGTCTCCCGCCCGGATGCCGAGCTGGGCCGAACGGCCGCCACGAATTTCCAGGACCGCCGCGATCGTGTCCCCAGACGGGACTGGAGTTTCGTCGAGGGGCTCGGCGGTGGCAATGCGCGCGATCTTTCCGTCCGGCCGAATGAAGATCATGTCGAGCGGGATCAGCGTGTTCTTCATCCAGAAGGATACGAATTGCGGCGGATCGAATGGAAAGATCATGCCCGCGTTGGCCCCGAGCGATCGGCGGAACATAAGGCCCATGGACTGCTGCTCGGAAGTCCGCGCCACCTCGACCGTGAACTTGAACTTCCTGCCCTTCGCCGAGTGAATCGTGAGCGGCACTTGTTCAAGCCTCGCTTGTGCGCCGGAATCGGTCCGCACCGGCGGTGCAGCTGAAGTTTGCGGCCCGCAGGCGGCGAGCGCTGCCCCCGTCAATGCCAGCGCCAGGCGCTTTAATGGGAGTCGCGAAGCTCGGTCGCGGTAAGGCCCTTGCCGCTGGACGCGATGCGCGCTTGGAGTCTCTGCCCGGGCTGCAGATCGCCGAGATGCGACTGCCGGACCGTCTCCATATGGACGAACACGTCCTCGCCCTCGGCGCCGATGCGATTGACGAAACCATAGCCGCGTACGCGATTGAACCATTTGACCTCCACCGACTCGAACTCGCCGGCCGTGTCCGCAAGAGACCTGCGGTCCGCGCGGTCGGCTGCGCCAATGGACGAGCGCGGTTGCGCGGGCAAGGCCGACGACAGGTCGATCGAAAGCACCTTCTTGGCCTGCAGTCCGCGCTCGAGCCTGACTGGAACGCATTCGATCAGAGCGCCCTCGGGTACGCTCCGGCGGCCATGTTCGCGAAGGACGCTGAAATGGAGGAGGATGTCGCCCTCAATTTCGTCGCTGACGATGAAACCGAAGCCGCGCGTCGCGTCGAACCATTTCACGCGCCCGGCGATAGCTCCGATCTCGCCGGCGATAACGTCGATATCGCCGGCGACGGCTTCGATCACGTCGGACGTTGCGGGCACTTCTGCCGCTTCCATTTGCGGCTGCGGTCCCGCAGCGGCACTCTTCGAACTCACGCGTGGCACGTCGCGTCCATTAACATGACTGCCAATGTCGGCAAACCGACTTTAGCTAATGTTGGTTTGTTATCGCGCGCTAATCTCGTCGAGGTCGATCGGTTCGCCCGGACGAAGCGCGAGGATCGCTCGGGATAGATCCAGGCCATGCCCGGCGCGAATCATCGCGGACAGCGCTTTATCCCGTTCACGCGGATCTTTCTCCTCGTTCATCGCGAATGGCCCCAATCGGCGCTTTTGCGCGAAGTGCAGCGCGGCGGAGACCGCTTCGACGTCGGCGAGGTCCCGCGCGGCCTCGCCGTCAGCCTCATCGATCCCGGCGACGCGAAGCGCCTGCACCACCCGGCGCTTCCCGTAGCCGCGGCCCGTGAGCGATCGCGACTTGGCCAGCGCATAGCCGGAGTCGTCGACATAACCCCGTTCGGCAAAACGCAGCGCGATCGCGTCGAAGTCGGCGGGCCGGTCGCCTTCCCACCCGCGTTCGCGAACCTTCCGCTGCAAATAGGCCCGCAGCTTGGCGCGCGTCGTTGCGAAGCGCCCGACGTAGCGGAGGGCGAGCTCGGTGAGTTTTTCTTCATTGAGCGCCGAAAGGGTCCGGCGCGCCTTGAACCGTGCCATCGCGCCGTTTTTGGGCGATCTCATTGGCAGTTTCCAGCCACTCTTCGGGGACATTTGGGGGGGTGGCAACTTGCACCCCCCAGCGGGCCGAAACTTGGCACGATTTGGCACGGTTGCGCGCAATGGGTGGAAAGCGGACATTGAAGCCGCTTGCCGAGGCAGGGCGATCAGCGGCCAGCAATCAAATCTATTCTGTCTCGTCTAACTGCCAAAATATTCTGATACACAAAAACACTGGACAGATAGTGGTTCGGGTCGACCCGCCTGAGGCACCGCGGAGCTATCCGGTACACATCGTAGCCTGGTAACATGCCAGTTAGCCGCGTGAGATGGTGACCGCGCCGCCCATGATGCGCATTGAATTCGAATTGAACGACAGTTGGAGGATCTCTTGCCAAGAGGCCTGACGCGCCTTCGAGGACTTCCAGTTCGAATCCTTCTACGTCGATCTTTATGATGTCGAAATGCCATCCGTTTTCTTCGACCAGGCTATCTATCGAGCGCAGAGGCACAGTCTCGGTTCTGTGGCTCTCATGCGCGAGGTCGGTTACCCGAAGGTCCCGGGACGACAAAGCCGATAGTTTTTGGTCTTCGAAAACGTCGATGGTAATTTGTTCGTCGCGCTCACCAACGGCACAGCAAAGCCGCTTAACATTGGAAAAGCGATCAGTGTTTTTCACCAACCGCTCGAATGTCTCCTGGACGGGCTCGATGGCGATGATGCTCTTGGCGCCGAGTTGCGCAAGCATTGTTGTGAAATCACCCACATTTGCGCCGACATCCAGGCAATCGGGTTGAGGAATTCTCTTCAGGAGAAGGGAGTACAGTCTCTTTTCGCCGCTGTTTTCCAGGTCGAACGGGACTGCCATCCCGAGCCCGTGAAGCCCTACACGCGCTAGATTGTACGAGATTCGCTCTCCCCAGGGCCCGCCGAGCAGGCCGTGCGCGATCCACGCTCCAATGCGTTCAGCGAAAGTCATTTTCGATTCACCACAGCCTCCGTGCCAAACCTGGCACGATGCGCCTAATCAATCCGCAGAAAACTTTAACTGCGGTGGCCGTTTTTGTGCCACAGTCGCCGCCCATCAGGAAGCAAGCCGCATTGTTGCGAGCGGTCGATGGGATTTGAAACAACCAGGGAAGGGACGGCGTGCTCGAACGCAACGCCTCAATGCAGACTGAGCTTGCCCCGCCGGGTGCAACGCCGACCCTCGACTCCTTGCCGCGCCGTCTCGCGGATTTCGCGACGATCGGCGAGGCGCTCGATTATGCGGCGCAAGGCCGGCGCGGCCTCAACTTCCACGACGCTCGCGGCACTCTGACCCGGGCCTACACCTACGCGCAGATGCGCGAGGATTCGCTGGCGCATGCGCGGCGTTTTGTCGCGCTCGGCATCGAGCCCGGCGACCGGATCGCCCTGATCGCCGAGACGGGGCAGGAATTCGCGGCCTGCTTTTTCGGCGCTGTCTATGCGGGCGCTTGGCCCGTGCCCTTGCCGCTCCCGACCAGTTTCGGCGGCCGGGACTCCTATGTCGACCAGCTCAAGGTGCAGCTCGACAGCTGCGACCCTAAGCTCTTCCTGTTCCCGCCCGAGCTTACGGAAATGGCCGCCGCCGCGGCCGCCAAGCGCAAGATCGATGCCCGCAACTGGGAGAGCGTGTCCGATCTCGAACAAGCCGATGCCCCTCTTGCCCGGCCGCAAGGGGACGACATCGCTTATTTGCAATATTCGAGCGGCTCGACCCGATTTCCGCACGGCGTTGCCGTCACTCACCGCGCCTTGCTCGACAATCTGCGGGCGCACGGCGTCGGTCTCGAAGTGGTCGACACCGACCGCTGCATCTCGTGGTTGCCTTGGTACCATGACATGGGCCTCGTCGGCTGCTTCCTGTCGCCGGTCGCGCTGCAGATTTCGGTCGATTATCTGAAGACCGAGGACTTCGCCCGGCGGCCGCTCGCCTGGCTGGACATGATCACTCGCAATCCCGGCACGAGCCTCAGCTATTCGCCGAGCTTCGGCTATGACATTTGCTCGCGGCGGATGAGCTCGCAGACGCGCGCCGAGGACCGGTTCGACCTCTCCCGCTGGCGGATTGCCGGCAACGGCGCGGACATGATCCGTCCGGACGTGATGCAGGCGTTCGTCGACAGCTTCGACAGCGCGGGCTTCCACGCGTCGGCCTTCTGCCCGAGCTATGGCCTCGCGGAAGCGACGCTCGCCGTATCGCTGATGCCGCCCGGCGAGGGCATCCGCCTCGAACTGGTCGAGGAGAATGAGCTGTCCGGAGGCGAACCGGACAACGATGAGCGTCCGCGCCGCTACCGCGCCGTCGTCAATTGCGGAAAACCCGTCAGCGGGATGGAGATCGAGATCCGCGGGAACGAGGGCGAGACCCTGCCCGACCGCGGAATCGGCCGGGTCTTCGTCCGCGGCGCAAGCGTCATGCACAGCTATTTCCGCGACGAAGAATCGACCCAGGCCTGCCTCAGCGAGGACGGTTGGCTCGACACCGGCGACATGGGTTACATGTCGGGCGGCTACATCTTCATCGTCGGCCGCGCCAAGGACATGATCATCATCAACGGCCGCAACCATTGGCCGCAGGACATCGAGTGGGCGGTCGAGCAGCTTCCGGGATTCAAGTCCGGCGACATCGCCGCTTTCGCGATCACCGGCCCGTCGGGCGAGGAAACGCCTGCGGTCCTGGTCCATTGCCGCGTATCGGACCCGCATGAGCGCGGGCGCCTGCGCGACGACATCCGCGAGCGGGTTCGGGCAATCACGGGCATCACCCCCGTGGTGGAGCTCGTCCCGCCGCGCACCCTGCCCCGCACCAGCTCGGGCAAACTGTCGCGGACCAAGGCGCGTTCGCTCTATCTTTCCGGTGAGATTCAGCCCTACGACATCGCCGCCTAAGTCCCTGCGACTTGTCGATTAACTGACCGCGCCCGTCGAACGCCGCTCGGCGGAGACGCCCGATTGCCCGATGCCTGGCCGACCAAGGGAGCGGTCGACATGAAAAGGCTAATCGCGCTCGCGTTTCTGGTCCTCGCAAGCTGCACCACGGCGAACATCGCGTCCAAACCGCTCGGCAGCCTCGAATATCGGCGCGACGGCAAGCTGATGCTCGTCCAGGCGCGAGTGAATGGCGCCGGCCCATTCTGGTTCGTCGTCGATTCAGGCGCTCCGCGAAGCGTCATCGATCCGGCGCTCGCGGCCGAATTGAAGCTCGACACCACCGGTCGCGGGACGACGACCGGGACCGGCCAGGGGGCAATCCCGCTCACCTATGCCCCGCCCGTGACGATCGAGCTGGGCGGCGATTCCTATCGTAGCTCTCCCTACGTCATCGACCTCAGCCAGGCGCCATTGCCGAAAGAGGTGCGCGGGCTCATCGGCTCCGAGCTTTTCTTGCGGAACGTCGTCACCATCGATCCGTCCGCGCAGCGCATTCGCTGGTTCGACGCAGCTCGGGCTTCGCTCCCGTCGAGGAAAGCGATGCTGCCTCTGCGAGCCGAGGCGGGGAAGCTTTACCTGAGAGCCCACATCGAACCCCGGGAGGGCATTGCGATCGATCGCGAGCTGAGGATCGACACCGGATCGGAGAGCTCGGTCAACGATCCGTCCGCGGCTGATGCAAAGATCATCGCCAAGGCCACGCTCGGCAACGGTCTCGGCTCGAACTTCGAGGGCGTTTCCGGGAAATACCGCTCGGTGACGGTCGGACCCTATGTTTTCCGGGAACTCTGGGGACCGGGCGGAACTCCGCCGCTGATCGGCATGGAGCTTCTGCAGCGCTTCGTGATGACCTTCGACGCCCCTCACGGCCGAATGTTTCTCGTGCCGATTGGCCGGTACGACGGGCCCGCGCCGCATCCTCCGGGAATCGTCGGCGAAAACCCCTAGCCCGGAAGGCACTTGCGAGGCTCATCCCCTTGCGGACAGCTCGAACGACTGCCATCGCTCTTTCAGGCTAAGTGCCTGTACTGAGTGCGTTCCACCTAGGGGACGGCCTTGTCTGAAACGGAGCAAACGCGGATCGTGACCGTCGCTCGGGACCTCGACATGGTCCCTGGCGAGCGTTTGCACTGTCTCGAACTGATCGACTGCTTCGACACCGACCGGCGGCATGTGGTCGGTCCGCTCGGCGTGAAGATCGGCCGAACTCCGCCCGCCGACATCGTCCTCCTCGATTCCGAAGTGTCCCGCTCCCACTGTTTCGTGGCGATGAAAGGCAGCGACCTTGTCGTTTCCGACCTCGGCTCGACCAATGGCACCTACGTCGACGGCGTGCGGGTCGAGGGGACCGTTGCATTGCCGGTGGGATCGGTCCTCCAGGTCGGCAAGCGTTCGCTTCAGCACGAATTCCGAACCCGCTCCGAAATTTCGCAGTCCGATGAGCTCGACCGGGAGCTGCAGCGCGCGAGCGCGTTCATCCAGGCCCTGCTCCCGCCGCCCTCGCGCGATCCGCCGATCCGAACGGACTGGGTGCACGTGCCCTGCGCGCGGCTTGGGGGGGACGCGTTCGGCTACGGCCAGCTCGACGACGACACCTTCGTCGCTTATCTCATCGACGTCGCCGGCCATGGCCCAGGGGCTGCAATGCTGGCCGTCGCGGTGATGAGCCAGCTTCGCCAGCGGACTCTCCCCGATTGCGATATGCGCTCGCCCGCCGAGGTCCTGACGACGCTCAACCGCCTCTATCAAATGGATGAGCAGGCGGGCCTGTTCTTTACCATCTGGTACGGCGTCTATGACGCTGGCAGCCGCCTCCTCACTTATGCAACGGCGGGCCAGCATCCGGCCTTGCTCGTTCCCTCCGACCGGTCGCGGGCGACGCCGATCGGTAACCGCAACCTCGTCATCGGTGCGGTTCCGGCCATGGTCTATAAGGAAGCGAGCATCGGCGTTCCCCCCGGCGCGGCGATCTACTTGTTCAGCGACGGCGTGTTCGAGATCACCGACCGGGCCGGCCGCCAGTGGAATTTTGCCGATTTCGAACAGCTCGTCCTCGCTCCGGAGCTCGAGGGAGTGGGCGAAACCGAACGCCTGTTCCACGCAATCAGGGAGGCCGCTGCGCCCGGTCCGCTCGAAGACGATTTTTCGCTGGTGGTGGCGAAATTTGACTGAAAGCACGATGTGGCGGTTATGAAGCGTTGGGCATCAGAGGGGCGGACAGATGGAAATGGAATTCTCGGACGTCGGCGGAGTGACCAAGGCCGTGCTCGCCGGCCGGATGGACAGCCTCTCGGTTGGCGAGGTCGAAACGCGCTTCATTTCGCACATCGTTCCCAAGGAACAGTCGGCCGTCATCGACATGACGCATGTCTCCTTCATCGCTTCGCTCGGAATTCGGATGCTGCTGGGCACGGCCCGGGCGCTTGATCGCTACGGGGCGAGGCTCGCCTTGTTCGGAGCGGACGGAGACGTCATGGACATTATCGAAACCACGGCCCTCGACGAAATCATCCCGGTGGTGAAGACGGAGGCAGAAGCTGTCGCGGCGGTCAACGAACTCAGCCGGTCCTAGCCCAAGCAGATTGAGATGGACGAAGAGCCGAAGCTCATCGCGCGCATGGCGAACGGCCCGGCGGCAATCCAGCAAAGCCGGCTCGCAGTGGTCCGCTTCCTTGAACCGTTCGGGATCGTCGCGCGAACGATGAACCGCGTCGAAGTCGTTCTCGAGGAGCTGATCAGCAACCTCGTGCGGCACGGCAAGGATGTGAGTGTGGTGACGGTCGCGGCCGGATACCGAGCCGGTGCTGTCGATCTCATCGTCGAAGACGACGGCGCCGCATTCGATCCCTTCGCGCGTCCGGAGCCGCAGCCGTTCACGAGCCTCGAGGACGCTCCGCTTGGCGGGCTCGGGATTGCCCTCGTTCGGCGGCTAAGCGCTTCCGCAAGCTATGATCGTGTGGGCAGCGGCAGCGAGGCCCGCAACCGGGTCAGCGTTCGGATCAAGAACGGCTGAGCTTATTGCGGCTTGGTGCCGTCCGCGCCCGGCATCGCGGCGGCCGATGATGCCTGCAGCTCATGAAGCTTCGCCTGGATCGCCCTCACCTCCCTGATCACGCTGTCCGCCGCTGCCGGCGTGGTCACCGCGCCGATCGCCGCCGACAATTGCTCGAGCTTTGCGAGCTCGGCTTGCGCGGCTGCCGCGTTGGATTGGCGCAGCCGGTAATCCTCGCGCCGCTTGCCCGAAGCGAACAGGCCCGGCTTCTTCGCTTTACCCATGTCGAGCACCTGCTGGCCGACCGACTTCGCGCTGGAGGCAAGCGCTGCAAACTCTTCGCGCTTTTTCGGAAGGATCGAAGCCTGCGCCTTCGGAACGAGCGCCCCAAACTGCCGCGAAGCGGCGAGCGAACGCCGGGCGGCGTCGATCGCCTGGCCGGGGCTTCCCGCTGCCGATGCCGCGCTGGCCGAATTCCTGATGGCTCCCAGAGCGGACCTCACCGCCGCGGCGTCGCTTCCGGACAATCCTGCCAGAGACTTCGCCTTGGCTTCGGCATCGCGCCGAACGCCTTGCGCCAGCGCGGCTGCGCCGCCCCTCGCAAGCGCGCTCATTTGCGCGAGCGTCGCGCTGACGGCGGCTTCGTTGCCCGGCTGTGCCGCTGCCGCCTTGGCCTGGGCCGCGAGCGCTTTGATCTTTGCGCTCGTCGCCGCAAGCCTGGCGGCATCGCCTCCGCGGCCCGCCGCACGCGCGTTGCTCGCAAGCGCATCGACTGCGGGCGCAAGGCTATCGACCCGGCTGATGTCGACCGGTGCCGCCGCAGTCGCGGCCGCCGTATTGGTCTCGCCGGCTGGCGGGACACCGCCGACCGGGCCGAGCGCGGCGCTCTCGTCCGCCCCTCCGGCGGACGGCGCGGAGAGACTCTCGCCCGAGCCGATTCCACCTCCCCTCGGCCACAATGCGAAAGCGCCGCCGGCAATGACCACGAGCGCGGCTCCGGCGGCAATTGCCATTTGCTGCTTTGTCCAAGCGCGCTTCGGGTCGGGCTTGGGGCTCTCCTTTTTGGCTTTTAGCTTCTTCGCCGCCTTCGAGATGGCCTGGTCGGCCTCTGGCTCGGCGTCTTTCTCCGGCTCCTCGGGAGGCTCGGTCAGCTTCACCACCGCCGCTCCGCTCGTGCTCAAGGTCGGAGTGGGGACGACCGGCACGATCTCCGGGCTCTGATAAGCCGCGAAGCGCGTCGCCTCGCCGTCGCCCGCAGTCGCTCCGAACGGTGCGTTCTCATCATCGAACAGCGCGAGCCATTGCGGGATCGACTGCGGCCGATCGGTCGGCCGAATCGTCATCGCCGCATCGATCGCGCGGAGGAAAGCCGGGCTGAAATCGGGCCAGTCGCCCTTGGCGAGCGGATGGTCGAGGCCTCCGTGCATTCGCTCCAGCACTTCGGCCGGCTTGGTCCCAGTCACGCATTCGTAAAGCACGACGCCGAGCGCGTAGATGTCGGTCCACGGCCCTTGCTCGTACGTCTTCACATATTGTTCGATCGCCGCGTAGGGCGGTGTGTGGAACGTGACCTTGGTGCTCGTCGCATCCGCCGTGTCGAACCGCGCCGATCCGAAGTCGATCAGCACGGGCCGGTTGCCTTCGCTGATCAGAATGTTCGGCGGCTTGATGTCACGGTGCAGGACTCCAACGCGATGGGCGCGATCGAGGCCTTCGCCGATCGGCCGAACGAGCTCCATCAGCTCCGCTTCACTGAATTTCTTGCGCTTCTTCAGAAGGTCGGACAGCGGGACCCCGTCCTCGAAGTCCATCACCATGTAGGCGGTGCCGTTGATCTCGAAGAGGCTCCGGACGCTGACGATATTGGGGTGGCGCGTCGGCTTCGACAGGTTCCACAGCAGCTTGGCTTCCTCGACGAACTTCTTGAGGCCGAGGGCGTGGACTTCCTCGGCGTTGGAGTCGTTGGGGACGACCGTATCGCCGTCCTTGCGGTCGCTGATCGCGCTCGGGAAATATTCCTTGATGGCGACGAGCTCGTCGAAATAGATCCCGCGGCCCTTGTACACGATGCCGAAGCCGCCGACGCCGAGCACCTGTTCCAGCCGCCACTCGCGCAGGACCGTGCCCGGCGGCAACGCCTTGTTGCTGTAAACCCTGCTCATGGCACCCCTACAAGAGCCCGGCGCATGGCCAACCATACGCTGGCACCACTTCCCGCGCTACGGTAGATCGGCTCGATGACGGCTGGAGGATTCTTGTCGGTCGTTAGGACCCACGTCGGCTGCCGGCGCGAGCTGAACGAGGATGCGGTGCTTGCCATGCCGGAACGGCGGCTGTGGGCCGTGGCCGACGGCATGGGTGGCCATGAAGCGGGCGAAGTCGCCAGCGCGATGGTGGTCGAAGCTCTGGCGCAATGCCCCGATGGGACGGACGCCGTGATTGCAGCGCTCGCCGATGTGAATGACCGCCTCATCGAAATGGGCAAGGCCGTCGGCGATGGCCGGACCATCGGCAGCACGGTGGTCGGCCTTACCGCAAACTCCAGCCACTTCACTTGCTTCTGGGCGGGGGACAGCCGCGCCTATCGGCTGCGCAATGGAAAGCTTACCCGCCTCACTCGCGACCATAGCCTGGTCCAGGAGCTGGTCGACGGAGGAATGATCCGCGAAGACGAGGCCGAGAGCCACCCCAATTCCAACATCATCACCCGCGCCGTGGGCGTATCGGATGAGCTTCAGGTCGATACGGTGGGCGGTGATGTTTCGACGGGCGACGTGTTTCTTCTTGCAAGCGACGGCCTCACCCGCCTGGTGAGCGACGGCGAGCTCGCCTCTGAGCTTCAGAATCATGACCTCGAATCCGCAGCCGACAGCCTCCTCCGCCTCGCGCTCGACCGCGAGGCGCCCGACAATGTCTCCCTCATCCTTCTGCGTGCGACCGACCAACCCGCGGCCGCTCCGCACTCCATCCTCAAGCATGGGCTACAGCCGCAATGACTGTGAACGACAGCGTCATCGACCTTATCGGCAACACGCCGCTGATCCGCCTGCACAAGGCGTCCGAGGAAACCGGCTGCACGATCCTCGGCAAATGCGAGTTCCTGAATCCGGGCCAGTCGGTCAAGGATCGGGCGGCGCTCTTCATCATCCAGGATGCGATACGCCGCGGCGATCTCCGGCCCAGCGGGGTGGTTGTCGACGGCACTGCGGGTAACACGGGAATCGGTCTCGCCATGGTCGCCAACGCTCTCGGCATGCGCACCGTGATCGTCATCCCGGAAACCCAGACGCAGGAGAAGAAGGACACGCTAAGAGCGCTCGGCGCCGATCTCGTCGAGGTGCCCGCGGTGCCCTATCGCAATCCCAACAATTACGTGAAGGTCTCGGGCCGCATGGCCGAACGCCTCGCGCGGGAGGAGCCGAACGGCGCGATCTGGGCCAATCAGTTCGACAATGTGGCCAACCGCCAGGCGCATATCGAAACGACCGGCCCTGAGATTTGGGAGCAGACGGGCGGCAAGGTCGACGGCTTTATTTGCGCGGTCGGCACCGGCGGAACGCTAGCGGGGGTCGCGATTGCCCTCCGCGAGCGCAATCCGAAGGTCGCAATCGGCCTCGCCGATCCGCCCGGCGCCGCGCTCTACAGTTACTACACGACAGGCGAGCTCAAGGCAGAAGGCGGCTCGATCACCGAAGGCATCGGCCAGGGGCGGATCACGGCCAATCTCGAGGGCCTCGAGGTCGATCACGCTTTCCAGATCCCGGACAGCGAGTCTGTTCCCGTCTGCTTCGACCTGCTTGAGCATGAGGGCCTGTGCATGGGCCCGTCCTCTGGCGTGAACGTCGCCGGGGCGATCCGCCTCGCCCGCGAGCTCGGACCGGGCCGTACGATCGTCACCATCCTCGCCGATTATGGCACGCGCTATCAATCGAAGCTGTTCAACCCCGAGTTTCTCCGTTCCAAGGGATTGCCGGTGCCCTCGTGGCTAGACCGCACCGATCATGCTGAGCCCGACTTTGTGGAGGTTCAGCCGGCCTAACCTGCTGGTCGCTCCTTAGGACTTCGTTGCCGCGATACAGTCCCGGTGCGACTCACGGTTGTTTCTGTTATGGCGCCGCCCATCTCTAAGGGCGGTATCCAATCACATCCTGCTGGAGGAATGATCATGACGCTACGCATTGGCTCGCGAGCACCCGATTTCGAGGCGGACACGACGCAGGGGCGGATCCGCTTCCACGAATGGCTCGGCGACAGCTGGGGCATCCTCTTCTCGCACCCGAAGGACTTCACTCCGGTGTGCACGACCGAACTCGGCTATCTCGCCAAGCTCCAGCCGGAGTTCGACAAGCGCAACACCAAGATCATCGGCCTGTCGGTCGATCCAGTGGACGATCACGGCCGCTGGCTGAAGGACGTCGAAAGCCACGGCGGAGCGAAGGTCAATTATCCGATCATTGCCGATCACGACCTCAATGTGTCGAAGCTCTACAACATGCTTCCGGAAGAAGAGCCGGGCTCCTCGCAGGGCCGGACCGCCGCGACCAACGCCACGGTCCGCACCGTCTACATGATCGGCCCCGACAAGCTCATCAAGGCAATGCTCATCTATCCCATGTCGAGCGGCCGCAATTTCGATGAAGTCCTCCGCCTGCTCGACTCGATCCAGCTCACCGCGAAGCACAAGGTCGCGACGCCGGTCAATTGGAAGCACGGCGAGGACTGCATCATCGTCCCGTCGGTCTCGGACGAGGAAGCGCGGACCCAGTTCCCGGGCGGCTGGACGAGCGACCTCCCTTACCTGCGCCGGGTCCGGCAGCCGGGCATGGAAGAAGAAGAGGCTCAGAGCGCGCCCGAACAGCAGCCCGCCTGAATTTCGGCCGGTGGCCCGTTGAGCTTTCTCCCGCACTCGTGAATAGGGTGCGGGAGTGAAATCAGGCGGGCGTGCGGTGCCGTGAGTTCGGACTGTTACGCAATTCTAGGGGTTTCGCCGGCGGCGGAGGACGTCGTCATCGGCGCCGCTTACCGTGCGCTCATGCGCCATTACCACCCCGACACCAATCCCGACCCGAAGGCGCAGGCGCGAGCCCGTGAGATCACCGCCGCTTACGCCGTGCTTCGCGATCCCGTGAGCCGAGCCGACTATGATGCCCGAAGGAAGGCGGCGGATGAGTTCTGGGACGCGGATGAAGCGCCGCGGCAAGCTCCACCGATGCGATCGGCCGCGATCGCGTCCGCAGCGCTTGCGGCCATGCTGGTCGGCGCGGTCTGGATGTCGCAAGCCAACCAGCCCGTGAACGTGTCGACGGCCTCCCCGACCAGGCACGTGCCGACCAAGGCTGACCAACCTCCGGCCGAGCCGCCCAGGGACCTCGAGCCCGAAGCTCGGCGGCTCGAAAAGCTCGCGCCGTCCGTTGCGCCTCCGCAGCCCGAGTTGGAGGCTGACTTGGCCCCGGTCCCGGTGACCGACGACGCGCCGGTCATCTCGCGCGAAAAGCCGCGTCCCGCGCTCGGCCGGCCGAAGGTCGCGATGGCCGCTGTGGCGAAAACGCCCTCCGAGCGGGCGACGAAGCCCGTAAAGACCGCCCCTGCGCCTGCCAGCGATCGCGTCGCGACCCTCGATCGCGTGTCGTCGGGTTTTTTCACGCAGTCGATGGTCCACGCTGATGATTCGAAGAAGACTCTGCTCCTCGCCGCGCGCGACCGATCCGAAGCGGAGCGCAAGGCCTGCCGATCGGATTCATGCGTTGCGAACGCTTACCTCCGGCAGATCCGAACGACGAGCGCGATCATGGAAAGCAAGGCCGGGCCGGCAAAATAGCTTAGCCCGGGTTGCTGGATCATTGAGTGTTGGTGGTCGCCGCGGCGGGTGCGGCAGGCACTGCCGGCGGCTCGATCGCCGCAAAATCCTCGACGACCTTCCAGCTGCCGTCGCTCTGCTTCTTGTAAACGGTGATGTATGAACCGCTGTTCGATCCCGCCGCTTTCGTATTCGGATCGGTATATTTCTCGGTGAAATGCCCCCGCGAATAAGCGAGGTCGCCCGAAACATCGATCTTGTCGCTCGAAAAGCTCACGTCGAAATTCGCGTCCTTGACCGCGTCCGCGTAGAGCTTGCGAAGGCTGTCCCCGGTTACGGACGGCGCTCCCGGGAGCACCGCATAGGCATCCGGCGCATAATGGGCGAGAAGCGCGTCCATATTCTTCGCGTGGAAGTCCTCGTTCCACTTCTTCTCGTCCGCTTTGATTGCGTCCGTGACCGCGCCGGTATCGGCCGCCGGAGTGGCGGCATTGCCACCGGGTTGATTCTCATATTTCTGGCATGCGCTCACGCTGACGATCAGCGCCGCGGCACTGAGTAGCGCAACAGATTTGGTGAGATTCGGCATGATGTCTTCCCCCCTGTTCGAGAGGAAGGCGACCAGAGCACGATACTTTGAGTCGCGCAACGGCTGTTACGCGCGCTTCCTTCCGACCACATGGTCGAGCGCCCACGATCCGGGTCCCGCGAAGATTAGGTAGAAAAAGATGAAGCAGAACAGGATCGCCGGCTCGCCTTTGTTGACGAGCGGCCAGAACCCTTGAGGCGCGTGGCCAATGAAATAAGCGAAGGCCATCTCGCCGGACGCGAAGAGAGCGGCGATCCTCGTAAACAGGCCGAGCGCGATCAGCGCCCCTGCTACGAGCTCGATGGTTCCAGCAGCCATCAGCATTGTCGGCAGCGGGCTTGGACCGGGAAAGGGAACCGGAAGGGCGAAGAATTTCGACGTCCCATGCTCCAGGAAAAGCAGGCCCGCGACGATCCTGAGGATGGAGAGCGCGCGAGGCGCATAAGCGGTTAGATTGGGCATTCGGTTTCTCCTCCCACGGACTTCCTCCACCGCCGGATTGCAGGTCTTAACGGCTTTCGGGCGCTTTCGACCCATTGCGAACATGAACATCCGCCTCTCATCGATTCGACGGCCTTATGCTTTCATGATTTAATCGGCCTGTGGGGCTAAGCAGACGACAATTCGCGGGAGCCGGGCTGGCGTCGATGGCGTTCGCCGGAGCGGCCTATTTCGCCCTTGCGCCGCGCGGCCCCGATTATCGCGATGAAGTCCCCGGTTACGGCCCCCTGATTCCCGATGCCGAAGGCCTTTTGGATCTGCCCGATGGATTTCATTATTCCGTCATCTCCGCCGCCGGAGAGACGATGGATGACGGTTATTATGCTCCCGACCATTTCGACGGCATGGACTGCTTTGCTCTCGGCGGCTCGCGCGTAGCATTGGTGCGTAATCATGAGCTGGAACCCCAAAACGGGTCGAGGGGAGCAACTCGGGGCGAGGAGTCGCTGGCGCGCCGGCTCGCAGGTGAAATGCATTTCGGCAAGGATTCGTCCGGCCTGGTCCTGCCCGGCGGAACATCGACCATCGTTTACAACCTGCGGAGCGGCCGGCGTGAAGAGCAGTTTCTCAGCCTTGCTGGAACGGTCCGCAACTGCAGCGGCGGACAGACGCCCTGGGGCAGCTGGCTGAGCTGTGAAGAAAGCGTTGTCGGGCCCGGCGAAGTCGACCGGCCTCACGGCTGGGTCTTCGAAGTCCCGGCGCGTCACCGCGGCCTTGCGAGCGCCAATGCGATAACGGCCATGGGGCGCTTCAACCACGAAGCCGCGTCCGTCGATCCCGCGACCGGCATCGTCTACCTCACCGAGGACCGGGAGGACGGCCTCTTCTATCGCTTCATTCCCAATTCAAAAGGTGAGCTTGCCCGTGGCGGCCGCCTGCAGGCGCTCGGTTTGATCGACAGTCCGGTGGGTGGCGACACCCGCAACTGGCTGAGCCGCGGCATCGAACCCGGCACCATCCGACCGGCGCGGTGGATCGATTTGGCGGAGGTCGAGAGCCCCGCGGACGACCTTCGCCGGAGGGGTCACCAGGCCGGTGCCGCTCTGTTCGCTCGAGCGGAAGGCATTTATCGCGGCCGGGGCGAATTTTACTTTACCTGCACCTCGGGCGGCGCGGCCAAACACGGACAGGTTATGCGCTATCGGCCGAGCGTGAGAGAAGGGCAGCAAGGAGAAACGGCTGCGCCCGGAACGATCGAGCTGTTCGTTGAAAGCACGGACCCGACCGTGTTCGACTACGGCGATGGCATCACGGTCAGTCCGTGGGGCCATCTGATCGTCTGCGAGGATCGTCCCGATGGCCAGGTCAACCATCTGAAAGGCATCACCCCCGCCGGCAAACTCTACACGTTGGCGAGAGTCCGTGGCACCGAACCCGGAGGACTCTGTTTTTCACCAGACGGCACGACGATGTTCGTGAACTCTTATTACCCGGGAAAGACCTTCGCCGTCCGCGGGCCGTGGAGGAGATTTGGCACGGCTTGAGCGGAGCCGTCACTTCGGCTCGAAGCCGTAGCTTGCGAAATGTTCGATCCTCCTGGGTGCGATGATCAGCCCATCGACACCCGCGGTGTCGAGCACGAAGCGCAGCGCAGCCTCGGCCATCGTCTGCTGCCGACCCTCGGCCGTTCGTCTGAGCTTCTCCATCGCAGCGAAGCCTTCTTCGGTCGAATAAGCGGCGCAGGCGTCCGGCGCGCATGCCAGGCGGCTGCCGGCAGGCGCTTCCTCGCCGAGCCGATATTTACCGCTTAGGAACCCTCCGGCGAGGGGACTGAAGGCGGTGTACCGCAGGCCATGCGCTGCGCAGTAAGGGATCACGGCCTCCGCATCCGCGGTCGCGAGCAAATTATATTCGTTCTGAACATATTCGAACCGCGAGGCCAGCTCGCCAGGCGCCAGGCTCGCGACCTCCTTTACGTCGCGTAGCGACGCGTTGGAGATTCCGAAGCGGTCGATCTTGCCCGCCGCAACCGCGCGTTCCATCGCGTCGAGCGTCTCTTCCAGGGGAGTCACCCGGTCGAACTCGTGGATGTAATAAAGGTCGATCCGCTCGACCCCAAGCCGGCGAAGGGATCGCTCAAGATGCTCGGCAATCTGTGCCGGGCTCAGCGGGGTGTCACCGGCAGGACAGCCATGAGGGTTGCCGACCTTGGTCGCAATCTGCGCGCTGTGAACGAACGAGGCGTCCTGGGCCCGAAGCCATTTGCCGAGGATCGCTTCGCTCGCCCCTCCGCCGTAGGTGTTCGCGGTGTCGAAGCGGCGGAGCCCAACCCGCCGTGCATGATCGAGCAGCAGCAGCGCCCGTTCCTCGCTGTCGCCGGCGCTGCGCAAGCTGGGCGAGGAGCCAATTCCGCCGAAATTGCCGCAGCCGAAGACGATCCGGTCGAGGTCGAGGTCTGCCAGCATCTGATCACCAAATGAAGGCCCGACGCCGACGGGCGCCGGGCCTTCATTTGCTAGAAAAAGCTTCAGGCGTCGACGAGGTCCCTTTCGTCCACCTCCATCGCCTCCGGAAGGCCGGCATCGGCTTCGACCGGCACCGCCCGGTGCTGGGCCGCCTCTTCTTCCCGTTTGTCGAAGAAGGCGGCGCGCTTCAGCCGCTTCCTCAGCGATAGAGACGGGTTGTCGGCCGTCGGGCCGCGATACGCGCGCTCGACCCACGTCTCGCCAGGGTTTCGATCGTCGTCGATCGACTTTTCGACATGGTCTTCCCGTGGGACCTTATTGCCCCAGGCGAAAGCGGACCGCTGCGGTGCCACGATCGGCGGCTGGAATTGTTCGGCCCTGGCTGTCGCTCGCACTTCCGGCTCAGCGACCGGGACGGGCTCGGCATAAGGCACTTCGGTGTAAGCCGCTTCCTCTTCCCTGCGACGCCGGCGGCGTGCCATCGCAGCGGCTGCGGCGCCCAGCGCGAGCAGGGCGAGAGCGCCGCCGCCCAGCTCGAGCGCCGTATCGTCGTTCAAAAGCGACTTTTTAGCGGGAGGAGGAGCGGCTGGCTTCGCGGCGGCCGCCTGCGCCGCGGGGGTGGCCGCCAGCGCCGTAGCCGCAGTCACCGGTGGAGCTGGTTTGGCGGCAACGGGTGCCGGCGCCGCCGAAGCGGCCGTCACGGGCGCCGCGCTGTGAGCAACCGGCTTGGCGGGCGGCGTGGCCCGCGTGGTCGTCGTGCGCCTTGCCTTTGGCTTTGCCGCTGAAGTGCTGCTGGTGCTCGTCGGCGCGGTCGTCGTGGTGCTGCTGTCGGTTGTGGTTGGGACTGTTTGGGTGTCGACGGCAGGTGGATCGGCCGGCACGGTAGTCCCCGTGGTGGGCTCGGTCGGTGCGGGCTGCGCCTCCTGTGCGATTACCGGGGTTGAAAGAAGCGCCAGGACCGCGGCAATCGCGGGGACGGCGCTGGTTCGTGCATAAAGCTTCGCTTTGGTCATAATGTCTGACAACCGCGGCGCGGGATTGTGGTCGCAGGATTATCGTTGGCCCGAGAACAAAAAACGACAAAAGGCGATGCGCTTAAGCTGTTGATCTCAACATTAAATTTGTCGTTGATGGAACTTTTGTTCCACTCGTTCTCGAAGCGCTCCGATTTAGCGATGGGCTGCGTTTGGCATCCTTCACAACTTGATAGCCTCGGAAAGCGTGGTCTTGGATAGGGCCGCATGATGATCGCGGGCGTGACCAGGCAAACCGCCACCTGCCGTGAATGGATCGGGCTCGCGATCCTCGCGATCCCATGCATTCTCTATGCGATGGACCTGACGGTCCTGAATTTGGCGATTCCCTCGCTCAGTGGCGACGTAAAGCCTGGCGCCGCGCAATTGCTGTGGATCGTGGATGCCTACGGCTTCATGGCAGCGGGATGGCTGCTCACCATGGGTACGCTCGGGGATCGGATCGGACGACGGAAACTGCTGTTCATCGGCTCCGCGATCTTCGGAATAGTGTCGGTCGGGGCGACCTTCGCTCGGAGCGCGGAGCTGCTGATCGCGGCGCGGGCTCTGCTTGGTGTTGCGAGCGCGGCCATGGCGCCCTCCACGCTGTCCTTGATCAGCAACATGTTCCACGATGATCGCGAACGGACCTTCGCCGTCAGCATTTGGGTTGCGAGCTTCTCATTCGGGGGCGCGATCGGTCCCGCCGTCGGCGGATTGATCCTGGCGCATTTTTCCTGGCCTGCCGTCTTTGCCGTACCTGTCCCCTTCCTGGCTCTCCTCCTGTTGGTTGGGCCGGTCGTTCTGCCCGAATATAGAAATCCGGCTCCCGGCCGGCTCGACCTGTCGAGCGCGGGGTTATCGCTCGCCGCCGTTTTACCCGTCATCCATGGCGTCAAGCTCTTCGCCGAAGGCGGCAACTCCTTCTGGGCGGCCTCGGCAATTGTCCTGGGCTGCGGCTTCGGGCTGCTGTTCGTGCGGCGCCAGGCCCGCTTGACCGATCCATTGCTTGACCTGCGTTTGTTCGGGCGTCCCGGCGTCAGCGCCGCATTAGGTCTCAACCTGCTCGATTTCTTCGTCGGCTTCGGCATTCTCCTCCTCGTAGCTCAATATCTGCAATTGGTATTGGGCCTGACACCGCTCCAGGCTGGGCTTTGGAGCATGCCGGCAGGGTTCGGGTCTGTTTTCGGCTCCCTGCTGACTTCGCCGATGCTGAAGGTGATGCGGCCCGCTTATGTTCTAAGTTCCGGCCTGGCGCTCGGTTCGGCGGCTCTGGTCGCGATGACCTATGCGGTTGGGGCGCACAGTCTGATCCTGGTGGTTGTGGGCTCTGTGCTGCTCTCGATCGGCACCGCTCCGGGAACCGCGATCATTGCTGACCTCGTCGTCAGCGCTGCGCCGCAGGAGCGGTCGGGCGCGGCCTCGGCGCTGAGCGAGACGACGGCCGAATTCGGCGGAGCCCTCGGCATCGCCCTGCTCGGAAGCCTCGCGACGTTCGTGTACCGCCATGAACTTAGCCAGATCGTTCCGGGCGGTTCGCCGATTGCGCTGCGAGGAATCGGCGCCGCAGTGAACTTGTCCCAAACAACCGGCAACGCGGCACTCTTGTCGGCAGCGCAATTTGCCTACGCGCACGCCGTCTCCATCGCGTTTCTGACGGGCGGGGGGGTTCTCCTGCTGTCAGCTGTCACATCTGCCGTGACGTTCCGCAAGGCCATGAAATAGAACCCCGGCGGTCCCCGTTCGCTGCGCCGCTTGCCCGGCACGCGGCAGGCATGCCAAGGGCCGCTCGAAAGAGATTTGTATGGCGTTGAGGAAGTTCGCGTTTTTGGCGGCATTGGCATGGGCGGCGGCGGCCCTTGCCGACGTCCAGCCGGCGGTCCAGCCCGGGGGGGACATTCCGCGCGACCTCCCGGCGCCGCCGGTGCCGTGGCGCGGCGACATTCCGCTGGGCTTCCACCCGCCGCGCGGCGAGTTCCAGTACGTCCGCCGGACCGCGATGATTCCGATGCGCGACGGGGCCCGGCTCTATACCGTGCTGATCATCCCCAAAGGCGCCGGCAAGTTTCCAATCATGCTCGACCGCTCGCCTTATTCGGCGGACAAGGCGACCAGCCGCAACAACCAGTTCGGCCCCTGGCCCGAAAACATCCTTTCGCCGGCTTATGCCGAGCTGGTCCGCGCCGGCTACATCGTCGCGATCCAGGACGTGCGCGGCAAATATAAGTCCGAGGGCGACTATGTGATGAACCGTCCGCTGCGGGGCCCCCTGAATCGCACCCAGGTGGATCATTCGACCGACGCCTGGGACACGATCGACTGGCTCGTGAACCAGGTCCCGGAATCGAACGGACGCGTCGGCTCGATCGGCACCAGCTACAACGGTTTCACTGCCTTGATGACGTTGGTGAACCCCCACCCGGCGCTGAAGGCCAGCGTCCCGATGAACCCGATGGTCGACGTGTGGAAGGGCGACGACTGGTTCCACAACGGCGCCTTCCGTCAGGAGATGATCAGCTACGTCTATGGGCAGACGGCGGCGAAAAAATCCGACGAGGATTGGTTCACGAGCGGCTACGACGATTACAACACCTACCTCCGCCACGGCTCGGCCGCCGCCTACGGAAGAACCATGGGGATGGAGCAACTGCCCTTCTGGGTCCGACTGACGAAGCACCCCGATTATGACGAATATTGGCAGGCGCAGGCAGTCGATAAGATCCTGGGCGCGAAGCCGCTGACCGTCCCCACGCTCCTCGTCGACAGCCTGTGGGACCAGGAGGATATTTACGGCGCGCCCGCCGTATTCGCCGCGGTGAAGTCGAGCCCCAACGCCTACCTCGTGCTCGGCCCCTGGCACCATGGGCAAGAAAACGGCGCCGCGGCGACGCTCGGCCCGCTCGATTGGGGCGGCGACACCGGCAAGTGGTTCCGCCAAAATGTGATGATCCCGTTCCTCGACCAATATCTGAAGGGCGGCCCGCCCGCGAACATCGCCAAGGTCACCGCGTTCGAGGCGGGCACCAACCAGTGGCAGCGCCTCGCCGACTGGCCCCAGGCCTGCATGAGGGGCTGTCCCGCGAACCTCACCCCGCTGTTCCTCCGCGGCGACGGTGAGCTCGGCTTCGAGGCGCACGCCGTCCGCGGCTCCGACGCCTACATCTCCGATCCTGCCCGCCCCGTGACTTATCGCGCGCGGCCCAACCTCTCGCCCTGGGCGCAGGGCTCGACGTGGCGCACCTGGCTGGTCGACGACCAGCGCTTCGCCGAGGCGCGGCCCGACGTGCTGAGCTACACCTCCGCCGCGCTCGACAAGCCGCTGCGCCTCGCCGGCACGCCGCTCGTCCATCTCGTCGCCGCCACTTCGGGCACAGACAGCGATTGGATCGTGAAGCTGATCGACGTCTACCCGGATCAATATCCGCAAAGGCCGAATCTCGGCGGCTATCAGCTCGCCATCGCGATGGAGGTCATGCGCGCCCGCTATCGCTCGGACCCGGCGCACCCCTCGCCAGTCCCCGCGAACGAGCCTGTGACTTACGAATTCGCGCTCCCCACGGTGAATTACACCGTCCAGCCCGGCCACCGGCTGATGATCCAGGTCCAGTCGAGCTGGTTCCCGCTCTATGACCGCAACCCGCAGACCTTCGTCCCCAACATCTTCTTCGCGAAGCGCGAGGATTACCGCCCCGCGACTCAGCGCGTCTTCACCGGCCCCGGCGGGACGTGGATCGGCCTGCCCGTCGTCCACTGACCTTGCGCCCGCGCGGCAGCCTCACTAGGTCGCGCTTCGCGGCTGGGGTTCCCGCGAAAGTACCACTTTCGTGGGGTTCCCTTAGGAGTGTAGCTCAGTTGGTAGAGCATCGGTCTCCAAAACCGAGGGTCGTGGGTTCGAGTCCCTCCACTCCTGCCAGCCGCCGCTTGAACAGCCGGGCGTCAGTCGCTAAGTGATTTCGACGAGGTCCGGCGGGTTGTCCGCGGACCTCTTTTTTCTACCTTTTGAAGCGAGCAGACGAACAGTGGCCAGGCTCTCCCCCGGAGAATTCGTTAGGCAGGTCCGAGTGGAGGCGATCCAGCGCGTCCATTGGCCGACCCGCAAGGAGACGGTCGCGACCGCGATCATGGTCATCATCATGACGATGATGCTCGCTTTCTTCTTCTTCGGCGTCGACGCGGTCTTCAGCTCGCTCGTCAAGTTCCTGCTCGGCCTCATGGCCAAATGATAACGCCCCCCCTCGCCCCTTCAGGGGAGAGGGTTGGGGAGAGGGGTTACAAAGGCAAAATCATGTCCCGCTGGTACATCATCCACGCTTATTCCGGTTTCGAGAACAAGGTCCGCGACGCGATCAACAGCGAGGCGACCCGAATGGGGCTCGAGCGCTTCGTCGAGCAGATCGAGGTCCCGACCGAGACCGTGACCGAGATCAAGCGCGGCAAGCGCGTCGAGACCGAGCGCAAGTTCATGCCCGGCTATGTGCTGGCCAAGCTCGAGCTCAACGACCAGGTCTATCACCTCGTCAAGAACACGCCCAAGGTGACGGGCTTCCTGGGCCCCAACGGCAAGCCGCAGCCGATCCCCGACGCGCAGGCCGCGCGCATGCTCTCGACCAAGGAGGAGCAGGCCGCCCTCGCGCCCAAGGCCAAGATCCATGTCGATTATGAGATCGGCGATGCGGTGAAGGTGCTGGACGGCCCCTTCGCGAGCTTCAACGGTGTCGTCGAGGAGCTCGATTTCGACCGCGGCCGCGTGAAGGTTTCGGTCTCGATTTTCGGCCGCGCAACGCCGGTCGAATTGGAGTTCGAGCAGGTGGAGCGCGTTAAGTAACGCGCTCTCCTCCCCTGCCTTTGCAGGGGAGGGGGACCATCGAAGATGGTGGAGGGGCCATTCACCCGATTACCGCAAGGGCCTCCGCCATCGTGAGCTCGCCGAAGGATGCCTGAGCGCGCGTCAACGGCCTTGCCATCGGTGAGCGTGCAGCAGACGAAATCCAACTTTGCAATGATTTCCACGCCGAGACGCGCAGGCGCGGAGAGTTTTGCCTTAGAAGAGCGTCACGTAAATAATCGCTCCTCTGAGCAGCCACGGACATGTTCAGCTGAAAGCTGCCGCCCCAGCTGCACCAACATCTCCGTGTCTCCGCGTCTCAGCGCGAACCGTAATTCTCTTCTTCGCGCCCCTTCGACGCCGCCTGCGGCGTCGCTCAGGACAGGCTCTGCGCCTCTGCGCGAACCAATTATTTCTTCCGCGGATCGTCCTTCGGATCGACGTAGGTGATCTGGAACGGACCCCTGCCGCTGACCTGGATCGTCGCCGCAGCCGGCGCGTGAACCCAATGGTTCATCTTCGCTTTCATCGTCACCGCATGTCCCGCCGTCAGAGTCTTCGCTGTCGACATGTCGAGCTTGTCGCTCATTCCATAGTGAAGCTTGCCGGACAGCACCTTCACCACCTCGTTGCTCGGGTGCCAATGCGCCGGAACGGCATAGTCGGCGGGCATCTTGATCCGGACGGTGAACATTCCCTTCTTGGCGGGGTTGCCCGAAATCACCGCGAAGGTCGCTCCGTCGGGAAGGCCCGGCGGTCCCGCCATCCACTTCAGGTGGGAGGTCTTGCCGAGCGCCGGAGTCGAGCCGGCGAGCAATGCAGCAGCTGTGATGAGCAGGAGTTTACGCATGGGATTCTCCCCTGTGAGTCCCGTCCCCCGCCCGCGTCTTACTACGAGTTGCGAGCCGGGACCACATCGTGTAGGGGCGCCGCCTTCCAGCATTACTGGAGCCCGCGGGAGAGCGCTTTGGCGCTCGCTTGGACCGCTTAACTTGAAACGAGAGTGAAATGGCAAAGAAAATCACCGGCTATATCAAGCTGCAGGTGCCCGCGGGCATCGCGAACCCGGCGCCGCCGATCGGCCCGGCGCTCGGCCAGCGCGGCGTGAACATCATGGAATTCTGCAAGGCGTTCAACGCCGCGACTCAGGAGATGGAAAAGGGCGCTCCGATCCCGACGGTCATCACCGTCTATGCGGACCGCTCGTTCAGCTTCGTGACCAAGACCCCGACGGCCGCGTTCCTCCTGAAAAAGGCGGCGCGGATCCAGAAGGGCTCCTCCGAAACCGGCAAGGCGGCGGCGGGGACGATCCGCCGCTCGCAGCTCGCCGAGATCGCGGAAGCGAAGATGAAGGACCTCAACGCCAATTCGATCGAGGCGGCGACCAGGATCATCGAAGGCAGCGCCCGAGCGATGGGCCTAGAAGTGCGGGAGGGCTAAGCCATGGCGAAGCTTTCCAAGCGCCGTGAAGTCCAGATCGGGCTGATCGACCGCGACAAATTCTACGGAGTCGATGAAGCGATTTCCGTCGTGAAGGGCAATGCGACCGCGAAGTTCGACGAGACGATCGAAGTCGCGCTGAACCTGGGCGTCGACCCCCGCCATGCGGACCAGATGGTGCGCGGCGTGGTGTCGCTGCCGAAGGGCACCGGAAAATCGGTCCGTGTTGCGGTGTTCGCGAAGGGCGACAAAGCCGACGAAGCCAAGAAGGCCGGTGCGGATGTCGTCGGCGCCGAGGACCTCATGGAAACGGTCCAGGGCGGACAGATCGACTTCGACCGCGTGATCGCGACCCCCGACATGATGGGCGTCGTCGGCCGCCTCGGTAAGGTGCTCGGTCCCAAGGGGCTGATGCCGAACCCGAAGCTCGGGACGGTGACGATGGACGTCGCCAAGGCCGTCGCGGACGCCAAGGGCGGCCAGGTCGAATTCCGGGTCGAAAAGGCCGGAATCGTTCACGCCGGGATCGGCAAGGCGAGCTTCTCGGAAGCCGACCTGGTCGAGAATTTCCGGGCCTTCATGGACGCGATCTTCCGCGGCAAGCCGTCGGGCGCGAAGGGCAAGTTCGTGAAGAAAGTCTCGGTGAGCTCGACCATGGGACCGGGGGTCAAGGTCGCGCTGGAGGAGCTTTCGGGCGCCTGATTCAGGACTTGCACTAACCTGGGTGAGTTTTTGTCCGCCTGGGATTTATTCTGACGGCCGGAAAGCACCGGAAACGGCGCTTTTCGGCCTTTTCCTCTTTCGCATCAGCGACTTGGCGGAGACCGCCGCTGAACGATTGTTGCTCCGATGCAACAGTTCCCGACGGAGTGTCGCGGACGCTGAAACCAAGAGCACTGCTGTCGGTTGGGTCGTCGATCTCAACCGTAAAGGGGCATCAGCATCATGCGTAAATATTTTCTAGCCGCGGTTGCCGCGGCTGCAATCGCGAGCCCGGCGGCCGCGCGGGATAATAGCGGTTATGTCGGCGTCGACCTCGGCGGCATCATACCCGAGGCCCAGGACGGGACTCTGAACGCAACCTTCACTCAGAGCGCGCAGTCCCCGGCGGCCGGGACGACGGCTCCCGCGCCTGGAACAGGCCTGGTCGGCCCGCTTCCGGTGGCCCTGGCCACGGCCCCCGGACCGGTGAGCGCTGATGCTCGGGTGCGTTGGAAGATCGGCTACGATGTCGACCTTCTTGCCGGATACGATTTCGGAATGTTCCGCGTCGAAGCGGAGCTCGGCTACAAAAGGTCGAAGCTCAAGAGCTTCCGAACCGAAGATACCGGCTTCCCGACCACGATCGAGACTGCTCTGAACCCGATCGGGACCACCGGCACCGACATTGTGTTCGCTGCCGATCCGTCTGACTTCGACATCAGTAATCATGTCAGCGTCTTGTCGGGCATGATCAATGGACTCGTCGACTTCGGCGGCAATGGCGGCCTCGGCGGTTTTGTCGGCGCCGGCGCCGGATACGCTCGGGTCAAGGAGCTTGGCGACAGGGACAATTCCTTCGCCTGGCAGCTGCTGGCGGGCGTCTATTATCCGCTGAGCGGCAACCTCGATATCGGCCTGAAGTATCGGTACTTCCGGACCGGTCACCTCAATTTCGACGAGGGTCCAGGCACCTTGGCAGGTTCGACCCGCACGGTCGCTGTGCCCAACACCGGGACCACCGACGGCAGCTCGACGAACGTGACGTTCACTCGGACGGCCGCGCTCACGGGAGCGTTCGACGACCATTTCGCGTCGCACAGCCTGCTTCTTAGCCTGGTCTACAACTTCGGCGGCGTCGCCGAGGCTCCTCCGCCTCCGCCCCCGCCTCCGCCGCCGCCGCCTCCGGTCGCGCCGGCGACCCAGACCTGCCCGGACGGATCGGTGATCCTGGCGACGAGCACCTGCCCGGCTCCGCCGCCTCCGCCTCCGCCCCCGCCGGTCGAGCGCGGCGAACGCGGCAAGTAAGCGTTCTAACCCCATCCAAAGGGGAGCAAAGACCCCGGGCGAGGCCCATGCCTCGCCCGGGATTTTAAACTCAAGAACAGCGTCAGTCCGATTGTTCCGGCTTCGCCGGCTTTGTCGGATTTACGGACTTAATTGGAAATGAAATTAAAGCACGGAAATACCGGTTTAAAGTAGAAGGGGAAGTTATCTCATGCGCAAATATTTACTCGCCGCAGCTGCCGCAACGGCCATCGCCACGCCGGCTGCCGCTCGGGACAACAGCGGTTACGTCGGGGTCGACCTCGGCATTCTTTTTCCGCAGAAGCAGGACATCAACGGAGCGATCGACTTCACGGCTCCGCCTGTCGGCGTGACCGACTTTGCCTCGACGGACATCGGAAACGTCAAGTTCAAAACCGGCTATGATGCCGACCTCGTCGCCGGCTACGACTTCGGTATGTTCCGAGTGGAGGGTGAGCTTGCCTACAAGCGTGCCAAGAATAAGAACGTTCGTCTCAGCGACACCTTCGTCACGACGTTCAACGCGGGCGCGGGTACGCTTTTAACGTCCGACGATTTCGACCTCGGCGGTCACACGAGCGTTCTTTCGGGCATGATCAACGGCCTTGTCGACTTCGGCGGCAACGGCGGGATTGGCGCCTACGCCGGCGGCGGAGTCGGCTACGCCCGAGTCAAGGAGTTTGGCGAGAGCGACAGCGGTTTTGCATGGCAGTTGCTCGCGGGAGTCTATGCGCCGATCAGCGACAACATCGATGTCGGGTTGAAGTATCGCTACTTCCGCAGCAGCAAGCTGGACATGGAGGACAGCGTCGCCTTTGCGGCGGGGGCGGGCCCATGCGGTCCGATCGCCACGCCATCTCCATGCAGTGGCGGAACCGCGACCTTCGGGATTCACGATCACTTCGCGTCGCACAGCCTGCTGGCAAGCCTGATCTACAACTTCGGCGGCGTCGCCGAGGCTCCTCCGCCTCCGCCCCCGCCGCCGCCGCCACCGCCTCCGGTCGCGCCGGCGACCCAGACCTGCCCGGACGGATCGGTGATCCTGGCGACGAGCACCTGCCCGGCTCCGCCGCCTCCGCCTCCGCCCCCGCCGGTCGAGCGCGGCGAACGCGGCAAATAAGGACCACCCCGCAAAGTACTACTTGCGGGGACCCCGAAAAGGGTACCAGCCCCATGCAAGGGGCAGCAAAGATCCCGGGCGAGGCGCATGCCTTGCCCGGGGTCTTTTGTCGCACGGTTCAGTGACTTGATTGCGGCACGGATTTCGCTATAGGCGCCGCTCCGCATCGGGCCACGGCTCGGTGCACCGTCCGAGACAGTTGCTGGGGTTCGCTCCTTAATTTGCAGCCTAGACGGGGACAGGAATCATTCGAAGCGGGAAGCCGCTTCGTCGTGCGTTGCATCTGCGCGGCGCCATCGATCCCCAACCCGACGGACACAAGTGCCCAGGTTCGCCTGGGTTTTGTTGAAGCTCGTTCGGAGCGATCCGGACGAATTTTTGGAGTTGGCATGGATCGTTCGCAAAAAACCGATCTGGTCGCCGAGCTGAAGCACGTCTTCACCGAGACGAGCGTGGTGGTGGTTACCCGCAACAACGGTCTTTCGGTGGCGCAGTCCACGGACTTGCGCCTGAAGATGCGCGACGCCGGTGCCCAGTACAAAGTTGCGAAGAACCGGCTTGCCCTGATTGCGCTCGAGGATACGCAGTACAAGCCGATCGGCGACCTTCTGAAAGGTCCGACCGCGCTTGCTACCTCGACCGATCCCGTCGCGGCCGCCAAGGTTGCGGTGGACTTCGCCAAATCGAACGACAAGTTCGAAATCGTCGGCGGAGCGATGGGGGACACCCTGCTCGACGTGAACGGGATCAAGGCCTTGGCCGCGCTCCCGTCGCTCGACGAGCTGCGCGCCAAGATCGTGGGCCTCATCCAGGCGCCCGCGACCAAGATCGCGCGGACCGTCAGCGAGCCTGGCGCCCAGCTGGCACGGGTCTTTGCAGCGTACGGGGCCAAGGAAGCGGCCTGACGCAACACCTATTCATCAACGCACGACACAAAGGGGCTGATGCCCCGCAAAGGAGTATCAAATGGCTGACATTGCTAAGCTGGTCGACCAGCTTTCCGAACTGACCGTCCTCGAGGCCGCGGATCTCGCCAAGGCGCTCGAAGAGAAGTGGGGCGTTTCCGCCGCGGCCGCGGTCGCGGTTGCAGGCCCGGCTGCCGCGGGCGGCGGCGCTGCCGCTCCGGCTGCCGAAGAGAAGACCGAATTCGACGTCATTCTCACGGGCGACGGCGGCAAGAAGATCAACGTGATCAAGGAAGTCCGCGCGATCACCGGCCTTGGCCTCGGCGAGGCGAAGGCGCTGGTCGAAGGCGCTCCGAAGGCCGTCAAAGAAGGCGTCAACAAGGACGAGGCCGAGAAGATCAAGAAGCAGATCGAAGACGCCGGCGGAACCGTCGAGCTGAAATAAGCTTCGCGCTCTTCACTCAGACCAAAGGGCGGCTCTTCGGGGCCGCCCTCTTTTTTAGCGCCCGAACTCAAGCGCTAGTCTTGGTACCCCAGCCGTTTTGCCCACGGCAGAAGGATGGGCAGGACTGGCTCGAGCTGTTTCACATATCCCCGCCAGCGGCCGACCGCCTCAGAAGTCAGTGCCTCCGTCACCTGATCATAACTCGTGTTGGTGAGCGCTCCACGAGCCTTCGCGGTCTCGCGATGATCCATGATCCGCTCGTCCCAGTGCAATCCCAGAAAGTCCACGACGGCGCGCAATTGGGCAACCGGATCGTCGATCAGATCTTCATACGCCACGGTGTGAACATCCAATGAAAAGAGCTCCGCGGAAGCCATCCAAACGGTCATACAGGCATCGTAAAGGTCCGCTGCATCCGCCAAATCCAGGAAGCTGGCCATGCCGGTGTTCGGGACATAGCTTTGCATGAAACCGCTGAGAACGACGTCGCAGGGATGCCGCTTTGCGAAAATGATGCGAGATTCCCGAAAGAGAGCGGCAATGAGCGGCGCCAAGACCAGGTTGAACGGATTTTTGTCGATCACTATCCCGTCAAAGCCAGCGGCAGTGTGGCTGTCGAACTCCTTGAAGTACGCGGCTCGAGCGTCGGCGCGCATGCGTTCAGGCGCGTCCGGCAACCGGGCTATCGGTCCAAGGATCTGACCAGCCCGGCGCAGCATCTCCTTTTCTTCGAGAACCTGGATCGAAGGATGACCCAGGAGAAAGGTGTCCAGCAGGGTCGTTCCGGATCGCGGAAGACCCAGCAGAAATACCGGCACGCGCCTGGGACTGAACGTTAGCGCCGGCAAACGGTTCGCCCATTCCGGACTCAAAATGGACGCCAGCGCGCGCAATTCCCGCCGGAACGCCGCGCCGCGCCTGCGCCATTCATCAAAATCCGCCGTCGCGCGGTTCATGCTTACCATGGCGTCGAACGCCGTCGCCGGGTCACCCTCCTTGTCAGCGATTCTTGCGCGCAGCCGATGCCAGCGCACGGGGTCCTCCGCTGGGTCGGATTTCAAGAGCAATTCGCGAGATGCGCCCAGATTCCCTGCTCGATGTTCCCGCACGGCCCAGAGGTAAGCAAGTTGCGCTTTGCCGACCCCCTCGCCGAGGGCATGCTCCAGCAGCCGATCAAGCTCGTCGAGCTTGTTTGTTCGCTGAAGAATGAGACCGAGCGTTTGGATCGCATTGACGTTTGTTGGTGCCGCCTCAAGTGCCTTGAGGCACGCTTCTTCTGCCTCCGGAAACCTCTTCAGCGCGAAAAGCCAACGCGCCAGATTTATCCACGGTTCGGCGTCGGGGTTGCTGGAAGCGGCAATAACCGCCCAGGCTTCCGCCGCGGCTTCGCTGTTCGCTGTCGCGCCTGCGGCCTCCGCCCGCGCGTGCCACAGCGCAAGCTCCGCGGGCGAAGGTGCGGCAGCCTGCGGCTTCTGCATCTTCAGAACTTCTGCCGGACGTCCCGAATCGATCAGCGCACGCGCCAGCATCACCTTGAAACCGGAGTTTGAAGGCTCGGCTTCCGCAGCCAAGCGCAGGTGCTCGACCCCGACTTCGAGGTTGCCTAGCCGGCAATGAATGAGCCCGATCAAATGGTGCCAGTCAGGGCCCGCGGAAAGGGAAATACCCTTCTCCGCAAGGCTGAGAGCGAGGTCGAGGTCGCCCCTTTTGACGGCTTCTATCGCTTTTGAAAGTCGAAGGTCGGCAGGCACACCGAAGCTATCGGAAGCTGCGCCGGGACGGTCAATATGGGATGGAAACGCAATGCTTACTCAGGCATTTTGCAGAGGAAGACGAATCAGGAGGCGGAAATGACCGGCATCCTCGACAAATTCCACGTCGAGCATAGCGTCCATGGAACCGGCACAAGGGTGATGGCTCGCTCGCTGCAGCTTACGGGCGATTTGACCGATGACGGTGCCATCGACGCAGCGATCATGATGCTCAAGGACGATCTGGACGCCTGCGCCAAGGAGATGAAGCGTCTCAACGCGCTCGATCGCCGCGGTTCGCTGTTCGAGGGCTGGCCATCCGCCAAGGACGACATCGTCGCCTGACGTTGCGCCCGTTTTCCTTGGCTAGGGCCGCGAAATTCGCCACAATGAGGAGATGCGGTTCGACGAACCTTTCATAAAACTGCCGCTCCAGTTCGATGGGGCGACGCTCGAGCAAGAAGTTCGGGCCCTTCCGGAATCCGCCTGGGTGCCGCATCCAACGGGATTTCCCGGGAACGAGGCCGTCAGGCTCGTCAGCGTGGGCGGTAAGCCGACCGACGGTTTCGAAGGGCCGATGCGACCAACCGAAAACCTCGCTCGCCTGCCCTATGTCCAGCAGATCATGGCCGCTCTCGACGGTGTCTGGAGCCGCAGCCGGCTGATGGGACTCGGCGCCGGGGCCGAAGTGCCCGAGCATGTAGACGCGCATTATCATTGGCGGACTCACGTACGCATCCACGTTCCGGTGATCACCAACCCGAAGGTGCTTTTCACCTGCGACGAGGAGACCATTCACATGGCGCCGGGCGAATGCTGGCTTTTCGACAGCTTCCGCTGGCATCGGGTGCAGAACGGGTGGACGGAGCGCCGAGTGCATCTCGTGCTCGATACGGTGATGACACCTTCGCTTCGCAAGCTGATCCACGCAGCGCGAAGCGAAGCTCCTGAATTCGTAAAGCCCGGTGGGGCTGCGCGCGAACTTCGCTTCGAGCAGGTCAACCTTCCCTCTGTGATGTCGCCCTGGGAAATCCGGTGTCACGTCGATTTCATTTTCGCCAACGCCGCCGAGCACGAGCGCCTGGCTTCTTTACGAGAGCGGCTCGACAATTTCGCGGACGATTGGGCGTCCGTCTGGGCCCAGTTCGCGGCGAGCCCGCAAGGCGCTGCAGACTATCGCCGTCTAATCGCCCAGTGCCGCTCGGACATTGCGAGCCTCGCGGGCAGCGAGATCGTTCTCACCAACACATTCCCGGTGCGAGATGCGCTCGACCAGATGATCTTCGGGCCGGCCATATCCCCGAACCTCGGCAGCGGAAATGTTGTCGCCTCAGTTTCGCCGCAGCGCCTCGCTTCATGAACGATGAAGCTCGCGCGGAGGGCGCGGGCAAGGACGGCCGGTTTGACCGGCCAATCCTGATCGTCAGTCCGCCACGATCGGGTTCGACCCTGCTGTTCGAGACCTTGGGAAAGGCCCCGGATCTCTACAGCATCGGGTCCGAGAGCCACATGATCATTGAAGGCCTGCCGGGATTCCATCCGCGGGATCGGGGTTGGGAGTCGAATCGCCTAACCGCGGAGGACGCGCGAACCGAATCCGCAAACCGTTTCGCCAACGATTTTTACGCCGAACTGCGCGACCGCGACGGCCGCCGGGCTTCCGGAACGGTCCGCATTCTCGAGAAAACGCCCAAGAACTCGCTGCGCATTCCGTTCTTCGAGACGCTGTGGCCGGATTGCCTGTTCGTCTACCTTTACCGCGACGCGCGGGAGACGCTCGCCAGCATGATGGAAGGCTGGGCGTCCGGCTATTTTCGGACTTATCAACGTTTGCCGGACTGGCCTGGATATCAGTGGTCGTTTGCGCTGGTCCCGGGGTGGCAGCAGCTTCGCGGTAAGCCGCTGCCGGTCGTAGTGGCTCACCAATGGACGATCGCGACCAAAATCATCCTCGACGACCTTGGTGCGCTGCCGCGCGACCGGATCCGAGCGATCCGGCAGGCGGACTTCCTCGCTGAGCCGGAGACCCGAATCTCCTCGCTTGCGCAATCGGTGGGTCTCGATTGGGATCGCAAGCTCGCGGAGAGCCTTCCGCTGTCGAAAAGTACGGTATCCGTCCCGCGTCCGGAAAAATGGCGGCGGCTGGAGCGCGAGATCGAGGACGTCCTGCCGATCGTTGCCGATACCGACCGACGAGCGCGCGATTTCGTCGCGCAGCTGGAGGGCTGATCCCCTCTTGCGCAGCGTTCGCAAATGACTATATCGGCCCAATCCAACAAATAGACGGCTCTGGCCGCACGCTAACGTGCGCCTAGGGCTTTTCCCGTCCTCTCCGGGACAGGGTCCGAACGGCGCACGGACCAAACGCATTGGAGGGGGAAGCGGGATAAGCGCTCCAGACAACCCCTGGCTTCGGCCGGGAAACATTTGCGGGGCGCCACACGTGCGTCCCCGCGCAGCGCAGGGAAGCAAATGGCCACCAAAGCGATCGACGCACCTCGCAAGACCTCCGGCGGGGCGAAAACCAAGCAGCGGCGTATCCGCAAGATCTTCGGAAACATCCACGAAATCTCGGAGATGCCGAATCTCATCGAGGTTCAGCGCGAGAGCTACGAGCAGTTCCTGCGATCCGACCCCAAAACGGGGTACGTCTCGGGCCTGGAAAAGACCCTGCGGTCCGTATTCCCGATCGTCGACTTCGCCGGGACCGCGCACCTCGACTTCGACCGCTATGAGCTGGAAGAGCCCAAATACGATACCGACGAGTGCCGCCAACGCGGCCTTACTTATGCCGCGCCGATGCGGGTCACGCTGCGCCTGACGACCTTCGAAATCGATCCCGAGACCGAGGCCAAGTCGGTCATCGATATCAAGGAGCAGGACGTTTACATGGGCGACATGCCGCTCATGACGATGAACGGCACCTTCATCATCAACGGCACCGAGCGCGTCATTGTTTCCCAGATGCACCGCTCGCCGGGCGTGCTGTTCGACCATGACCGCGGCAAGACTCACGCTAGCGGCAAATATCTCTTCGCCGCGCGCGTCATCCCCTATCGCGGAAGCTGGCTCGACTTCGAGTTCGACGCCAAGGACATCGTCAACGTCCGCATCGACCGCAAGCGCAAGCTTCCCGTGACCGCGCTGCTGCATGCGCTCGGAATGACCAGTGAGGAGATCCTCAACACCTTCTACAACCGCGTGAGCTACACCCGCGGCAAGAACGGCTGGCAAATCCCTTATTCGGCCGAGGCCTGGCGCGGGCAGAAGCCGACGCATGAGGTCGTCGACGCCGACAGCGGCGAAGTGATCTTCAAGGCCAACGAGAAAATCACTCCGCGCCGCGCCAATCAGGCGCAAAAGGACGGCCTGAAGAACCTGATCATCCCGACCGAGGAGATTTTCGGGCGCTATTCGGCCTACGACCTCATCAATGAGAAGACCGGGGAGATCTACATCGAAGCCGGGGACGAGGTCTCCGCCGAGAACCTCCAGAAGCTCGATGAGGCGGGGGTCAACAAGCTCGAGCTGCTCGACATCGATTATATCAACACCGGTCCGTGGATGCGCAACACGCTGAAGGCGGACAAGAGCGAGGACGGTGATCAGGCGCTGAGCGATATCTACCGGGTCATGCGCCCGGGCGAGCCGCCGACGCGCGAGACCGCCGACGCGCTCTTCTACGGGCTGTTCTTTGATCCCGAGCGCTACGATCTTTCCGCGGTCGGCCGGGTGAAGCTCAACATGCGTCTCGGCCTCGACGCCGAGGACACGGTGACGACCCTTCGCAAGGAGGACATCCTCGCGGTGGTCCAGGAGCTTGTGAACCTCAAGGACGGCAAGGGCGAAATCGACGACATCGACAACCTCGCGAACCGTCGCGTTCGCTCGGTCGGCGAGCTGCTCGAGAACCAGTACCGCGTCGGCCTCCTGCGCATGGAGCGCGCGGTCAAGGAGCGCATGTCGAGTGTCGATGTATCGACGGTCATGCCGAACGACCTCATCAACGCCAAGCCGGCAGTCGCCGCGGTGCGCGAGTTCTTCGGTTCGTCGCAGCTTTCGCAGTTCATGGACCAGACCAACCCGCTGTCGGAAGTCACCCACAAGCGCCGCGTGTCGGCCCTCGGGCCGGGCGGCCTCACCCGCGAACGCGCCGGCTTCGAGGTGCGTGACGTGCACCCGACGCACTATGGCCGGATCTGCCCGATCGAGACTCCCGAAGGGCCGAACATCGGCCTGATCAACTCGCTCGCAAGCTTCAGCCGGGTGAACAAATACGGCTTCATCGAAACGCCGTATCGGAAGGTCGTAGACGGCAAGGTCTCGAAGGAGGTCGTGTACCTTTCCGCCATGGAAGAAGCGAAGCACACGATCGCGCAGGCGAACGCCGAGCTCGATCCCAAGGGGGGCTTCGCCGAGGAGATCATTTCGGCCCGCCGCAACGGGGAGTTTCTGATCGCTCCGCGCGACCAGATCACCCTCATGGACGTGTCGCCCAAGCAGCTCGTGTCGGTCGCGGCATCGCTCATTCCGTTCCTCGAGAATGACGACGCCAACCGCGCGCTGATGGGATCGAACATGCAGCGCCAGGCCGTGCCGCTGATCCAGGCCGAAGCGCCGCTCGTCGGCACCGGCATGGAAGAGACGGTTGCGCGCGATTCGGGCGCTGCGATCGCCGCCCGGCGGTCCGGTGTCGTCGACCAAGTGGACGCCGCCCGCATCGTCGTTCGGGCCACCGGCGATCTCAAGGCCGGTGAAAGCGGAGTCGACATCTACACGCTGATGAAGTTCCAGCGGTCGAACCAGAACACCTGCATCAACCAGCGTCCGCTGGTGAAGGTCGGTGACACCGTCGAGGCAGGCGAGATCATCGCCGACGGCCCGTCGACCGAGTATGGCGAACTCGCCCTCGGCCGGAACGTGCTCGTCGCGTTCATGCCGTGGAACGGATACAATTATGAGGATTCGATCCTGATTTCCGAGCGGATCGTGAAGGACGACGTCTTCACTTCGATCCATATCGAGGAATTCGAGGTCATGGCCCGCGACACCAAGCTCGGGCCGGAGGACATCACTCGCGATATCCCGAACGTCGGCGAGGAGGCGCTTCGCAACCTCGACGAGGCGGGCATCGTGTACATCGGCGCCGAGGTCGAGCCGGGGGACATCCTCGTCGGCAAGATCACTCCAAAGGGCGAGAGCCCCATGACTCCGGAGGAGAAGCTCCTCCGAGCCATCTTCGGCGAGAAAGCGTCGGACGTCCGCGACACCTCGCTTCGGCTTCCGCCGGGCGTCCAGGGCACGGTGGTCGAAGTGCGGGTGTTCAACCGCCACGGAATCGACATCGACGACCGCACGCGGGCGATCCAGACGGAGGAGAAGGAGCGGCTGAAGAAGGACGCGGACGACGAGCGAGCGATCCTCAACCGCGCCACCTTCTCGCGTCTCAGGGAAATGCTCCTGAAGCAGGTCGCGACCGCAGCCCCGAAGGGAATCAAGAAGGGCTCGAACCTCGACGACTCGGCGCTTGAGGGCGTCGACCGTCACGACTGGTGGAAGATCGCGGTCAAGGACGACAAGCGTCAGGCCAACATCGAGGCGTTGAAAGGCCAGTATGACGAGGCGCTGGGCGCCATCAACCGGCGCTTCGAGGACCGGGTCGAGAAGCTCGAGCGCGGCGACGAGCTGCCCCCGGGCGTGCTGAAGATGGTCAAGGTGTTCGTCGCGGTGAAGCGCAAGCTTCAACCTGGCGACAAGATGGCCGGCCGCCACGGAAATAAGGGCGTCATCAGCCGAATCCTGCCGCAGGAGGACATGCCGTTCCTCGAGGACGGCACCGCGGTCGACATCGTCCTGAACCCGCTCGGCGTCCCGAGCCGAATGAACGTGGGCCAGATTTTCGAGACCCACCTCGGCTGGGCCGCGCGCGGCCTCGGCAAGCAGATCCAGGCGATGCTCGAGGAGATCCACGAGCGCGGCAAGGAACTGACCGGCAAGGACGCCAAGGCGGTCCGCTCCAAGCTCAAGGACATCTACGGCGATTCCTACGGCAAGGAGATCGACGCGCGCGACGACGATGCGCTGATGGAACTTGCTTCCAACCTGACCGCGGGCATCCCCATGGGAACCCCGGTGTTCGACGGCGCCCGCGAGCCGGACGTGACGGAGATGCTGGACAAGGCCGGGCTCGACGCTTCGGGCCAGGTTACTCTGTTCGACGGCCGCACCGGCAATCCGTTCGATCGCAAGGTAACGGTCGGCTACATCTACATGCTGAAGCTCCACCATCTCGTGGACGACAAGATCCACGCGCGCTCGATCGGACCATACAGCCTCGTCACCCAGCAGCCGCTGGGCGGAAAGGCGCAGTTCGGCGGACAGCGCTTCGGCGAAATGGAAGTGTGGGCGCTCCAAGCTTACGGCGCCGCCTACACGCTCCAGGAAATGCTGACCGTGAAGTCGGACGACGTCATCGGCCGGACGAAGGTCTACGAGGCCATCGTCAAGGGCGACGACACGTTCGAAGCCGGAATTCCGGAGAGCTTCAACGTGCTCGTCAAGGAGATGCGCTCACTCGGCCTGTCGGTCGAACTCGAGAGCATCGAATCCGAGGACGACGTCCCGACCGCTCTCGCCGCCGAGTAATCAGACAAGCCACCCAACCCTCCCGCTGCCGCGGGAGGGCAGGAGTTGAAAAGAATGAACGAACTGACCCCCTTCGCCAATCCGATCGCCAAACCGGAGACCTTCGACGAGATCCGGATAGGAATCGCCTCTCCCGACAAGATCCGCAGCTGGTCGTTCGGCGAGATCAAGAAGCCGGAGACGATCAACTACCGCACGTTCAAGCCCGAACGTGACGGCTTGTTCTGCGCTCGCATTTTCGGCCCGATCAAGGATTACGAATGCTTGTGCGGCAAGTACAAGCGCATGAAATATAAGGGAATCGTCTGCGAGAAGTGTGGTGTCGAGGTCACCGTCTCGAAGGTCCGGCGCGAACGCATGGGCCATATCGAGCTCGCTGCTCCAGTGGCGCACATCTGGTTCCTGAAGAGCCTTCCGAGCCGCATCGGCCTGCTTCTCGACATGCAGCTGAAGCAGCTCGAGCGAATCCTCTATTTCGAGAGCTACGTCGTGATCGAGCCGGGCCTTACCGCGCTCGAGAAGTACCAGCTGCTGACCGAAGACGAGCTGCTATCGGCGCAGGACGAATATGGCGAAGACGCGTTCTCGGCCGGCATCGGCGCCGAAGCGGTCAAGCAGATGCTGATCGATCTCGACCTCGCGGGCGAGAAGGAGCAGCTGCTGAAAGAGCTCGCCGAGACCAAGTCGGAGCTGAAGCCCAAGAAGATCATCAAGCGCCTCAAGGTCGTCGAGAGCTTCCTCGAGTCCGGTAACCGCCCTGAGTGGATGATCATGGAAGTCGTTCCGGTCATTCCGCCGGAGCTTCGGCCTTTGGTTCCGCTGGACGGCGGCCGCTTTGCGACCTCCGACCTCAACGACCTCTATCGCCGGGTGATCAACCGCAACAACCGTTTGAAGCGGCTGATGGAGCTGCGCGCTCCGGACATCATCGTCCGCAACGAAAAGCGCATGCTCCAGGAAGCGGTCGACGCATTGTTCGACAACGGCCGCCGCGGCCGCACGATCACCGGCGCGAACAAGCGACCGCTAAAGTCGCTCAGCGACATGCTGAAGGGCAAGCAGGGCCGGTTCCGCCAGAACCTGCTCGGCAAGCGCGTAGACTATTCGGGCCGCTCGGTCATCGTGACCGGTCCGGAGCTGAAGCTTCACCAGTGCGGCCTTCCCAAGAAGATGGCCCTGGAGCTGTTCAAGC
>JBKPOO010000061.1:0-34727 GCA_046733175.1 Pseudomonadota bacterium
CTAGAAGCTGTCGTTTCTTCTAAGCGGCGGCTCATGACCGCGACCCCCGCCGGCATAACCTATGCCGACTATCTAAAGCTCGAGCAGCTCCTCACCGCCCAGCAGCCGCTCTCCGAGCTGCACGACGAAATGCTGTTCATCGTCATTCACCAGACCAAGGAATTGTGGATGAAGGAGCTTCTCCACGAGCTCCGGTTCGCTATCGCGCTGGTCGGTGCCGATCGTTTTGCGGAAGCCTATAAGGCCATGGCCCGGATCAGCCGGATTCAGGCGGTCATGACCCTGTCCTGGGAGGTTCTTTCGACCCTGACTCCGGTTGATTATCTGAAATTCCGGAATGTGCTGGGTACGGCATCGGGATTCCAATCGCTTCAGTTCCGCGAGATCGAGTTCCGCCTGGGGCTCAAGGAAGCGAACTTCGTCAATCAATATGACGAAGGCAGTCCGCAGCGCGCGGCGCTGCAATCCGCATTGGCGGAACCGAGCCTTCGCGAAGCGTCGCTGGGAGCACTCGAACGGGCTGGCTTCGACCTCGGCGATCGTTCGGTCGAGGCAATCGCCCGCGCCTGGCTCGAGGTCTATCGCGACTCCGAACGCTGGTTCGACCTCTACGAGCTGGCGGAAAAGCTCGTCGATATCGACGACGCGCTCGCGGCTTGGCGTCACAAGCATGTGCTGACCGTCGAACGCATCATCGGGAACAAGCCTGGTACGGGCGGGTCGGCGGGAGCGCCCTACCTTCGAGCGACGCTAGAAAAGCGGGTGTTTCCCGAACTGTGGTCGCTCAGGACGGACCTTTGAACTTCAAATATTTATTCAACCGAAGCCTGACAGCGAACCCGGAGCGGCTGCATTTTGCCGCGCACAGCCATCATCTTTGGCCGGACGCGAGTTTCGAAGGCCAGGTCGAAGCGTGGGAGGATGCGGCTCGACTCGCCGACCGCAAATGGGACAAGGTGATGGCCGACGTCTGGACCGAGGCGCAGGCCCATGTCGCGCGCGAGCTCGGCACGGGTAGCCCGGACTCGGCCGTCTTTTCATCGAACACGCACGATTTCCTGATTCGGCTGGTGACGGCAGCGCCGCGCGGGCAGCAAGGCCCGCTTCGGGTGCTCACCACCGATGGCGAGTTCCACAGCGCCCGGCGCCAGTTTGCGCGCTGGGCGGAGGCGGGCTGGATCGCGGTGGAGAAGGTCGCTGTCGAACCCTTCGAAAGTCTTACAAGGCGATTCCTGGAGGCGGCCTCCGGCGGCGATTACGATGTCATCCTCGTCAGTCAGGTCCTCTTCGGAAGCGGACGGATCTTCGCCGGCGTCGACGACCTTGCCGCGCTTGGCCGCCCCGATGGACCCTGGGTCGTCATCGACGGCTACCATGCCTTCATGGCGCTCGATCGCCCGTTCAGCGACGGCGCCGCGCGTTCGGCCTTCTTCCTCGGCGGTGGATACAAATATGCGATGGCGGGCGAGGGCTGCGCCTTCCTCCATGCGCCTGCGGGCTTCGGCTCGCGGCCGCCGGTGACCGGCTGGTTCGCCGAGTTCGAGGACCTCAGCCTTCCGCCGGGAAGTGTCGGCTATGCGAAAGATGCAAGCCGCTTTATGGGCGCCACCTTCGATCCGACGGCGCTGTACCGGTTCAACGCGGTGCAGCGAATGCTTGCGGACAAGGGCCTGACCACCGCGAGAATTTCGCAGCATGTGCAAGGCCTTCAACGCCTCCTGCTCGATTCGATCGGCACCGGCCCGCTGGGCCAAGCGGAGCTGCTCAACCCGCTCGATCGCCAGCCCCATGCGCGCTTTCTCGCTTTCCGTTCGCCTGACGCCCAGCGCTGCTATTCCGAACTCAAGGCTCTCAACTGCATCACCGACGTGCGCGGTGACGTGCTCAGGATTGGGTTCGGCATCTACCAGGACGAAGGCGACGTAGAACGCCTGATCGCGCTTTTCGAGCGACTCTAAGTATCTGAACAACAAAGAAATCTTAGGTTCACACCAGCGCGTCCAAATGGACGTTTGCATAGGCGGGCAGTGGAACGCGTGATGCGGCTGCCCGTTTGGATCGCGTTGAAAGGAGATTCCTTATGACCAGGCTGTTCCTTGCCGCGGGCGTCGCTGCACTGGCGATTGCGGCGCCGGCGAGTGCGAAGCCCGGCGGAAACGGTGGCGGGCATGGCGGCGACAAGAGTGCCGCTCAGGTCAATCGCGGCGGTGGCGGAGGCCACGGCGGCGGTCAGGCTGCCGTCCAGGTTCGTGGCGGCGGCGGTGCGGGCTTCCGTATGGAAAGCCGGGGCGGCGGCCAGGGCGGCGGCGGCTTCGCCGTTCGCAGTGGCGGACACGGAAGTTCGGCTTTCGGTTTCGAACGCCGTGGCGGCGGCGCAATCGCATCGCCGCGGATGCAGCGTCAGGCGTTCGCTTTCCAGGATCGCGGGCACGGCCACGGCGGCGGCGGCTCGATGAAAATGGAGCGTCGCAACGTTGGGCGGACAAATGTAGTCGAGCAGCGTGGGCGCGGCGCCGAGATGAAGGCGCAACGGTTCGAGCAGCGCCAGGCACGCAACGTCGAGCGCCAGCAGATCCATGGCAAGCAGCTTGAGCAAAATCGCGGCCAGGCGATGCGCGCCGACATGAAGGCGAACCGCCTCGAACAGATGGGCAACCGCCAAGCGCTTCGCGACGAGCTTCGGGCCAATCGCATCGAACGAATGGACAATGGGACGTTCGTCCGCGACGCGCGGCTCGGCACCCGGGTCGTCCGCGCCGAGGACTTCGGCGACCGGGCCCAGGGCTATGGCGTCGGCGGCTGCCCGCCAGGCTTGATGGACAAGGGCTGCATGCCTCCGGGCCAGGCCGCTAAGCTTCTCGGAACGAGGATTTCGGACGCCGAGCGGATAGCGGCGCTGACTGCGGTGCCTTACTCGGTCCGTTATCTCTATCCCGACACGAACGATTTCTATTACCGCTACGGTGATGGCTACATGTATCGTGTCGACCGGAGCACCAGCCTGATCGACGCTTTGCTGCCCCTGGCGTTCGGCGGCTACATGCCGGGAAGCTATTTCCCGTCCTCGTATATGAACAGCTACGTGCCCGATTACTACGGGCTCAACAGCTTCTATCCGGCGAGCTACGATTACGGGTTCAATTCGCCCTACGGCTACGGCAACGTCTGTAACCGCTACGTCAACGGCGTCGTTTACCAAGTGGATTGCATGACGGGCTTCGTCGAGAACGTGATCCCGATGTACGCCGGCGGCTATGGCGTGGGTCAGATGCTGCCGACCGGGTACGGCTATTACAACGTGCCGTACCAGTATCGGGACATGTATTATGACACGTCCGACTACGGCTATTGGTACGCGCCCGGCGCGATCTACCAATATGATCCGCGGAGCAGCATGATCACGTCGGTCGCGGCCTTGCTGTCGCCGGGCTTCAATATCGGCCAGCCGCTACCGATGGGTTATGACGTCTACAACGTGCCTTATGCCTATCGGTCGACTTACTTCGACACTCCGTCGGCGATGTACCGCTACAATAACGGCTACATCTATCAGGTTGACCCGGTGACTCAGCTGGTCACGGCGATCGTTGCATCGATCCTGACGTAAGCGCGTTAAACTTGGTTCAGAAATGGATCGCGGATGGCCCGGCACGCGGTGGGCCCCATCAAAATACGACTTTGATGGGATCCCGCTGGCCGGGCCGTTTCGCATGAGGACATAAAAAGGAGAGAAGGTCATGAAGACCCAAGCTCTGACGCTCGGCCTCGCGGCCGCGGCTTTGCTCGCCGGATGCAATAAACCGGCATCCGATAGCAGAATGAACGCGCAAACCCCCGAAGCGCAGAAGGCCGCCGGAACGAAGACGATCGCAGCCGGCCTCGCGGCGAACAGCAGGTTCATGGCCGCGGCGAAAGCCGCCGGGCTCGATCAGACGCTCGCCGGGGCCGGCCCATACACCGTGCTCGTTCCCGACGATGCGGCATTCGACAAGGCCCCGGCGGGAACGTTCGACACGAAGCCCGAAAACCGCGCTCAGCTCACGGGAATTCTCACCAACATGATCCTGTCGGGAACGATGCTCGTCGACGACATCGACAAGGCGATCGACCGCGGCAAGGGCAAGGCGCTGCTCGCGACGATGGGCGGAACGGTGACGGCGACCAAGGACGGCGGCAAGACCGTTCTCACGGATTCCAAGGGCAATAAAGCGACGATTACCCAGGGCGACGAGAAATACTCGAACGGCGTGGTCCATCATGTCGATGCCGTGCTGATGCCGGCCAAGGCGGCCGCCGAGCCGCCGAAGAAGGCGGGCCAGTAACAAACCCGCCAAAGAGCCACTTCCGCACAGCCGAAGGCTCGCTATAACGAGCCGACACGAGTGGGCTATGGGACTGTGGCGACATGAAAGCGACGATTGAACGGGCGACACTCCTGAAGAGCCTCGGCCACGTCCAGTCGGTCGTGGAACGCAGGAACACCATCCCGATCCTGTCAAACGTGCTGATTGAAGCGCGCGAGGACGGCTCGATCCGCTTGATGGCGACCGACCTCGACCTGCAGGTCGACGAGAGCGTTCCGGCAAATGTATCCCAGCCCGGAGCGACTACGCTTTCCGCGCACACTTTGTTCGACATCGTCCGCAAGCTGCCCGAGGGGAGCCAGGTCGAGTTGAGCGCGGCCGAGGGCAAGATGCAGGTGAACGCGGGGCGCTCGCGCTTCAGCCTGTCGACGCTTCCGCGCGACGATTTCCCAGTGATCGCGGAAGGCGATCTTCCGACCCGCTTCGAGCTTCCTGCCGCGACCCTTCGCGAGATCATCGAGAAGACCCGCTTCGCCATCTCCAGCGAGGAGACTCGCTATTATCTGATGGGCATCTTCCTTCACGTGATCGACGATCAGATGCGCGCCGCCGCGACCGACGGCCACCGGCTCGCGCGGGTCACCGTATCGAAGCCCGACGGCGCCGACGGGATGCCGGATGTCATCATCCCCAGGAAGGCCGTGCAGGAACTCTACCGGCTGCTCGAGGAACTGGAAGGAACCGTCGAGATCTCGCTTTCGCCGACGAAGGTGCGCTTCGGCCTGGGCAGCGCGGTCCTCACCAGCAAGCTCATCGACGGCACCTTTCCCGACTACAATCGGGTCATCCCGACCGCGAACGACAAGCTCCTGAAGCTCGATCCCAAGAGCTTCTCGGCGGGCGTCGACCGGGTCTCGACCATCGCCTCCGAAAAGACCCGAGCGGTGAAGATGAGCGTCGACCGCGACAAGGTGACGCTGTCGGTGACGTCCCCCGAAAACGGAATCGCGACCGAGGAGGTTCCTGCGGATTACGGCGCCGACGGGCTCGAGATCGGGTTCAATGCCCGGTACCTGCTCGACATATTGAGCGAGATCGACGGCGACACGGTCGAAGTTCACCTCGCCGACGCCGCGGCCCCGACCCTGCTGCGCGAGAACGACAAGTCCAATGCGCTTTACGTTCTCATGCCGATGCGGGTCTGAGCGGCTCTGACCGCAGCAAGAAATTGATAGCGCGGTGAAGGCCTCGGTGACTTAGTCGCCGGGATGGAAGCCGAAGTCGAACCTCCACAAGTCGGTCATCATCGTCCCCATGGCGACCGCCATTGGTCCGATTTTGCGATCCCCGGCGCGGCGCTTTTCGTTTCGCTGATCTCGATCTTCATCGCGTGGCATCACGGCCAGGTGATGAAGGAATTGGTCGATCAGAATGCGAGGCTCGTTCAGGCCAACTCGCTTCCTTATCTGGAACTGGGGTTCAGCAATGCCACCGCGACGGGCAAGCCCCACAAGAAATTCTTCGTAACCAACAGCGGAGTGGGTCCGGCCAAAATCCGATCGGTGGAAGTCCGCGTCGATGGCCATTCCGTCGTAAATCCCAAAGAGTTATTCGACGCCTGCTGTGGCGCTCCGACCCGTCATCTCATCACTTCGACCCTCCTCGGACGCATGTTGAGAGCGGGCGACACGATTACCTACATGGATTTTGGAGAGGGCCTCGCCAGCGACACTGACACAGCGCGGAAATTCATGACCGCGTTCAGGAACGACAGAATCACCGTGGAGCTTTGCTTCTGTTCGGTCTTCGACGAGTGCTGGATCACCCCGAAAGGCAACTCTGCGGCCCCGCCGAAACCGGTGGAAGTGTGCCCAATGCCCAAGCGCCAATATAGCTATTGAGATTCATTGCCGGATTGCTTCACGGCTCTGCTCCACGCAATGACGGCAAGTGCCCGTCAACCGCCTCTCGCTCACAGATTTCCGGTCCTACGCCTCGGCCACCGTCGAGCCGGGCGCCGGATTCGTGCTGCTCTACGGCGAAAACGGCGCGGGAAAGACCAACTTGCTCGAAGCAGTGTCCTTGCTGGCGCCTGGGCGCGGGCTACGCGGAGCAGCGCTCAGCGAAATGGCGCGGATCGGCGGCGATGGCGGCTTCGCCGTTGCAGCGAAGCTTGGCGAGGCGGACGTCGGTACGGGCACCCAGACGTCCGCGCCCGAGCGGCGCCAGGTGCGGATCAATGGCGCTCCCGCCGCGGTAAATTCGCTGGGCGAATGGCTCTCGGTGCTGTGGCTGACGCCGGCAATGGATCGCTTGTTCACTGGAAGCGCCGGCGAGCGGCGCCGCTTCCTCGATCGGCTCGTGCTCGCGCTCGAGCCCGGCCATGCTCATCATTCAACGCGCTACGATGCCGCGATGCGGGCGCGAAACAAGCTGCTCGCCGAGCCAGAAACCGCGGACCCGACCTGGCTCGGAGCGCTGGAAGAGGCGATGGCCGAACATGGCGCCGCCGTTGCCGAAGCGCGAGCGCGCACGGTCGGAATGCTCGAGGCCCGGCTCGTCGAGGCGCCGGAAGACGAGTTCGCGCGGTGCTCCCTGAGGCTCGAGGGATGGCCGAAGTCGGATCTCATTGCCCTGCTTCAAGCCAACCGGTCGCGCGATGCGGCCGCAGGGCGAGCGACTGAGGGGCCGCATCGCCAGGATCTCGTTGTGACTCACGGCGGCAAGCAGATTGCGGCGGAACATTCGTCCACGGGGGAACAGAAGGCGCTGCTCCTCGGCCTGGTGCTCGCCCACGCCGAACTGGTCGCCGAACGCCGCGGCCAAGCCCCGATCCTGCTCCTCGACGAGGTCGCGGCGCACTTAGACCCCAAGCGCCGAGCGGCCTTGTTCGGCCGCCTCGAAGGCCGCGGGCAGGTCTGGATGACCGCCACCGAAGCCGCGTTGTTCAGTGGCATCAACAGGGCCTCGCATTATCAGGTCGAACCCGGAATACTTGCGCCGGCGTAACAAGGGTGGACTTCTTAACCCTTCCTCTCTATGTTGCACCGCAGCACGAGGCGCTCTCTCAAGCGGCGTGATCGGAAATTCGCTTAGGCGATCGACCGGCCCGCGCCTCGATTAACCCATGCTCTCCTATTCACGCGGGGCGCTTTTCGACCCCCGTTCGAGCCGCGCTTTGGCCGGCCGAACCCTATTCACATTGGAATTTTCATTGTCTTTTCATTCCCTCGGGCTGTCCAAGCCCCTGCTGGACGCACTCGCCGCGAAAAATTATGCGCAGGCGACGCCGATCCAGCGCCAGGCGATCCCGACGGTCCTTACCGGCCGCGACTTGCTTGGCATTGCGCAGACCGGCACCGGCAAGACCGCGGCCTTCATGCTTCCCTCGCTTGACCGTCTTGCGACCAATCGAACCTATCTGAAGCCCGGGCAGGTGCGCATGCTGGTGCTCGCCCCAACCCGTGAGCTCGCATCGCAGATCGCCGCCAGCGCCCAGGCCTACGGCAAGTTCATGCGGCTGTCGGTCGGAGTCATCTTCGGCGGCGTCCCTAACAGCAAGAGCGTTCGCACCGTCGCTCGCGGCCTCGACGTGCTGGTCGCGACCCCGGGGCGCCTGCTCGACCTCATCGACCAGCGGGCACTCAGCCTGCGCGAGCTCGAAATCCTCGTCCTCGACGAGGCCGATCAGATGCTCGACCTTGGCTTCATCCACGCGCTGAAGCGCATCGTCAGTCTCGTGCCGCCGAAACGGCAGACCCTGTTCTTCTCGGCGACCATGCCCAAGGCGATCAAGGACCTTGCCGATCGCTATCTCACCAATCCCGCGGAAGTGTCGGTGACGCCGTCCGCGACGACCGTCGAGCGGATCAATCAGAGCGTAACGATGGTCAACCAGGCCGAGAAAACGGCTTTGCTTGCGATGTATCTCCGTTCGCAGCCGGTCGAGCGGGTCCTGGTGTTCAGCCGCACCAAGCATGGCGCCGACAAGATCGTGCGGATGCTCGAGGCAGCCGACATCGCGGCCGGCGCGATCCACGGCAACAAGAGCCAGGCGCAGCGTGAGCGCGCGATCGCGGCATTCAAGTCCGGCGACATGCCGGTGCTGGTCGCGACCGACATCGCCGCGCGCGGGATCGACATCCCCGGGGTCAGCCATGTGGTGAACTTCGACCTGCCCGATGTTCCCGAGCAATATGTTCACCGCATCGGCCGGACAGCGCGCGCCGGAGCCGACGGCATCGCCATCGCTTTCTGCAGCCCCGATGAGCGCAGCAATCTGCGCGATATCGAGCGCACCACGCGCCAGCGCATTCCGGTCGCGCCGCTGCCGGCGGATTTCACCGCCGCGGCCGACGCATTCAGGCGGTTGAAGCCGGCTCCCAAGGCCCGGGCCGAGCGGATCGCGACCAAGGCTGATCGCCGCCACGACAGCCAGCGGCGCGACAACCGCAACGCCGCGCAGCAGCGGCATCCGCATCGCGCGGACGGCCATCATGCGCATCGTCCGGACGGCGCTCGACCGAAGCGGAAATTCCGCGGCCGTCGGCGCTTCGGCGGTCCTCGCCGAGCCGAGGGCTAGGCCGACCGACTCGCGTGCGTGCGCGTGCGCGCGCGCGTGACACGGCCGTGAAAATCCCTATATCTGGACTATGGCAACTCCCCCCGAGAAGAACGGCAATACCGGCAGCTACGACGCCGAAAGCATCAAGGTCCTGAAAGGCCTCGACGCGGTGCGCAAGCGCCCCGGAATGTACATTGGCGATACCGATGACGGCTCGGGCCTCCACCACATGGTGTTCGAGGTTTCCGACAATGCGATCGACGAAGCGCTGGCCGGCCACTGCGACCGCGTCCTGATCACCCTCAACCCCGACGGCTCGGTCAGCGTCGAGGACAATGGTCGCGGCATCCCGACCGGGATCCATCCGGAGGAGGGAGTTTCGGCGGCCGAGGTCATCATGACGCAGCTCCACGCCGGCGGTAAGTTCGAAAACACGAGCGATGACAATGCCTATAAGGTTTCGGGCGGCCTCCACGGGGTGGGTGTTTCCGTCGTCAACGCGCTTTCGGAATGGCTCGACCTCACCATCTGGCGCGAAGGCGAAGAGCATTGCATGCGCTTCCGCAACGGCGAGGCCGAAGCGCCGCTGAAGGTCGTGGGCAAGACGGACAAGCGCGGGACGCGCGTCACCTTCCTGCCGTCGGGTGAAACCTTCAAGCAGACCGATTTCGACTTCGAGCTCCTCGAGCATCGTTTTCGCGAGCTGGCTTTCCTCAATTCAGGAGTCCGCCTGCTCCTGGAAGACGCCCGGCACGCTGAGAAGAAGAGCGTCGAAATGTATTATGAAGGCGGAATCGGCGCCTTCGTGAAGTGGCTCGACCGCGCCAAGACGGCGATCGTGCCCGATCCGATCGCAATCAGCGGCCAGCGCGACGACATCGGCATCGACGTCGCTCTCGAATGGAACGACAGCTATTACGAGAACGTCCTCTGCTTCACCAACAACATCCCGCAGCGTGACGGCGGCACGCACCTCGCGGCATTCCGCGCGGCGCTGACCCGGACGCTCAACAATTATGCCGAGCGCTCGGGCCTGATGAAGCGCGAGAAGGTACAGCTGACCGGCGAGGACATGCGCGAAGGGCTAACGGCGATCGTCTCCGTCAAGCTGCCCGATCCCAAGTTCGGCTCCCAGACCAAGGACAAGCTCGTCAGCAGCGAGGTTCGGCAGCCGCTCGAAAGCCTGATGGCGGACAAGCTCGCTGAATGGCTGGAGGAGAATCCAGGCCATTCCAGGGCGATCGTCCAGAAGATCATCGACGCCGCCGCGGCCCGGGAAGCGGCGCGGAAGGCGCGCGAAGCGAGCCGCAAGTCCGCGATGGGCATCGCCTCTCTCCCCGGCAAGCTGCACGATTGCCAGGAACGGGATCCCGCCAAATCCGAACTGTTCCTTGTCGAGGGCGACAGCGCCGGCGGATCGGCCAAACAGGGCCGCGACAGCAAATATCAGGCGATCCTGCCCCTGAAGGGCAAGATCCTGAACGTCGAGCGCGCGCGGTTCGACCGGATGCTCTCGTCCAAGGAAATCGGGACGATGATCCAGGCGATCGGCACCGGGATCGGCATCGACGAATTCAACCTCGAAAAGCTGCGCTATCACAAGATCGTTCTGATGACGGACGCGGACGTGGACGGAGCGCACATCCGGACCTTGCTCCTGACCTTCTTCTACCGTCAGATGCCGGATCTCATCGAGAAAGGGCATCTCTTCATCGCCCAGCCGCCGCTCTACAAAGTCAGCCGCGGCCGCTCGGAGGTCTATCTCAAGGACGACGCGGCGCTCGACGATTATCTGGAGGCGGCCGGGATCGAAGGCCTGGTCCTCGATGCCGCGGATGGACAGCGTTCGGGCAACGACCTGAAGGCGCTCGTTGATCATGCTCGGCGGATGCGAACGCTGATGCGCTATGCTCCGCGCAATTATGACGCGGCGCTGATCGAGGCGCTCGCCATCAACGGCGCGCTGAAGCCGAACCTGGACAAGGACGGCCGAGCCAAGGCCATCGTTCGCGTCGCCGAATGGCTCGGCGCCGGTGACGTCGAAGCCAGCTGGTCCGGCGAAGTTGGCGCGGAGGGCGGCTATCTGTTGAGACGCCTGTGGCGCGGGGTCACCGATGCGTACCTCATCGAGCCGAGCTTCCTCATCTCGGCCGAAGCGCGCAAGCTGCACTCGTTGGCGGGCGAGCAGGCCGCGGTTTACGCGAAGCCGCTGACGTTGCGCGCGCTCAAGAAGACAGCCGCCGCGGAGGAACCGAAGCCCGAGTCAGCCGAAAGCGAGGAAGCGGAGGAACCGGCCGAGACCGAGACCAAGGGCAAGCCCGTGCCCGTTACCCGCCCGTCGGAGTTGCTCGATGCGGTGCTCGCCGCCGGGCGCAAGGGCCTGTCGATCCAGCGCTACAAGGGTCTCGGCGAGATGAACGCCGAGCAGCTTTGGGAGACCACCCTGGATCCGGCCAACCGCTCCTTGCTTCGGGTCGAAGTCGCTCAGGCGGACGTCGCCGACGAGATCTTCACGCGGCTGATGGGCGACGTCGTCGAGCCGCGCCGCGAGTTCATCCAGGACAATGCACTGAGCGTTGCCAACCTCGACGTCTAGGAACCTTTCACGGCGAACGGCTATTGGCGGGCAGTGACTTCCGCGCGCTCGATCACCGTCGCCAGCTACAACATGCGAAAAGCGGTCGGGCTCGACCGGCGACGCGATCCCAATCGCGTGCTCAAGGTCCTGCACGAAATCGACGCCGACATCGTCGCCCTGCAAGAGGCCGACAAACGCTTTGGCGGTCGCGGCTCGGCGGTGCCGCACGAGCTCATCGACAGTCATGGCCTTTACAAGCCGGTACACCTCGGCGTTCGTCACAAACGCCCGCTCGAGAAAGCGCGCAAGCACGCCGAGAAACTGCTCAAGATCGATACGCGAAACATCGGCTGGCACGGCAACGCGATCCTCGTGAAGCGGCACATCGGAGTGCTCGATTGCGCCGCGCTCGACCTGCCGACGTTCGAGCCGAGAGGCGCAGTCATGGCGGAGCTCCTGATCGGAGACCGGCCGATACGGATTGTCGGAATGCATCTCGACCTGTCCGGCCTTTGGCGGCGCCGCCAGATGCGGGCGATCCTGGCCGCGATCGCTTCGCGACCGCAGTCGATGCCGACGGTGCTGATGGGCGACACCAACGAATGGCGGACAGCGGCCGGCTGCCTGAACGACGTTGGGCCCGAATTCCGTATCGCTCCGACCGGGCCGAGCTTTCACGCCAGGCACCCGGTTGCCCAGCTCGACCGGATCATCGTCCACAAGGACATGAGCATCGAGGCCGCTGGCGTGCACATGAGCGCCGCCGCGCGCCGCGCCTCGGATCATTTGCCGATCTGGGCGAGATTGAGCTCTTAGCCCGCGATCTTCCGCAAGCGCCGCCGCTGGATCGATGACCCGATCCCCATGGCCTCGCGATATTTGACCACGGTCCGGCGAGCGACGTCGAAGCCCCTGCCCTTGAGCAGGCCGGCGATCGCATCGTCGCTGAGGATGTCGTCTTCGGCGTCGATCAGCTCCTTGATCGCCGACTTGACGGCTTCGGCGGCGGCCCCGTCGCCTTCGGCGGACGCAACCCCCGAACCGAAGAAATATTTGAGCTCGTAGAGGCCGCGGTCGCACAAGAGATATTTGTTCGAGGTGACCCGACTGACCGTCGACTCATGCATCTCGATGGCCTCGGCGACCTCGCGCAGGGTCATCGGCTTCATCGCGGAGACTCCGCGCTCGAAGAAGCCCTGCTGGCGTTTGACGATCTCGCTGACGACCTTGACGATGGTCCGCGCGCGCTGATCGAGCGCCTTCACCAGCCAGTTGGCGCTTTGGAGGCATTCGCTCAGCCAGGCGCGCGACGTCTTGTCCTGCGGCCCCGATTTCAGCTCCTGATAATAGCGCCGGTTGACGAGCAATCGCGGCAAGGTCGCCTGGTTGAGCTCGACGGCGAAGCCCGAGCGGAGCTGGCGGACGAAGACGTCGGGGGTGACATCCTCCGCCGCTGAGGCCGTGAATTGGCATCCGGGTTTGGGATCGTAGGAACGCAGCTCGCGGATCATGTCCGCGAGGTCCTCGTCGTCGACCCCGCAAATGCGCTTCAGGTCCCCCAGCCGGCCCTTTGACAGCAATTCTAGATTGTCGATCAGGCGCGCCATCGCCGGGTCGAAGCGATCGGCGGCTTTGGCCTGGAGAGCCAGACATTCGGCGAGGGTACGCGCGCCCACTCCCGGCGGCTCCAGTCCCTGAACGATCTCCAGCGACGCTTCGACCGTTTCGACCGGCGCGTCTGTCATTCGAGCAATTTCTTCAAGGGAAACCGACAGGTAGCCGGTTTCGTCAATCATCTCGGCGATCACCCGAGCCAGATCGCCGATTGGACCGGAATAGCCGTGGAGCTGGTCCAGCAAATGCTCGGAAAGCGTCGCGGGCGAATATTCGAGCCGGTCGAAATCGAACGCCTCTTCCGAACCGCCGGATGTGACGACATCTGCGAAGCTGTCCGTCTCGAGCGCCTCGCTCGTCCAATCCACGTCGAGCGGACGGTCGTCGTCAGCCGCGCCGGTGATCAGGTCGTCGGCCCCGGGATCGTCCGGGGCTTCGTCGGGCGAATCGTCTTCAGAGACGAAGTCTCCGGCGGGCTGTTCATCGGGTTCGTCGGAGCGGGCTTCGAGCAGCGGATTCTTGGAGATTTCCTCGGCGATATAAGCTTCGAGCTCGAGGTTGCTCAGCTGCAGCAGCTTGATCGCCTGCGTCAGCTGGGGCGTCAGCACCAGCTGCTGCGACTGGCGAATGGTTAGTGAAGGGCCGAGTCCCACGGACCGACCCCGCTACAAAGCGAAGCTCTCGCCGAGGTAGAGGCGCCGGACCTCCTGGTCGGCGACCAACGCTTCGGGAGTACCCTGGAACAGGACCTGGCCGTCATAAATGATGCAGGCTCGGTCGACGATATCGAGCGTCTCGCGGACGTTATGATCGGTGATGAGAACTCCGATGTCGCGCTTCTTCAGTTCGCGCACGAGCTCGCGAATGTCGGCGATCGAAATCGGATCGATACCCGCAAACGGCTCGTCGAGCAGCATGATCGACGGCTCCGCGGCAAGCGCCCGGGCGATTTCGCAACGCCGCCGTTCGCCGCCGGACAATGCCATCGCTGGCGAATCGCGCAGGGCCCCGATCCCGAATTCGCCGAGCAATTGTTCCAGCCGATCGCTGCGTGCGTGCCTGTCGGGTTCGGAAACTTCGAGCACCGACATGATGTTCTGCTCGACCGTCAGCCCGCGAAAGATCGAGGTTTCCTGCGGCAGGTAGCCCAGGCCAAGGATCGCGCGGCGGTACATCGGCAAATCGGTGATGTCCTGGCCATCGAGGAAGATGCGTCCGCTGTCGGGTTTCACCAGCCCCATGACCGAATAGAAACAGGTCGTCTTGCCGGCGCCGTTTGGCCCTAGCAGCCCGACGACCTCGCCCCGATGCACGTCGAGCGATACGTCGTGAAGCACCGCTCTGCGATCATAGGCTTTGGCGATCGAGTGCACCTCGAGGCCGCCCGTCGCCGGGGCCGTCTCGGTCGCCGGCCTCAGCTGGGTCGCGGCTTCGTTCATCGGCCGCCTACTGCTGTTTCTTCTGCGGCACCGTGAAGTGACCGGTGACGCGTCCACCGCTCTGGTTCACGCCCGGCGGGCCGCCATCGATCACCGCGCGCCCGGAATCGAGATCGATCACGAGACGCGAACCGTTGACCTGATTATCCCCTCTGTTGAGCTGGACGGTGCCGATCAGGGTGATCAGCTTCTTGTCTAGGTCGTAGATGCCGAAGTCGCCCTTCGCCGTCTCGGACGGACTGCGCACGGTTACCCCGCCAGCGGCATCGAGCCTCCGGATCTGCACCCCGCCGCTGGTCTGAGAGCCGCCTGAATAAGCGACCGTCAGCCGCTCGGTATCGAGCGTCAGCTCGGCCTGGGTCACATGGACGTTCCCGACGAAAATCGCCCGATCTGATCGATCCTGCACTTCGATCCGATTGGCGCTGACGTCGACCGGGGCATTGCTGTTGTGGCCTTTCAGCGCGGAAACCGAGTCCTGCTTTTGTTGCGCCAACGCGGCGCCGGCGAGGACGCCCGCGCCGACCAACGCCGAAGCAAGGATTATGCCGAAGGACCGCATCGTCTTCATCTGACCGCGCCTTGCACGATTTTCAAGCGAACGCCGTTCTCGAGCATCACTTTCCGTTCGCCAAGATCGGCGCGCAGCTGTCCCGCCTGAAATTGACCCAGCCGCATTTGGCCGGACACCGGACCCGAGCTGGCGAGCTGCCGTTGCTTCATGTCGACCATCACGTCGCGCGTTTCCAGGCGATAGCCGTCGGGACCGACGACCCGCACCGGCCCGCTGACGGCCATCTGCTGCGTATCGAGGTCGTAGCGGCCCTGGTTCGCGGCCATCATCACCGGACCGTTGCCGAGGAACAGCCGCGCGAACATGCCTTCGATGTCCACCACGGGGACGTCGGAACTGCGCTGGATCGCTCGGTTCGCCGTGATCTCGAACTTCTGGCCCTTGTTGTCGGCACCGAGATAGTGAGCCGATTCGACCCGCATCCTTTCGGGGGCGCTCTCCACCTTCTTCTTGTCGAGAATGAAGCTGACGTCGCCGTGCTTTTGCAGTGGAGCGAAAGCGAGGACGGCGATCAGCACTCCGACGGCGCTCGGAAGCACGATCTTCGACCAGCGCACGATCGCGTCGTGAGCGCTGCCCGGCACGGCCCAGCGTTGCTTGTCGGCACGTTCCCTTGCGGCGGCCTCAGACATTCAGGCTCCAGACCTAGCCGTCATGGGCGAAAATGTCCTGTTCGGCCCAGCCGGCAATGTCGAGCAGGGCGCGCGCGGGAAGGAAATCGAAACACGCCTGGGCCAAAGCGGTGCGATCCTCGCGGGCCAGCCGCTCGTCGAGCTTCTCTTTGAGCGCGTGGAGATAGCGCACGTCGCTGGCCGCATATTCGCGCTGCGCGTCATTGATTTCGGGAGCGCCCCAGTCGCTGGTTTGCTGCGCCTTCGACAAATCGACATTGAGCAGTTCTTTGACGAGGTCTTTGAGACCGTGCCGATCGGTATAGGTGCGAACGAGCCGCGAAGCGGTTCGAGTGCAATAGAGAGGCGCGGCCATGATCCCCAGATAGGCCTGCAGGATGCCGACATCGAAGCGGGCAAAATGATAGAGTTTCAACCGGTTCGGGTCGCCGAGGAGGGACTTCAGATTGGGCGCGGAATAATCGCTTCCGCGTTTGAACCGAACGAGATGCTCGTCGCCCTTGCCGTCCGAAAGCTGGGCGAGGCACAGCCGATCGCGACCCGGAACGAGACCCATGGCCTCGGTGTCGACCGCAATCGGGCCGTCCGCGAAAGCTACGCCCTCGGGCAGGTCTTCCTCGTGAAAATGGATCGCCATTCAACGTCCCTATAGCTTCTGTCCTGGACCGTTTTAGTCCGCCTCCGCCCATGGGCGCCAGCCCGTGGCAATGGAATCACTAGAGGAGGCCCGATTTTTCCTGTAAGCACCCCCGCCGTGCGCGTGTGGGAAGCGCACGGACCGGTTGCGCCCAGGGGCCCAGCGCATTGGTTTCATTTCGATTTGGGGCACATAAGAGTTTGGACGGGCATGGGTTTCGACAGAGGGCGTAAAGGTGACCGCGGAGGGCGCGGTCGCGACAAGCGCGAAGGTTTCGGCGAAGACAATTTCGGCGGCGGTGATTTCGGCGGTGGTTTCCAGGAGCGCGGCGGCTACGGCGGCCGGGGCGGATTTGGTGACCGCGGCGGCGGCGGTGGCTTCGGCGACCGTGGCGGCGGCTATGGCGGCGGCGGTGGCGGCGGCGGCTTCCGCGGCGGCGGTGGTGGCGGGTTCCGCGGAGGCGGTGCCGGCGGAGGAGGCGGAATGCCCCCGCAGGTCGTTGGCGAAGGCAAGGGCGTCGTCAAATTCTTCAATCCGCAGAAGGGCTTCGGATTCATCGTCCGCGACGATGGCGGCGAAGATGTGTTCGTTCACATTTCGGCGGTGGAACAAGCGGGACTGACGGACCTTGCTGACGGGCAGCCACTCGAGTTCACGCTTGTCGACCGCGGCGGGCGGATCTCGGCGACGAACCTTCGGATCGAAGGCGACCCCATGCCGGTCGAACGCGCCGAACGCGCGCCGCAGCGCCAGCTGACCGGCGAGAAAGCCAGCGGCACGGTGAAGTTCTTCAACGCGATGAAAGGCTTCGGCTTCATCCAGCGCGATGACGGGCAGCCGGACGCATTCGTTCACATTTCCGCCGTCGAGCGCGCCGGGATTCCGACGCTCAACGAGGGCGACCGGCTGGAATTCGAGATCGAAGTCGACCGTCGCGGGAAATTCGCGGCGGTGAACCTTCAGTCGATCAGCTAGCCCCGCTTCCAAGGGGGCGATGGAGCCGGCGGGACTCGTGCCCGCCGGCTCTTTTCATTGTGCGCTGGCGTAAAAAGCCGCCATGTCGGCCTTGAGCTGCCGTGCCGAAGCGGGGTCGATGTACATCATGTGACCCGCTTCATAGTAAGTGTAGCGGATGTTCGACTGAAGCTGCGGCTCCAGCGCCAAATGCCCGAACTCCAGGTCCGCTCCGTGAAACGGCGTTGCCAGATCGTAATAGCCGTTGACCGACATGATCTTCATCCGCGGGTTCTGGCGCATTGCATTGGCAAGATCCACGCTCGTGTCCGCGATCTGCTGGTCGCCGTCCGGGCCCTTGTGCTGGAAGTTCCAGCCGTCCGGGCCGCCGTAGATCGCCGCATAATTGTTGGGACGATAAAAGAGCTCGGTCTTGTATCCGAGGTCGCGCAACAGATAATCGTTGAGCGCGCCGACGAATGCGCCTGTAATGGCGCTCGCCTGCGGATCGTAGCTGGTGCCCGCGCCCGCGCTGTCCGCCTCGGTACCGACATAGCGCGAATCGATACGCCCGATGATTTCATGACGGTCGCGAAGCAGCTCGCGGCGGAACCGATCGTCGGTGACGCGCAGGTTCGACTTCAGGATGTAGTCGGTGGAGATACCGAGGAAGCGCGACATTTGCTGCGCGACCGAGTTTTTCTCATCGTCGCTTAGCGAATTGCCCCGCTGAAGCGCCGAGGCGTACGGGCCGCTTGCGAAAGCGCTCGCCTCGGCGAGGAATTGCCTAAGGTCGGGCTTCGGATTGATTTTCCCGTGATACCAGGCGTTCGCCGCCAGGGTCGGAAAGAAATTCACGAATGACTGGTCGCCCTGGAAGTCGGCAAAATTGAAGACCGTTGAAACGAATGCGATCCCGTTGAGCTGGACCCCCTGGTCGAGAAGTTTCTGCGACAGCCCCGCCGCGCGGGTCGTTCCGTAGCTTTCGCCGATGATGAATTTCGGGCTGTTCCAGCGGCCGTATTTCGTGAGGTACCGCTGGATGGTGCGGGTGAAGGCGTCGAGGTCCTTGTCGACCCCGAAGAAATCCTTCGGCTCGGCCTTGCCGAGCGGCCGCGACAAGCCCGTCGTCGGAGCGTCGATGAAGACGAGATCGGTGAGGTCGAGGAGGGTGTCCGGATTGGGGCCGTAACGGAAGGGTGGGCCGGCAACGGTTTCCGGGCTCGAGGCGTCGACCTTGACCGGAGCGAACGAACCCATGTGCAGCCACATCGTCGATGAGCCAGGGCCGCCGTTGAACAGGAACGTGACCGGCCTCGGCCGTCCGCCAGAGGGCACGGTGTAAGCGACGTAGAACATGCTCGCCGTTGGCTCGCCGTCGGCATTGCGGATCGTCAGGTGACCAGGGGTCACCGTGTAGCCCAGGCTCCGTCCGCGAAGTGAAATCGACCGTTTGACGGGTTGTGCATCTTCTTCGACGCTAGCCTTGACCTGGTCAGGATTGGGTTTCGGCGCTTCCGCCTTGGCATCCTTGGACGGAGTGTCGCCCGCCGGCGCCGTCTGGGCTGCGACAGGACCGCTGCCAAGCAAGAGAGCAAGCGCGAAAAGGGACGTCCGGTTCATTCGGCACCTTTCATCGGAATGGGTTTGCCTTGGGCCATGACAAAGTCGACGCGTTGGACGGCCGTCGGATCGACCAACGGGTCTCCGTCGACTGCGATCAGATCGGCAGACTTCCCGGGGTCGAGCGTTCCGGTCTCGTTGGATAGGTTCATGAGGTCGGGTCCGCCCTTGGTGGCTGCGATCAGTGCGTCGCGCGGGGTCATGCCGCCCTTGCTGACCATGAGTTCGAGCTCCTTGTTCGCGGCGGTGTGCGGAGCCACGGCGCTATCGGTCCCGAGCGCGATCTTTACCCCGGTCCGATAGGCGAGGTTCAGTCCGTGCCCCCAGACCGCGAACGTCTGCTTGGCCTTGGCTTCCGACTCCGGCGGGATCTTTCCGGTGCCGATCAGCCCCTGGACTCCGCTGAACGCCATCAAGGTCGCCGAGTAATACGTGCCGTGCGCCTTCATAGCCCTCGCCCCGGCCTCGTCGAGAAAGGTCCCGTGCTCGATCGAATCGACCCCCGCATTGGTCGCGGCGAGGATTCCGCGAGCGCCGTGCGCGTGGGCAGCGACCTTGAGGTGCATCGCATGGGCCATCTCGACGATGCCCTTCATTTCGGCGTCGCTGAAATGCTGCTCCAGGCCCATTGCGCCAGGGTCGAGCACCCCGCCCGTCGCCATGATCTTGATGACGTCGACCCCGGCTGCAGCGAGCTGGCGAACGACCTTCTGGCATTCCTCGACGCCGGTGCAGACCGAGGGATTCAGATGGGCCTCGTTGATCGCACCGGCGAGCTCCGGCGGGAGTCCGGTAGCGGCGTCGGCATGGCCGCCGACGATCGACAAGGGGGCGCCCGAGACCTTGATCCGCGGGCCCGGGAAGCGGCCTTCGGCAACCGCGTCGCGGACTGCGATCACGGCGCTCGTCGGGCCGCCGAGGTCGCGGACCGTCGTGAAGCCGCCCCGCGCCATTTCCAGCGCATGGGTGAGCCCGAGCGTGGTGGCATAGGGGTCGGAATATTTGATTGTATAATAAGCGTACCAGGGCGTTCCCGATGTCTGCGTCAGGTGAACGTGGACGTCTGTCATTCCGGGCATGACCGTCCGGCTTCGCTCGTCGACGACGACCGCTCCGGCGGGCGCGGTGAAGCCGCTGTCGATGCGGCTGATGCGCCCGTTCTCGACGATGACCGTCGAATTGGCGCGCGCGGGTTGTGCGGCATCGACGATGAGCTTCCCGGCCTGCACCGCGTAGGTTTGGGCACTGGCGGCGCCGGCGATGGCGATCGCGGCAACGCCGGCGAGTAAGTGCTTGAGCATGGCTATCCCCTCCCGCGAAGAGCAGGAGTCCTAGCGCGCTTGCCGAGAGCTTCAAGTTACCATTGCTCGAAGGCTCGCCAGTCGGTCGGCCTCAGCCGCCGGTTTGTCGATCCGTATGCGGCTGATTCGCGGAAAGCGCATCGCCAGGCCCGACTTGTGCCGCTTGCTGCTATGGATCGAATCGAACGCGACTTCGAGCACCAGGCTCTTCTCGACTTCGCGAACGGGACCAAAGCGCTCGATGGTATGCGCCCTGATCCAGCGGTCCAGCCATTTGAGCTCCTCATCGGTGAATCCGAAATAGGCCTTGCCAACCGGGAGCAACTCGCCCTCTTCCGTCCAGCAACCGAAGGTGTAATCGGAATAATAGCTCGAGCGTTTGCCGGAGCCGCGCTGAGCGTACATCAGCACGCAGTCCGCCGTTAGCGGATCGCGTTTCCACTTGTACCAAAGGCCCGTGCGGCGGCCAGCGACGTAGGGGCTGTCGCGGCGCTTTAACATGATCCCTTCGATGGCGACGTCGCGCGCGTTAGCGCGGAGATCTTCCAGTTCTTCGAAGTTCGACGCGTGGATCAGCTGGGAAACATCGAACTGGTCCCCTTCGAGGCTTCCGGCGAAACGTTCGAGGCGGGATCGGCGCACGGTCCACGGCAACTCCCGCAGGTCGGCGTGCCCGTCGAAAAGTATATCATACAGCCTGACGAAGGCCGGAAAGGAGCCCAGCATTTTCTGGCTGACGTTCTTCCGGCCGAGCCGCTGCTGGAGCGCGTTGAAGCTCGCGGCCGCTCCGCCGTGCATGTCGACCACGCCCTGGTCAGACCCGCGCACCAGAAGCTCCCCGTCGAGCACCCCCGGCGATCGAAAGGCCTGCGCCACATCGGGGAAGCTGCCCGAAATGTCGTCTCCGGTCCGGCTGTAGAGACGGGTCTCGCCGCCCGCATGGACGAGCTGGACCCGTATGCCATCCCATTTCCACTCCGCTGCGTAGTCATCGAGGGAAACCGTGGCGTCTTCGAGCGGATGGGCCAGCATGAATGGGCGAAACACGGGAACATCGTGCACTGTCGGCTGTTCGCCGCGCCCCTCGGCCCAGTCGAACAGTTCGGAGAAGGGCGGACTCAATCCGTGCCAGACCTCCTCCACCGCATCGAGGTCGAGTCCGAATGCGTCGGCCAACGCCTGTTTCGCCAGCCGGGCATTGATCCCGACCCGAAGCTCTCCAAGCGCGAGCTTCAGGAGCGCGAAGCGCCCCGATGCGTCGAGGTGGTCGAGCATGTTCGCAAGCACTCGCGGCGCGTCCATCTTGCTTGCCGACCGAAGCCGCTCGATGGCGTCGGAGATCCGGATGGTCGCATCATCGACCTCGGGCGGCTCGCCGGGCCGTGGCGGCCACAGCAGCGAGACGGTTTCCGAAGTGTCGCCGACATAGTCGCGGCTCATGTAGAACAAGACCGGATCGATCCGTTCCTCGACCAGGCCGCGGATCACGGCCGGCTTGACATGCGGGATGTCGAGCGTCGCGGTCAATGCGGCGAGCCCGTAGCCGCGGTCCGGGTCGGGCGTTTCCTTGAGATAGTCGCCGATGAGCTTGAGCTTAGTGTTGCGCGAGCGCGTGTAGACGAGGTCGTCGAGCAGTTGTGAGAAGGCGCGCATCGCGCCTTCAATGCATCAATGGGGCAGTAGTGTCGAAATGCTTAGCGCAAGCGGACGGCAAGAGCGGCGAGCATGGCCGTGCAGTCGCGATCCGAATGGCAGTCGAAGGCTTCTTCCACATGTTCCAGGCACGATTGCATCGTCACCCGGTGACCCGGCAGCAGCGCGAGCTGGGCGGTGCGACGGGCCAGGCTCTCGAGGGCCGCGAGGCCATGGTCCGCGGCCAGCTGACGTATGGAGTCCATCCGGGCGTGCAGCGCGAGCGGGGAGAGGCGCGGTCCCGCGTCGCGGATTTCGGCCACGCGCGAGGCGACCTGGAGCCTCACCAGTGCCAGCGGATCCTTTGCGGTCGCCTGCGTCCTCATGAAGCGCAGGGTCAACCAAGTTGGTTAAGGGCCCGTTACGATCTCCCCTCGGTTGACAGAATCAGACCGGTGCGTCATTGGCGCCACAGTTCGAGCGGCGGGAAGCCGCTCTTCTTTTTTGAAATCGGGATTTTCCAATGGCGAAGCCGGCAACGGTCAAAATCAAGCTCGTCAGCACGGCGGACACGGGCTTTTATTACGTGACCAAGAAGAACCCTCGCACCCAGACCGAGAAGCTCAGCTTCAGAAAATACGACCCCAAGGCGCGCAAGCACGTCGAGTTCAAGGAAGCCAAGATTAAGTAATGGCGTCCTCCGGTCCGTCTGGACCCGGGATTTCGCTGCCCGATTGCAGCAACTGATCGACGGTTTCCGCAAATCGTACGACGGATATGGGTTTGGACACATAGGCCTGCGCCCCCGCAGCGCGGATGCGCTCCTCGTCGCCTCGCGCGGAATAAGCGGTTACCGCCATGATCGGCACTTCCGACAATTTGTCGTCCTCGCGCATCATCCGGATGAGGTCGAAACCCGTGACATGCGGAAGCTGGATATCGGTGATCACCAGATCGGGGGAGAATTCGTGCGCCGCGTCGAGCGCCTGACGGCTGTCGGTAACGGCCTGGGGCTCATGCCCATGGGCCGCGAGGAGGTCGCAAAACAATTTCACGTTGAGGGCATTGTCCTCGACGATCAGGATCTTCGCCAACTTCACTCCCTTCGACCATAAGGCGCCAATATGTGCCTCCGAACAGCAGTAGCGGTTCTAAGCCGTGCAGCGACAGACACCAAGTGATCCTCATGCGGTCGCGCTGGCCGCTCTCGCCGCCACACTTACGGACGTTCGGCGCGCCCAGCGGTTCCTGGAGCTGACCGGAATCGGGACAGACGAGCTTCGCATAAGGGCGAGCGAACCAGCGCTGCTGGCCGCGCTCATCCGTTTCCTGGAAGGACATGAGCCTGATCTGCTCTCGGTTTGCGAGCAGATTGGGGTAAAGGCCGAGGCGCTCGTCACCGCCCGGCGAGCGCTCGAGGACGAGACTTGAGGAGCATCATGAAGACCATCCTGATCACCGGAGCGACGGCCGGTTTCGGCGAGGCCGCGGCGCGCAAGTTCGTCGAGGGAGGATGGCGGGCGATCGGCACCGGCCGGCGCGGCGACCGGCTGAAGAAACTCCAGGAGGAGCTCGGCGATGCCTTCCTTCCGCTCGAGATCGACATGCGCGATCGCTCGTCGATCGAAGGCCTCGCTCGGCTGGATGCGCCATGGGGTGATATCGACCTGCTGTTGAACAACGCGGGGCTCGCGCCGCCGACCGATCCACTGCCGGACACCGATTGGGATCGGGTCGAGCAGGTCATCGACACCAATATCAGCGGCCTCGTCGCGCTGACCCGCGCGCTGCTTCCGAGGCTCATCGAGCGCAAGGGCCATATCATCAACCTGTCATCGGTCGCCGCGACTTACCCCTACAAAGGCGGCGCCGTTTACGCCGGGACCAAGGCGTTCGTGCGCCAATTCTCACTCGACCTGCGGTGCGATCTTGCCGGAACGGGCGTTCGCGTCACCTCGGTCGAACCGGGCATGGCCGAGACCGAATTCACGATCGTGCGCACCGGCGGCGACAAGGAGGCTTCGGACAAGCTGTACGCTGGGATGAACCCGATGACGTCCGAAGACCTGGCCGACCTCTTCTGGTGGCTCGCGAACTTGCCACCCCACCTCAACATCAATGCGATCGAGCTGATGCCGGTTACCCAAAGCTGGGCGGGCTTCACGATCGAGCGGGAGGCTTGATTCCCGGCCCTGCCGGTGCTTGGGGCGGGGCATGAGCATCGACGAGCGCCTTTCCGAACTCGGAATCACCTTGCCCCAGCCCGCCGCCCCGGTTGCCGCCTATGTGCCGGCCGTGGAACAGCGCGGCCTGCTCCACATTTCGGGGCAGATCAGCTTCGCCGAGGACGGCAGCCTGATCAAAGGACGGCTGGGCGAGGACGTGGATCTGGACGGCGGAATAGCCGCGGGACGCCGCTGCGGGATCATGCTGCTCGCGCAGATGAAAGCGGCGCTGGGATCGCTCGACCGTGTCGAGCGGGTCGTGAAGCTCGGCGTTTTCGTCAATAGCGCGCCGGCATTCACCGACCAGCCGAAGGTCGCCAACGGCGCGTCGGAACTGATGCAGGAAGTGTTCGGCGAGGCGGGCCGGCATGCGCGCAGCGCGGTCGGGGTCGCGGTACTCCCGCTCGGGGTCGCCGTCGAAGTGGATGCGATCGTCGCGGTCCGATCCTGATCCGCTGGATCCTGGATCGGCGGGCTTCGCTCACCGGGGCCTCCACCATGGCTCCGAATTTCCCGAAAACAGCCTGATCGCCTTCGCCGCAGCGATCGAATTGGGTGCCGGGATCGAATGCGATCTCAGGCTCACGGCCGACAATCACATTGTCGTATTCCACGACCGCGACGCCTGGCGGCTGTGCGGCAGTCCGATGAAAATCGCGGGATCGACCTTGGCTGATCTCGGACGCCTGACCCTCGGCGGGCATCGGATCCCAACCCTCGAAAGCCTCCTGGCTCTCGTCGCCGGCAGGGTTCCGATTTTGCTGGAGGTGAAGGTCGACCGCGACATCTGGCGTTGGGTGTCGGCCTTGCGTAACGGCCTGGCCGGTTATCGCGGCGCGTTCGCCGTGATGAGCTTCGACCCGCGCATTTCGCGACTCATAAAGACCAACATGCCCGACGTCCGTCGAGGACTGATCATTCGCGATCGCCACTCGTGGTTTCGGCGAAACGTTGCGCTCGCTTTCGCTTCTCCGCAGTTCATCGCCGTCGAACGTGCCGCGCTCGGCAAGCCGTGGGTCGATCGCGCGAGGCGTCGAATGCCGGTCTACAGCTGGACGATCCGCGCCGCCGACGAGCGCAGGCAAGCCGAGGTTCAGGCCGACGCGCTCATCTGGGAAAGCGATGGCCGACCGCGAATCTGAATTCGTCGCGAAGATTGCGTCCGGAATTGCGGGGCTGAACCCGCAGGCCTGGGACCGGCTTGCCGGCGGCGATCCCTTCGTCGACCATGCATTCCTGTCGGCCCTCGAGGATTCGGGAAGCGTCGGTCCGGGTACCGGCTGGACTCCCGCCCCGATCCTCGTCGAGGATGATGCTTCGCACCTCCTCGCGGCTGCGCCCGCCTATCTCAAGACGCACAGCCAAGGCGAATATGTGTTCGACCACGGCTGGGCGGACGCCTGGCAACGCGCCGGTGGCGAATATTATCCGAAGCTCCAGGTCGCCGCGCCGTTCACTCCGGTCCCGGGGCCAAGGCTCCTCGGGAACCGGCCGCAACATCTGCTCGCGGCCATCGAAGCCGTGACCGTGCAAAACGATATGTCTTCGGCGCACATCACATTCGTTGACAACGCCGGTGCGACCGAAGCGGAGAAGCGCGGGTGGCTGATGCGCCACGGCATCCAATACCATTGGTTCAACCGCGGCTATCCGGACTTCGATGCGTTCCTCGCGGCGCTCCGAAGCCCCAAGCGCAAGGCGATCCGAAAGGAGCGCAAGGCGGCGAGGCACGGACTGGAGTTTCAGGCGCTCCGGGGCCGCGAAATCGGCGCCGCCGAGTGGGACGCGATGTGGGCCTTCTACCAGGACACGGGCTCACGGAAATGGGGCCGTCCTTATCTCACTCGCGAGTTCTTCGAGCTTGCGGGCGAACGAATGGCGGATCGGCTCTTGCTGTTCCTCGCCCGGCGCGATGGCCGCCCGATCGCCGGAGCGCTCAACCTGGTCGGCAACGACACGCTTTACGGTCGCTACTGGGGCTGCATCCTGGAGGTGCCGTTCCTTCATTTTGAGCTGTGTTTCTACCAGGCCATCGAATGGGCGATCGATCATGGCCTCTCGTCCGTGCAGGCCGGCGCGCAAGGCGAGCATAAGCTCGCTCGTGGCTATGAACCGGTGATCACGCGCTCGGCGCATTTCATTCCGAACGCGAGCTTCCGTCTGGCGATCGCGGATTTCCTCGATGCCGAGCGCGCCGGAGTTGCGCAGGAAATGGACTGGCTCAGCGAAGCGCTTCCCTACCGTTCCTCCTCGCCGGCATAGATGGCGACCTTCCTGGAATCGGGATCGGCGATCCCGCGGTACATTGCGTTCGTCGTGAATCCGCACGCCGCTTCTCCGCTGGACGAAACGGCGATGAGGCCGCCGGAGCCGCCGAGCTCACCGATGTCGGCGAGAACCCCGTCGAGCGCGGATTGCAACGACTCGCCGCCAAGCCGGACTCGCTCGGCGAGCTGGTGAGCAGCGACCGCGCGGATGAAATATTCGCCCGAGCCGGTGGCCGAAACCGCCGCTGACCGGTCGTCCGCATAGGTTCCGCAGCCGATGAGCGGCGAGTCCCCGATGCGTCCCCAGCGCTTCGCTGTAAGGCCGCCGGTCGAGGTCGCAGAGGCGACATGGCCCTTCGCGTCGAGAGCGACGGCCCCGACCGTCCCGTATTTCACGTCGGAATCGAAGCCTCCGCTGGCGAGGATTTCGTCGAGTTGGCGCCGGCGCTCCGCAGTCACGAACCAATCATTGTCGACCTGCTCGAGACCCGCATCCCGAGCGAACGCATCTGCACCGCTGCCCGACAGGAAGACGTGGGGTCCCTGCTCCATCAATCTTCTCGCGAGGCTGATCGGGGCCCGAGTCGTGCGCAGGCCAGCAACCGCTCCCGCGCGGCGGTTGCGACCGTCCATGATCGCGGCGTCGAGCTCTATGCAGGCCTCGCTCGTCAGCACGCTGCCGCGTCCCGCGTTGAAGCAGGCATCGTCTTCGAGCACCCGCACCGCGGCCTCGACCGCATCGAGCGCCGAGCCGCCGCCGTCGAGGATCACGGCCCCCGCGTCGAGCGCCCCGCGCAATCCCTCTCGCGCCCTTTCCTCATGATCGGCGTCGCCATGCTTGGGACGCATCGCGCCCGCGCCGCCGTGAATCACCAAGCGCCACATCATCGGCGGCCCTTAGCGGCGCATGACCCGCGATTCCAGTTGACGATCCTCCGTGGTATATATTATTATGATATCATATTTTAGGGAGGCAGAAGTGTCCGACGACAAAGTCATTGCCCTTACGGCGACCGCGGAGCGTCCGGCTTCGACGATCAGCGGTTATGTCATGCTCATCCTATTGCTCCTGGCGATTCTGGGTGACGTCTACGCGATCGCCTCGATGCCGATTGGCCCGGCTGTGGGGTTCAACATCCTTCTCATCGTCCTTTCCACCTTGCTGTTCATCCTCGTGATGCCGGGCTTCTACATGTTGCAGCCCAACCAGGCGGTTGCGATCACATTGTTCGGCGACTATCGCGGCACTGACCGAAACACCGGTCTTCGGTGGACCTGGCCGTGGATGGGCAAGAAAAAGGTCTCGGTCCGCGCCAACAACTTCATCTCCGACAAGATCAAGGTCAACGACCTGCGCGGCAACCCGATCGAAATGGCGGCGCAGATCATGTGGCGCGTAGTGGATACCGCGCAGGCCTTGTTCGACGTCGACGATTACAAGCAGTTCGTCCGAGTCCAGGTGGAAGCCGCTATCCGCACCATCGGCTCGCGCTACCCCTATGACGATTTCCAGCATCAGGAGATCAGCCTTCGCGGAAACCATGACGAGGTGGGTGCAGCGCTGAAGACGGAGCTCATTGCGCGCCTGCCGGTCGCGGGCATCACGATCGACGAGTGCGGCTTCACCTATCTCGCTTATGCGACCGAGATCGCGGGGGCGATGCTTCGGCGCCAACAGGCACAGGCCATCGTCGCGGCTCGCCAGACCCTGGTCGAAGGGGCCGTTGGAATGGTCGAGATGGCGCTCGACGCTTTGTCCGAAAGAGACGTCGTCAAGCTCGACGATGAGCGGCGCGCCGCCATGGTCTCGAACTTGATGGTCGTGCTTTGCGGTATGCGCGAGGCGGAGCCGATCGTGAATACCGGCACTCTCTACACCTGAGAACCATGGGTTCCGGCGAGCGCAAGGCTTATCCCCTACGGGTCGATCCCACTTTGTGGGCTGCGGTCGAGCGCTGCGCCGCGGCCGATCTGCGAAGCGTCAATGCGCAGGTCGAGTGCCTATTACGTGAAGCGCTGGCGGGGCGCGGGGTGAAATTGAGGACGCCGGAGCCGAGAAAGCGCGGGCGTCCGCCGAAGGGAGGCGACGAGTGAGCGACGATCAACCCGAATGGTTCGCACCCAAGAGATACGGCTATGGCGCCGGCCTTCCGATCAGCTGGCAAGGTTGGGCGGTGACCTTCTGCTTCATCGCGATCGCGTTCGCGACGGCGCTGCTGTTCGCGAACAAGCCGATCGTGATGCTCGCGATCCTGGTTCCTGCAATAGCGACCCTGACGGTCATCACCGCCAGGACAACGCGCGGCGGATGGCGCTGGCGGTGGGGCGATAAGGATTAAGCGGGCTCAGCCGAGTTCGAGTTCCCGCTGCTGATTGACCAGCCGCCATTCGTCGAGATCGTCGAGCATTCGCCGGGCGCCCTGTTCGGAAAGGTCGCAGGCGCGGGTCAACGAAACGCCCTTCTTCAGCTCGGCTTCGATCTGGCGAAGTGCCGAAGCCGTATTGTGCGAACGCACCGCGCTTCCGCCGAAATCGGCCTGGAAGCGGATTCCGAAGATGGCGGTGCCGAGCGCCGGGAATCCCGCGGACACGAGCGTGAACCAGTTGCCGGTGCGAGGGCTCCAGTGGACGCCGAACGCGAGGAACGCGACGGTCGCCACGGAAACCACCAAAGTCGCAACGAACAGCAGGCCGCCCACCAGCTCAAGGCGGCGGTCTAGCGTCTCGATCTCGCGCGCATGTCGCTCATGATAGGCAACCTGCGGCGCCATCTCGAAGTCCGCGACTGCGCTTGCAAGAGTCGATGCCCGCTCTGCCGTCATCGTTCCGGACGGACAGCCGATGGCACGCCAGACGGCGCTCGAATACCAATCGAACCATCGCCTCGGGACCGGATTGGTGGAGGTGCCCGGCGGATCGGGCGCGGCAAGCCCAAGCAACTTCAGGCTCCGCATCGGGCGAAGGCGCTCGGCGAGCTGCCGATAATCGAGCCAGCGGCGGTGCCATCCCTGATGCTTGCCGACGGCAGTGTTGATGATGATCGCAAGGGTGATCAGGAACTCGGCAAACGCGAACTCGAACTTCGCATGCGGAGCCATGAAGGCGCTAAGGCCGAGGCACACCGCGACGCCGCCGAGGACGAAATTGAAGATATGTCCGCTTCGATAAGTCTGGGCGAAGTGGGTGGCGAGCTGGTCGGCCCAGCTATAGGCTCTTTCGAGCAGGTCGAGGGGCGCGTCGATCGGCTGGGCGCACATGCATCCCTCGCGAAACCGCCGCCATTCCTCTTCGATTGCCGCCGCGGCGGCCGAGCCGCGCAATTTGCGCGCGTCGAATCGCGAGACTCCTGCCGCGGCAAGCAACAACGGATATTCGATGCGTCCACGGATCCGGCCGATCCGCTCCTGCTCGAAGGTCGCGAACGACCGGTGCTCCTCCGGGTCGGACGGCGGCAGCAAAAGCGCCCGGAGCAGCTGAGTCATATGGTCGGCGTCGAGCGGGCGTTGAGCCATGGGGTCATCGCCAAGCGTATCGACCACAGGATCAAAGGCGGCCCACATCAGTCGGCTCGGCCGGTCCGGATCGGTCGGAACGTGGACGACGGGGGTCCCTCTTGCGATCGCCAGCTCGACGACCTCGCCCGTACCGCCGCGGCCGCGCGGTTTCAGGCCGTCCCACACTGCGATCATCACGTCGCAATGCGCGACCGTTGCCCGGCCCGTCATCTCATAAGCGGCGAATGGGCTGAGGCGGTCGCCGGGAAGCTCGAGCACGCATTCGCATTTCGAAAGCAATGCGTCGAATCGCGCAAGCTCGCCATTGTCCGCGAGCTCCGAACGGTAAGAATCACGCTCGAACGGAAGCATGGCGTGGAGCTTGTAGCCAAGCTCCAGGGCGCATTCGGCGGCGATCTGATCCGCGCCATCGGCGAGCGGGCTGACGAACTGCATGCTGGCTGCACCCGGCGCAAACCAATGTCCGTGCTCCGCGTGGGTCGCCAGCGCGGCGTCGGTGATGAGGGCCAGCGCGGCCATCAGCCGGCCGCGGAGCTCGCCGACGCCTTCGCCGGCCAACGCGTCGCTGCGATGGCCGGTCACTCCAACGGTGATTACGAACGGCAGTCGCGGCGGGCCGTCAGCGGACCCGCTCGCAAGCTGCTTGGCGGACGTCTTAATCGGTACCTGTTCCAGACGTCCTCGCTGGGTTGACGCGTCGGCGCATGAATATCGTGGCGAGCAATATCACGGCGAGCGCGACTCCTGCCACGATCGCGATCGTATACGTGTCGTACACGCCCTTGCCGCCGTTCTGAATATCCGGATCGATGGCCATCAGGCCCGTCCCGCCGGTAAAGTTGAGCTGATATTTCAGAAGCATCGCTTCGGAATTCGCGTCTTTGAACTTCAAAGTCGTCGTGCCGGCGCCCTGGATTTTGGTCGGATCGATCTGGCTGGTGGGCGAGACGATCGGACTCGTCGGCTTCGTATCCTGCTGGATCCACAGCGGATTGGTCTGCGCGAACGTTATCCCGTTCCCATTTGCAATGTCGATCTTGATCGTGTGGTCGCTGGTCCCCTTCGGAAAGTCGATCTTGGGATAGGGCGACGACGACTTGCCGTTGCCGCAGTTGCCGCTCGTCGTCGCCTTGCTGCAAAGTTGCCAGCTCGTCACCGAACCGTTGCTGTCGAATGATGGTGTCGCCGTGAGATCCGCGTCCATAGCTTCCTCTCCCCCTACTGGTGGTTATTGAGCGGTCAAATCTTGCCGCCGTTCTTGATGTCCGGATCGTAGGAATCCGTCTTTCCGTCCTTGTCGGTGAAGTTCAGGCGATAATGCAGCCTGCATTCCTCGCTGTTTTCGTTGAACACCTTCAAAAGGTTGGGCGTGCATTGGATCTTATCCTGCGGAATTTCCGAATCGCAGGATTGAGAGCCCGGGCATCCATCGCGCTTCACCCAAATCGCGTCATCCGCGAAGTTTAATCCTCGGCCGGTGCTGTCATGAAAATGGAAGTGGATCGGAGTGCCCGGATCGCTCTCCGCCCTCTTGGGAACTTCGATCGTCCCCTTCCCCTCGCTCGGCCCATCCTGCCAGCGCCATTCGTGCCAATATGACACTCCCCCCGCGCCGTCGTCGTCGGCGTGAACGTCGACGATGGCCGGCTTTCCGCCGGGCTGGGCGGCTTGCGCCAAGCCCGATACTTCGGCTTGCCCAGTCATATTCTTCCTCCCGCGCTTCTGATCGCAGCCAAATACGCCGGGTGCCGGTACCCCATGGCTGCAAGGGATGACGTCATTTCGTTCGCTCCGGCACGGTCGCCTAGCCGCAGCTTCAAAGCTGCGATCGCCCCCTGTTCGCGGGGTCGAAGCTCAATCGATTTCGGCAAGCTCTGAAGGGCCGCCGTCCACCATCTCGCCGATTCGTCGCGGCGGCCCAAGGCCGCCAGAGCGTTCCCGCCGATGGACATCGCCCAGAAGCTCAGGACCCCACGCTCGATCGGGTTGGGCGAGATCCGCGCCGCGGCCAGCGACTGTTTCGCCGCATCGAACGCCTCGTCCGGCCTCCCCTGCGCCAGGGCGACTCGAGCTCGCAACTCAAGGCAGCCTGCACGGAACCTGGATTTCCAGTCCGCGACGGTGCTGTCGCGGGCGAGCAGCCGATTGGCGATGTCGCAGTAAGACCGGGTCGTGACCGCAGCCGCTTCGGCCTGGCCGGCACCGAGCTGCAGGTCGGCGAGATCATAGCGGCCGCTCGCATTGGCCTGGAGCCATTCGGTGTTGTCAGGCTCGATCGCGAATAGCGAATCCGAGATCGCCACTCCGGCGAGGGACTCTTTGATCCCGCCGGCAAAATCGCCGCGGCTTCCGAGCAGGCGCCCCATCGACCGCTTTGCCGTCATTATGTCGCGCGGATTCTCCGTGTCGCGCGGATCGATTCGCTGAAGGTCGGCGAGGAGTCGCAGTTGCCGCTCGCGTTCGGCCAGTCCCTGCTCGAGCGAGCCCGAATATTCGTGAGCGTCGGCCAGCCAGCCGAGAATGTTGATGACGCTCTTTTGATACTCGACATTCCGCGGATCCCCGGCCGCGAGGGTTTCGGCGACTCCCAGGGACGATTGGAAGCTCGCGGCCATCTCGCGATAACGCCGCTGATCCTGCAGGACCGCGCCCAGATTGTTGTTCGAATAGACCTGCTCGAGCCGATACTCTTTCTTGTCAGGGGCCAGGGCCACCATCTGATTGGCGAGCCGCTTATATTCCCCGAAGCGCGCGGCCGCGTCGGGAAACTGTCCTCTGAGATACGCGATATATCCGACCCAATAGACGTTTTGCGCATGGTCAAAGAGGCGCTGCGGATCGTCGGGCCGCCGCCGCAAGGCTTCTTCCGTGCTGGCCAATGCCTCCTGGTACCGGCTCAGCGCGCCAGCCAGGTCGCCGCGAGTGTTGGCGATCTCCCCCATCAACGTCAGCGCCTTGGCGCGCTGAGCCAGGGACTCGTCGGACAGGCTGCCCTTGTCCTGGTGCTGGTAATAAGCCAGCGCGCGGCTGCCGACCGCATCGAGCGCGTCGAGCCGGCCGATTGGTTCGAGCTTATCCTTGAGATCGCCGAGCATGAAGCCGACGAGGCCCTCGGCTTCGCGTCGCTGGTCGCGCGCCGCATCCCGCCCCTGAATCGCCGACACGGCAAGGGTGCTCGTCACCGCCATTCCCGCGAGCGACCCCGCCGCAAGCCAGGCCAGCTGGCGATGCCGCCGGGTCGTCTCGCGCTGGACGAGGTCGTCCAGCCCCACGCCCAGCATTCCGGCGACGAGTTTCAGGAGGGCCGTCCTCCTGCCGTCCGCACCATCCCGGAAATCGGCCGCCAGCGGCTCCGCGCGCTTGGCGGTCGGCCGGCCTCGTCGATCGAATTTTTGCCGCAGAGCCGGCGGAAAGCATTCTTCCTCCTCGCGACCGGGCATCTCGCTCGCGAACGGCTCTCCCTCGACGATCGCCGCGAGCACACAGGCGTCTGGCCGGGTATGTTTGAACGATTCGATTTCCGCGTTCGTCCACCGGGACTTCGCCGCGGTCGGCGAACAGAGCACGATCAGGAACTGGGAGGCGGCGAGCGCGCCCTTGATTTCTACTCCGAGATCGCCCGCCGCGGCCAACTCCTGCTGATCGCGGAAGATCGGAGTCAGGCGTTTTGGAACGACTCCGTGCGCAGTCAGCTTGCCGGCGATCGACTGGGGGACGCGGAAGCGTTCGAGCTCCCGATGCAGCCATTCGGCGAGTTGCTTGTCCTTATGGCTGTAGCTCAAGAAGGCGTAATATCGGGTCTGGAGGCGGGGTATGCGACGGGCCTCCGCTTCACCCACCGGCGCGCGGTCAACCATCGGCAGTCGGGCAAGCTCCGCCATAAAGGCCCCCCGAGCACATCCCGTTAACCCCGTTAACACAACGAGATAGGCGAGGCGATTGTCTTTGGTTAAGTCGTCCCCGGCTTTGCCGCGGTCCGCCAAGCCCTTATATGCGCGATCATGTCTTCCATTCGCCCCTGGCGCGATATCGACCGGCGCAAGTCACGGCAGATCATGATCGGCTCCGTCCCTGTTGGCGGCGATGCTCCGATTTCGGTCCAGACGATGACCAACACGCCAACATCCGACGCCGGTGCGACGATCGATCAGATCCGGCGCTGCGAGGAAGCGGGGGCGGACATCATCCGAGTATCCTGCCCGACGGCGGAGGACACTGCCGCGCTGAAGGAAATCGTCCGGGCGGCCAAGGTGCCGATCGTCGCCGACATTCACTTTCACTACAAGCGCGCGCTCGAGGCGGCCGACGCCGGGGCCGCCTGCCTTCGAATCAATCCGGGCAATATCGGATCGGAAGAGCGCGTGTCCGAGGTCGTCGCCGCGGCGCGTGCGAATGGCTGCGCGATCCGCATCGGAGTGAATGCCGGGAGCCTCGAAAAGGACCTGCTCGAAAAATATGGCGAGCCTTGCCCGGAGGCGTTGGTCGAAAGCGCCCTCGACCATATCCGGATTCTCGAGGACCACGGCTTTCGCGAATATAAGGTCGCCGTGAAGGCTAGCGACGTGTTTCTTGCCGTGGCCGCCTATCAGCAGCTCGCGAGCGAGGTGGACTGTCCGCTCCACCTCGGGATTACCGAGGCAGGCGGGCTGATCGGAGGGACGGTCAAGTCCGCGATCGGGATCGGGAACCTGCTCTGGGCGGGGATCGGCGACACGATTCGAGTCTCCCTCTCGGCCGAGCCGGAAGTGGAAGTCCGCGTCGGCTATGAGATTTTGAAGGCGCTCGGAATTCGTAGCCGCGGAGTGCGCGTCGTCTCCTGCCCGAGCTGCGCGCGCCAGGGCTTCGACGTGATCCGCACGGTCGAGGCG
>JBKPOO010000062.1:0-73294 GCA_046733175.1 Pseudomonadota bacterium
GGATATATCGTTCCGGGCATTGACGTCCGCATTCCCTTCGAGATTACCGAGACGGACCGATCGTCGACGGTGTTCCTCCTTTCTCCGGCGCCCTGGGCGATCGATTTTCGCCTGGAAACGCCGGACGGAACGATCATCGACGAGGCAAAGGCCGCTCTTCTGCCCGGGGTCGACAAGATCGCCGCGCCGCGGATCGATCAATATCGAATGACCTTCCCCGTGCCGATCGGACACGGCGCGCGCCAGGGCCAATGGCATGCCCTGCTGTCGATCCGTAAGGACTTGTACAAAAGATACTTGTCCTCGCTGGAACGAAGTCAGCTCTCCGCGTCGGCCGCGCATGGCGTCCAGTACAATCTCGCCGTCCACGCTTTTTCCTCGCTTCGAATGAATGCGTGGGCCGCCCAGCAAAGCTATGAGCCTGGAGCCAAGATTGTGCTTCGCGCCGTCCTCACGGAGGCAGACTTGCCCGTTGAGAAGCGCGCGTCGGTCGAGGCGGACGTGACCTACCCATATGGAGCAACCATCACGCTGCAGCTCGCTGAAGTTCAGCCGGGCGTGTTTGAAAAAGAGCTGATCGCGGCCCAGGCGGGTATCTATCCTGTACGTTTTCGTGCCTCGGGAACAACGCTTCGAGGCTACTCCTTCACTCGCGAGCAGCTGCGAACCGCGATGGTCTGGCGGGGCGGCGATGGCCCGGCGCCAACGAGCCCGCCGGGCGAAGGCGGCATCAACTGGTGCGAGTTCATCGCCTGCCTGCTCTCAAACAAGGGAGTTGTCCGCTATCTGGAGCGCAGCAAAATCGACGTTGAGGCCATCCGCAAGTGCTGGGAGCGGCAGTGCAAGCATGAGGCCCCGCCGGGAATGAAGCACCTGCTCGCCGATCCGCAACTGCGCGGCCTGCTCGAACGGATGAAGAGCTTCGATCCGTCCTGAGCTGCCGAGAAACACGTCCTGACCTGAAAGAGCGCTCGGACCATAATCCTCGAGCAAGGCAGGCGAGTGTCCAACAATGTGGGTGGAGGCCCGAGCCGGAATCGAACCGGCGTGCAAGGATTTGCAGTCCTCTGCGTAACCACTCCGCCATCGGGCCGGGAGAGCGAGTGCCGCCTTTGTGGCGAGCCTGCCCTGCGGGTCAAGTAAGAAGTCTGCCCGGTTTCCCCAAATCATCGCTTGCAGTTGCGAATAGTTCGCATTAGCAAGTCTCCCTCACAATACGCAAAGGGACATCATGAAGCGTTTGATGGTGCTGGGCCTCGGCCTGGCAGGGCTTGCTGCAACCTCCGCAAAGGCGGACGAGCGCTATTTCGGCTACACCTATTCCGCCGAGCCGATGCCGAAGGGCGAGACCGAGGTCGAGCTGTGGGCAACGGATCGCCGCGGCAAGGCGGACGGCCATTTCGATGCGCAGGATTACCGGATCGAGGTGGAACACGGCGTCACCGACCGCCTGACCGTCGCGGGTTACGCCAACCTCGCCAGCCACCATATTCGCGGACTGGAGCCGGAGTTCGACGACACGGATCGCGACTTCGCGTTCCGGGGCCTGTCGGCGGAATTCAAATACAATGTGCTCAGCCCCTACAAGGACGGCTTCGGCCTGACGCTCTACGCGGAACCGGCCTGGTCACGGATCCACGGAGGGGGCGAGAAAGGCACGGAATATGAGCTCGAATTGAAGGCGATCCTCCAGAAGAACTTTCTCGACGACAAATTGATCTGGGCGACCAACTTCACCTTCGAGCCGGAGTGGGAAAGGGAAAAGGAGCTCGACGAGCTTACCGGCGAAACCGAGGTGGAATGGGAGAAGGAGCTGAAACTCGAAGTCTCGACCGGCCTGTCCTACCGGGTCGCTCCAGGCTGGTTCGCCGGGATCGAGGGACGGTATTCGAGCGTCTATCCCGACTGGACCAACGGGCTCCATCGCGAGACCTACGCGGTATTCGCGGGCCCCGCCGTCCATTATGCCGCGAAGAAATGGTGGGTAACCGCAAGCGTCATGCCCCAATTGTTCGGCAAGCCCAGCCCGAGCCGAAGCCTCGCCCTCGACGAATTTGAGAAACGCGAGTTCAGGCTGATCCTCGGTTACGAGTTCTGACGAGGACAGGATGACAAGCCGCTCGACATGGTTCACGATCCTGCCCGCGGCTGCAATTGCCGCCGCCGCTGCGCCAGTGTCCGCAGCTGTCTATCTGACGATCCAGGCGGCGCAGCAGGCGATGTTCCCCGGGGCGCGCTTCGTCGAACATAATCTCGCCTTCAGCCCCGACCAGCGCAAGGCGATCGCCCGCGCCTCGGGAGTGGGAACCTTCGACAAGGTCCAGCGCGTGTGGGACGTTCGCTCCGCCAACGGCGCTCGCGCCGGCTGGTTCATCGTCGACCGGGTGCTCGGAAAACATGAGATGATCACCTACGCGGTGGCGCTCACTCCCGACGGGTCCGTACGACGCGTCGAAATCCTCGAATATCGGGAGGCTTATGGCGGCGAAGTCCGCAACCCGAACTGGCGCCAGCAGTTCGTCGGCAAGCGCTTCGGTTCCAAGTTGCAGCTCGGCAAGGACATCAGGAACATCTCCGGCGCGACCCTGTCGAGCCGTCACGTCACCGACGGAGTCCGGCGGCTGCTGGTCACCTGGGAGCTGCTGCTGAAGAATGGCTAGGCGGTCACGGCCCCTGCTCGGCACGTTCGTCGAGATCGAGGCGGACACCGAAACCGCGATCGAGGCCGGCTACGCCGCAATCGCGGAGGTGCATCGGCTGATGAGCGCGCACGAGCCCGGTAGCGACCTGTCGCGGGTCAACTGCTTTGCGCATCTCGGACCGGTTCAAGTCCACTCATGGACGGCCCTGGTCCTCGAACGGACACTGTTTTGGGCAAAGGAAAGCGAAGGCGCATTCGATCCGCTGCGGGCCGGCAAGGCGGCCGTGGAGAGCGCCTATCTGCCGCGCCACCCGGAACAGCCCGAGCCTGCCGCCGCTCACTGGAGCTGGCTCGAGCTCCAGGGCCGCTCGGTGCGCCTGCTGAAGCCGGGGTGCATCGACCTCGGCGGAATCGCCAAGGGCTTCGCGGTCGATAGGGCCATCGAAGCGCTCCGCCGGGCCGGCGCGGATCGCGGCCTCGTGAATGCCGGCGGCGACATGGCCGCATTCGGTCCCGAACCCTGCCCTGCGCAGGTCCTCGACCCGCTGACCGGACTGCCACGCGTAGAGATCGTGCTTAACGACGAAGCGCTTGCCACCAGCGCGGTGACGGATGGCGGCTGGGCACACTTGCCGGGGGCCCACCCGCGCTGGCTGTCTTCAAGCGTTCGTGCTCCATCCACAATGGACGCCGACGCCCTGACGAAGGTTCTCCTGTCGGGCTCTTCGCGGGCTCATCATTGCCTCTCGCTCGCTCGGGCCAGCGGTCTCAGATTTGGGTCCGACGGGTCGGTCGAAGAGGTCAGGCGCGACCTGGTCGCGGCATGAAGCGCCCGCCGAGCTTCAGCCTGAAACTGCCGCGCTGGCACGAATGGCTGATTTACGCCATCGCGAGCCTGCTCACCATCAGCGGGGTCCTCTGGCTGCTCCTCGATCGCTTCGGCAAGGTCGCGGGCGAGTTCGGCCCCGAGCCCAGCCCGGCGCTGCCATGGCTGCTTCTGGTTCACGGCGCCGGCGCTTACGGCTTCGCCATCGCCGCAGCGATGCTGATTCCGGTGCATATGCGACTGGGCTGGAACTCGGGGCGGAATCGACGCAGCGGCTTGTCGCTCGTCGGGATAAGCCTGTTCCTCATCCTTACCGGACTCGCGCTTTATTATTCGACCGCGGAAGGCTTCCGCTCCGCCTCGAGCCTTGCCCATTGGCTCGTCGGCCTCGCACTGCCCACACTAATCCTTATCCATCTGATTCGCGGTAAAAAGTCGCGCCCTCAAGGGCTTGGATCAAAAAGACACACAGGGTGACCTTCGTTCGTATTTCGATCAACGGCGGTTGGCGCACGGGCCAGCCGTGTTAAGAGCAGCCTTGAACTCTAGGTGTATTATTGGCATAGAACAGTTGTGACGGTGCAGACTCCTATTCCAGATTTTGCCGCGGCGAGGGCAGCGATGGTTGAAAACCAGCTGCGCCCTCAGGGCGTGACCGACGCCGCGGTGCTCGACGCAATGGCCGCGATCCCGCGGGAGGACTTCCTGCCGGACGGCACGCGGCCGCTCGCCTATATCGATCGAGCCGTCGCGATCGGCGACGGGCGGTTCCTGCCCTCTCCAGCGGTGCTCGGCCGGCTCCTCACCCAGATGATGCCCGAAGCGCCTGGACGCGCATTGGTCGTCGGCGCCGGCACGGGGTATTCGAGCGCAATATTGAAGCATATGGGCCTCGAGGTCGTGGCCCTCGAAAGCTCGGCCACGCTGGCGGCTCGCGCTCGGGAATTGGGAGTCGAGGTGGTCGAGGGACCGCTCGATTCCGGCTGGAAAAAGCAAGCGCCCTACGACCAGATCCTGATCGACGGCGCCGTTGACTATATTCCGGATGCGATCGTCGATCAGCTCAGCGATGGCGGGCGGCTCGGGACGGCGCTCGTCGATCGCGGCGTCACCCGGCTGACCATCGGCCGCAAGGTCGGCGATGCCTTCGGCTCCTTGTCCGTGGGCGATGCCGGTACACCCGCGCTTCCAGGCTTTTCGAAGCCGAAGGCATTTACGTTCTGAAGGGGGCTCCAGTGCTTCGTATGTTACTCATTGGGTCGGCCATCGCGGGGCTTTGCGCGGGCTCCGCATCGGCGGACACGCTGCGTGAAGCGCTGGTCTCCGCATATCAGACCAACCCGACGCTGATGGCGCAACGGGAATCGCTCAAGGCAACGGACGCCAATGTGGCGATCCAGCGGTCCGCCGGACGGCCGCAGATCAGCGGCACCGTCGGCCTCAATCGCGACCTTTCACGCAGCGGCATTCTCGACACCGGCGCGAGCAGGGGCCCCACGGTCTCGACCTCGGTCGACTTGAGCGTCCCGCTGTTCAACGGCGGCGCGATCCGCAATTCGGTGCAGGCCGCGAAAGCGCGAGTCCAGGCGGGGCGCGGAACGCTTCGCGGCGTCGAGGGCGACGTGTTCACCAACGCAGTTGCGGCATATATGGACGTGATCCGAGACCGCGCGATCGTCGAATTGAACCAGAACAATGTGCGGGTCCTCCAGACCAACCTGGAAGCGACGCGTGACCGGTTCGAGATCGGCGACGTGACCCGAACCGACGTCGCGCAGTCGGAAGCTCGCCTCCAGCTCGGCAATTCACAGCTTGCCGTCGCCCAAGGCCGACTGACTTCCAGCGAAGCCAACTATCGGGCGGTGATCGGAAATGCACCGGGGGTCCTCGCTCCGCCACCTCCTCTCCCGCCTCTTCCGACCACGGCGGATGAAGCCATTCGAATCGCCCTCGCCGACAATCCCGACCTCGTTGCAGCCACCCGCACCGCCGCCGCCGCCGGATACGACGTTCGCGTTGCGCAGGCGGGCCGGCTTCCCCAACTCTCCGGAGTCCTCAGCGGGACCCGGCTCGATATGCTCGGCGACAAGACGAGCGGCTTCCCGGATCACGGAACGACGACGTCGCTCGGCCTTAGCGCCCGGGTACCGATCTATCAGGGCGGCCTGCCCGCCGCGCGCACTCGGCAAGCGCGCGCGCTCGAAGGCCAGGCGCTCGAACAAGTGGTGGGTGCCGAGCGAAATGTCGTCTCGGATGCGCGATCGGCCTTCGCCGCCTACGTCGCGGACCAAAGATCGATCCAGGCGAGCACCATCGCGGTCCAGGCGAACGAGCTTGCCCTGGAGGGCACTCGGGCAGAGCAGTCGGTCGGCACGCGCAACGTCCTCGACGTCTTGAACGCGGAACAGGAACTGCTCCAGTCGCAAGTCACGCTCGTGACGGCCAAGCGCGATGCCTATGTCGCCGGGTTCACGCTGCTTAATGCAATGGGCCAGGCCGAAGCCCGGAAGCTCGGCCTCGACGGCGGCCCCCTTTACGATCCGCTCGGCAATTACCGGCGCGTTGCCAACGAGTGGAATGATTGGGCGGGTGAGCCGCGCCACAATCCCGTCTCGACGCGAACCGTGTCGCCGCAGGAAATGCCGCCTAATCCGCTGGTGGGTCCGCCCCTCGTCCCGGCGCGGGTCAATTCCGGGCCTGCGGTCCTCACGCCCGTCATCACCCCCGGCAGCACGGTGAATGGTGCAGGGGTGACTCCACCGCAGCAATAAACGTATATCCCGGCGCCATGCAGTCGCCCGGCCGCGAACCCTCGATGGAAGACATCCTCGCCTCGATCAAGAAAGTGATCGCCGAGGAGAAGGGACAGCGCGTCTCGGCTTCAACTGCGGCGTCGGTGGAGGATGCGCTGCCGGAGGATGAAACCTCCGACGCGGACCAGGTCGACGTCCTCGAACTGAACGAGCCCCTGGCGCCTCCGGTCGACCTCGGACCCCCGCTCCTCGACGAGGGAATGGCGGGGCACAGCCGTCAATCGTTCGAGGAGCTTCAGACCATCGCGGCGACTGTTCCGCCGGTGCCGGCGGTCAATCCGCTCGAAGAAATGGTTCGAGCGATGCTGAAGCCGATTCTCAAGCAGTGGCTCGACGAGCATCTTCCTCAGATGGTCGACGAACATGTGAAGCGTGAGATCTCGCGGATTACGGGACGACCACTGTAATTCTTGCGCTGAAACGTGGCTTTGCTAGGCGTGCGGCATGACCCGCACAGCCCTCCTCGTCGCTGCGGCATCTGCCGCGCTTGCCGCCAGCTCAGCCACTGCCCGCCCGATGACAGCAACCGACATGCATATGATGCATCGCTTGGGCGCGCCCGAAGTCTCGCCGGACGGCAGACAGGCGGTCTTCACCGTCTCCACGACCGACCTTGCAAAGAACAAGCGGGTCAACACGCTCTATTCACTGGACCTGACGAGACCGGGCGCAACGCCCCAGCCCATTAGGGGCGCCACAAAGGGGCACGATCCGGCATTCAGCGGCGATGGGACCTTGTGGTTCCTGATGCCCGCCGGCGATCACGACCAACTCTTCCGGATGTCGCCCGGCGGCGCGCCGAAGCAGGCGAGCAACTTCGGCGTCGATGTGGGCGGATTCCGAATCTCGGCGAACGGCGCGACAGTCGTCGTATGGGCCGACCGGCCCGATTGCCCCGACCTTGCGTGCTCGACGGCACAATTTCCCGCCAAGCCTGCGGGCTCCGGCCGGACGTTCGACCAGCTTTTCATCCGCCATTGGGACACATGGGCGGAGCCCGGCACCCGTTCGCGTCTCTATGCCTACCCGGTCCAGGCGGACCGGCTGACGGGCGGTGGAGTTCGGCTGACGACAGGCCTCGACGGCGACACTCCGTCCAAGCCGTTCGGGGGCACCGAAGAATTGGCCCTCTCGGCGGACGGCAAGACTCTTTATTTCGCGCTGCGCGAAGCGGGCCGCACCGAGGAACTGTCGACCAATCTCGATATATTCGCGGTTCCGACGGACGGCAGCGCCGCGCCGCGAAACCTGACCGACTCCAACGACGCGACCGATACATTGCCGACGCTTTCTCCGGACGGGAGGACGCTGGCCTATGTCGCGATGGCCCGGCCGGGATATGAATCCGACCGCCAGGTCCTCATGCTCCGCGATCTCGCGACCGGCAGCGTCCGTCCCCTCACGCCGAATTTCGACCGCTCGGTCGGTTCGATCGAATGGGCGAAGGACGGGCGCAGCCTGCTGATCAGCGCCGAGGATACTCTGGAGCTTCCAGTATTCAGCGTCGACGCCGCGACCGGAGCGGTGACGCGCCTCACCCGCGACGGCCATTACGCCAACGTCAAAGCTCTCCCGGGCGGAGGCGCCGTCGCTACGATGAACAGCATCATGGCGCCGGACGACCTCTACCGGATCGACTCCAGCGGCCGCGTGTCGCAGCTGACGAACCTCAACCGCGATCTGCTCGCGCAGCTTGACCCGCTGATTTTCGACAAGTTCAACTTCAAGGGCGCCCACAACGACACCGTCTGGGGCTGGACCTTGCGGCCGCGCGTGACGACGAAACTGCCGATCGTCTTTCTGGTCCACGGCGGACCGCAGGGCACGTTCAGCAACAGCTGGTCCTACCGCTGGAACCCGCGCGTGTTCACCAGTCCGGGCTATGCGGCGGTAAGCGTCGATTTTCACGGAAGCACCGGTTACGGCCAGGCTTTCCAGGACGCGATCAACCGGAATTGGGGCGGCTGGCCGCTCGAGGACCTCCAGAAGGGGCTCGCCTACGCCGTCGCCCATGATCCGCAGCTCGATGCGAACAACACATGCGCGGCGGGCGGGTCTTACGGTGGCTATATGATGAACTGGATCGAAGGCCAGTGGCCCGATCGGTTCAAGTGCATCGTCCAACACGACGGCGTGTTCGACGCTCGCGCCATGGCCTATGAGACCGAGGAGCTGTGGTTCGACGAATGGGAGCACGGCGGCCATCCTTATTATGAGGCGCCGGCCGAGTTCGAGAAATGGAACCCGGTCAATTACGTCCAGAACTGGAAGACACCGCAGCTGGTGATCACGTCGGAGAACGACTTCCGGATTCCATACACGCAGGGCATCGCGGCGTTCACCGCGCTCCAGCGGCGCAACATTCCTTCGCGACTGCTGATTTTCCCGGACGAAAACCATTGGGTGCTCAAGCCCAAGAACTCGATCCAATGGTATGACGAGGTCTTCAGCTGGATGCGGCGATGGCTGGGCGGCGGTGCGCCGCCGCCGCAGGCAGAGCCTCGGCCGACAAAGACGGAGCGCGGCCGCTAGGTCAAAACGAAGAGGGCGCCGGCTCTAAGGGAAACCCCAAGCCGGCGCCCTCGACCCCCCACCCCGGAGCGAATCTAGTTGCGCATCTCCGGCAGATAGCCGTCGTCCACCGCGTCGCTGAACTTGGTCGTGCGGCCGTCGAAGCGGACCCTGACGATTCCGGTCGAGCCGTGGCGCTGCTTGGCGACGATGAGCTCGGCCTTGCCCTTCACCGCTTGGTATTTTGCGTCCCAATCGTTGTACTTGGCCGCCTTATCCGGGTTTGCCAGGGCTTCGTCGTGCGTCGGCATTTCGACCTCGACGCCCTTCACGTAATAATCCTCGCGGTAGATGAAGAGCACGATATCCGCGTCCTGCTCGATCGAGCCGGATTCCCTCAGGTCCGACAGCTGCGGCCGCTTGTCCTCGCGCTGCTCGACCTGGCGCGACAATTGCGACAGTCCGATCACCGGGACGTCGAGCTCCTTGGCGAGCTGCTTCAAGCCGCGGCTGATCTCGGAGATTTCCTGAACCCGGTTGTCATTTCCTCTTCCGGTGCCCTGCAAGAGCTGGAGATAGTCGACCACCACCATTCCGATACCCTTCTGCCGCTTGAGGCGTCGGGCGCGGGTGCGCAGCGCGGCGATGGTGAGGCCCGGCGTGTCGTCGATGTAGAGCGGCAGGCTCTGCAATTCCGCCGCGGCACGGGCGAGGTCGCGGAATTCGTGCTGCGTGATCCGGCCAGTACGCAGATTCTCGGACGTGATGCCGGATTGCTCGGCGAGGATACGAGTCGCGAGCTGGTCGGCCGACATTTCCAAGCTGAACAGCACGACCGGAGCGCCCGCCGATTTCTCCGGCCCGATCCCATCCTCGGCGTCGCGCAGGAACCGCTGCGCCGCGGCAACGGCCATGTTCGTGCCGAGCGCGCTCTTCCCCATGCCCGGGCGTCCGGCGACGATCGTCAGGTCTGATTTGTGCAGTCCGCCGATCTTCGTGTTCAGGCTGTCGAGACCGGTGGTGAAACCCGACAGGTGGCCGCCGCTGTTCAGCGCGCGCTCCGCCATTTCGAGCGCCAGCTTGGACGCGTCCCCGAAGCTTTTCGCTTTGCCTTCGGCGCCGCCTTCCTCGGCAACCTTGTAGAGCTCGGTCTCCGCTTTCTCGATCTGCTCGAGCGGAGCAATTTCCTCGCTCGTGTCGAGCGCGCCCTCGACCAGGTCCCTCCCAACTCCCACGAGGGCGCGCAGCAAAGCGAGGTCGTAAATCTGTGCGGCGAAATCGCGAGCGCCGATGATCGCGGCGCCGGAGCCGGTCAACTGGGCCAGATAGGCCGGTCCGCCCACCTCCTTCATGGCCTCGTCGCCGTCGAACATCGGCTTCAGGGTCACCGGATTGGCGACCCGGTTCGCGTCGGTCATGCGCAGGATCGATTCGTAGATCCTGCCGTGGAGCGGTTCGAAGAAATGGTCGGGGCGGAGCTTCAGCTGGACGTCTTCGACCAGCCTATTGTCGATCATCAGCGCGCCCAATAGCGCGGCCTCGGCCTCGACGTTTTGGGGGAGGACTTGAGTTGGCGATTCTGACGCGGACTCGGCGAGTTGAACGATTTGGGCCATGACATTCTCCTACGCTGCCAGGCCCCACCAGCAACGAGAACGAAAGTAGCACAGAATCGACGGCCTGTGGATTGATTGTGCACGAATCGGCGAGCCGGTCGGAGGAAGTCCGGAAACTGTCCCAGGACCATCATCCACAGAAATAATCGAAGCCAAATTGAAGGCTTCGGACTGGCTCGTTAGGCCTTCGCAATGGCGATTTTGTCCGACCGCTGGATTCGCGAACAAGCGCAGTCAAACGGCATGATCGAGCCGTTCGTGGAGGCCCAGCGGCGCGAGGGCTGCATCAGCTACGGCCTCTCCTCCTATGGCTATGACGCGCGGGTCGCCGATGAATTCAAGATCTTCACCAACGTCGATTCGGCGACCGTCGACCCGAAAGATTTCGCCGCCAACAGCTTCGTCGACCGCAAGACCGACGTCTGCATCATCCCCCCCAACAGCTTCGCTCTGGCGCGGACGGTCGAATATTTCCGGGTGCCGCGCGACGTGCTGGTCATCTGCCTCGGCAAGTCGACCTATGCGCGCTGCGGGATAATCGTGAACGTGACCCCGCTCGAGCCCGGCTGGGAGGGGCATGTGACCCTAGAATTCTCGAACACGACCCCGCTTCCGGCCAAAGTCTACGCCAACGAGGGCGCGTGCCAGTTCCTGTTCCTCCAGGGGAATGAGCCGTGCGAGGTGAGCTACGCCGACCGCGCCGGCAAATACATGGGGCAGAAGGGCGTCACTCTGCCGAAACTCTAAGCCGTCATTCCCGCGAAAGCGGGAATCCCGCTTCCTTTCATTCGGTCGCGCAGTAAGGGCAGCGGGACCCCCGCTTCCGCGGGGGTGACGGAGCGACGATGACCCGCGAAGATGCCAAGCAACTCGACGCTGCTGATCCGCTCGCTTTCGCGCGCAAGCGGTTCCGGCTCCCTGAAGGCGTCATTTATCTCGACGGCAATTCGCTTGGAGCGCTGCCGGCCGCGACCGCGCACGGCCTCAACGAAGTCGCCAAGCGACAATGGGGTGAGGACCTGATCGCCAGCTGGAACAAGCACGGCTGGATCGATTGGCCGACGCGGATCGCGGCCAAGCTCTCACCGATCATCGGGGCGAAGCCGAACGAGCTGTTGATCGCGGATTCGACAAGCGTCTGCCTGTTCAAGCTGCTTGCGGCGGCGGCGAAGGCGCGGCCGGGTCGACAGACGATTCTCAGCCAGCAGCGCAATTTCCCGACCGACCTTTACGTGGCCCACGGACTTGGCGATCTTCTCGGCCTCACCGTAAAGGCCGTACCCGCCGAAGATGTGATCCACGCGATCGACGACGACACGGCGGTCGTGACTGTGACCCATGTCGATTACCGGTCCGCCGCATATTACGACATGGCCAGCGTCAATGCGGCAGCGCAATCCGCGGGCGCTCTCGTGGTCTGGGACCTGTCGCACAGCGCTGGAGCGATCGAGCTCGATCTCAATGGCACCAACTCAGATCTCGCTGTCGGCTGCGGCTATAAATATCTGAACGGCGGGCCCGGTGCTCCAGCCTTCGTTTATGTCGCCGAGCGGCTGCAGGGCGAACTCCATTCCCCGCTCCAGGGCTGGATGGGCCACGCCGAGCCGTTTGCCTTCGACGATGGCTACCGGCCGGCCCGGGGGATTCTCAGTTTCCTGACCGGCACCCCGTCGATCCTAGCCCTCGCCGCGCTCGAAGCAGGGCTCAATACGTTCGACGGAATCGCGATGCGCGATGTCGAGGCGAAGGCGCGCGCCTTGTCACAACTGTTCGTCGATGAGGTTGAGATGCGCTGCGGTGATGGCGTTCGACTCGCGAGCCCTCGCGACCCCGCCAAGCGCGGCAGTCACGTCGTCTTCGCCCACCCGCAAGGCTATGCCGTCATGCAGGCGCTCATCGAGCGCGGAGTGATCGGCGATTTTCGCGCACCCGACCTGATGCGCTTCGGCTTTACCCCGCTCTACACCCGCTTCGAGGACGCCTGGCTGGCGGCCGAAATCCTCAGCGACATTCTCGCGTCGCGGGCCTGGGACGAGCCGCGCTTCATCGAGCGCAAGAAGGTGACGTGAAGCCGCATTTCAAGCGGTTTGCTTCTCACGCTGCGCAGCGTGCGCCGAATCCTCCGCAAGCGCGGCTCGTGAACGATGGATCATGTCGACCCAGTCGTGGAAAGCGTGCGCGAGGACGCTGACGAGGTCCTTCAGCGGGCCTGCTTTCAGGCAGCCGCTGTCATCGAAGCTCTCGTCGCTGACGTGTCCGAGATAGGCCTCGGGCTGCTGCATCACGGGCATGTTGAGGAAGACGCAGGCCTGGCGGATCTGGTGGTTGGAGCCGAAGCCGCCGATCGAGCCCGGCGAAGCGGTGACGATGGCCGCCGGCTTCTTGTCGAAAACGCTCTGCCCGTAGGGCCGCGAGCCGACGTCGATTGCATTCTTGAGGACGCCCGGAATGCCGCGATTGTACTCGGGGCTGCAGAACAACACGCCGTCGGACGCCGCGATCTGCTGGCGGAACCGGGTCCATTGCTCAGGCGGGTTGGCGTCGAAATCCTGGTTGTAGAGTGGCAGGTCGCCGATCTCGATCATCGAACAATCGAGGTTGTCGCCGCGCAGGCCGCAGATCGAGCGCGCGACCTTCCGATTGATGCTGTCTTTCCTGAGGCTGCCGACGATGATCGCGATCTTGTAGGCCATGGCGAGTTCCCTTCGCCTCAGCAAATGAGCGCGACCGCGAAAGGTTGCGAAGGTCGCTATGGCATTCGCCGTGCCCGCTCGGAAAGATAGGCGTGAATCTCGGCGATCTCTTCGTCGGTCAGATATTTGAAATCACTCTTCGCGACTCTGCCCATCATTCCGATGTCCTTCCCGCCGGGGGCGACCCCGGTGCGCAACATCGTCCGGAACTGGTCGAGATCGTAGGCGCCCGCGATTTGCATGTCGGGAGAGACCACGCCCGGTTCGACCTCCTGCCCGCGCAGCTGCGGCCCATGACACTCGGCGCAGTTGGTCATGACGATATGCCGGCCCGCGGCGAATTGAGCACCGAAGTCCGGCGCCTGATTCTCGCGGAACCTGCGGACCAGTTGAGGAGCGGTGTGGAACTTGCCGAGGACCAGGCCGATTCGACCCTTTGGACCGACGCTCGGCAGTGGGGAGGCTTTGCCGCCTTTGGGTAGCGCACGAATTGCCGCGATTACCGCCGCGACCTCGCTGTCGGTCAGGAATTGATAGCCCTCGGATGGCATCACCAGCAAAGAACGGCCGTCGTGCCCGATCCCCTGGCGAATGGCATGGTCCAATTGCTCGTCGGTGGCTTTCGCCGCGAGCAGCGTCAGGTCTGGCGCGTAAATCGTCGCGACGCCCGGCTCGTTCAGGAAGATGTCGCCCTTGAGGCCCTCGCCGTGGCAGGACAGGCAGCCGAGTACGTGAAGCTGGCGCGGCCCGTCGGCAAGCTGGACGGCGCTCGGTACGGCGAGCTTCGAGCTCATTGGCGTCGGTCGTGCACCGAGGATGTGCGCGGACCAGAGATAGACACCCAACACGGCCAGCAGCACGAGTCCGACCAGGCCAACCAGCATGTTACGCAAGATCTTCATCTAAGCCCCCCCGGTGACCCTTCAGCCGCCCCGAGCGACGGCAATTCCCAGCCCAATGGCAAGGCCTACGACGAGCGCCAGGAGCAGCATCCGCACCCGGCTGAATCGTTGCCTGAGATCGATGTCATAGGCGACGACATCGAGCCAGAAGAGCCCCGGCTGCGCCTCCCGGATGATGCCGCGGGACCGCATCCGTTCGAACTGCCGTTCCTGGATCCTGCTGTAGGGTTCGAACGCCACGGCGCGATCCGGCCGAACCGCGTCATGGCTGAAGAAATGATGCTGGATATCGCGCCTCGCCCGGGCGACTGCGGCGGCGACTGCGGCGGTAGCCATCGATACTCCTCCTGCGCGGCTTAGCGTCTGCGGCTATTGTGCCGAATATTCGCCGGCCGTCCACGCTTTCCGCCGCCCCGCTGACGATCGCGGCGCGGCGCGACAGGTCCGCCGTAGCTGCCTTCCGGAAGCTCGAAACGGAGCGATCCGGAGACCGGATTCGCCTCGGCGAGCCGAAGCGTGAGCCGCTGCCCGATCCGGTATGTCTCGCCAGTGTCCTCTCCGACGAGCAGCTTGGCGCCTTCGTCGTACCGGAAATATTCGGTCCCGAGATCGCGCGCGAACAGCAGCCCGTCGCCGCCCAGATCCTCCACCGTCGCGAAAAATCCGAATGGCTGGACCCCCGTGATCCGGCATTCGACCAACTGGCCGACCTGGTCCGAAAGATAGGCCGCGACGTAGCGGTCGATGGTCTCGCGCTCCGCCTCCATCGCCCGTCGCTCAAGCATCGAAATCTGCTCTCCGATAGCCTCGAACTTCTCCTCCTCGACCGGCGGGAGCCCGCCCTCGCCAAGCTTGTAGGCGTCGACCAGAGAGCGGTGGACGAGCAGGTCGGCGTAGCGCCGGATCGGCGAGGTGAAATGCGCGTAGGTCGCGAGCGCGAGGCCGAAATGGCCGAGCCGGTCGGGCGCGTAGCGCGCCTGCATCTGCGTGCGGAGCAATTGCTCCATGATCTCCTCGCGGCCGTCGCCGTCGCCGAGGCGCTCGATGATGCGGTTGAAGGTGCCCGGCTTGATCACCTGACCGAGCGCGAACTCGACCCCAAAGGTCTTGAGATAATCCTTGAGCGCGATGAGCTTCTCGCGGCTCGGCGGCTCATGGACCCGGTACATGACCGGCGCCTTCTTCGCTTCGATTGCGCGGGCGGCGGCGACGTTGGCGGCGATCATGAAATCCTCGACGAGGCGATGCGCATCGAGCCGGTCGCGCGGTGCGATCGACATGATCCGCCCCTTTTCGTCGAGCACCACGCGGCGTTCGGGCAGGTCGAGCTCCAGCGGGTCGCGCTTCTGCCGCGCGGCGAACAACGCGCGCCAGCACGCCCAGAGCGGCTTCAGCGCTTTTTCGACCAGCTCCTGCGGGACGCGACCTTCGACCGGCGGCATCGAGCAGGTCGGGGAGCTGACTTCGACCCGTTCCTCCGCGGCCGCGTCGATCGCCGCCTGTGCGTCCTCATAAGCGATATTGGCGGCGATCCGCACCTTCGCCCGGCTGAACCACCACTCCTTGAGCGCGCCGTCCTTCGCGATCTTCAAATGGCAGGCCATCGCCGCGCGGTTCTCGCCGTGCTTCAGCGAGCAAATGTCGGCCGACAATTCCTCCGGCAGCATCGGCACGACGCGGTCGGGGAAATAGACGCTGTTCCCGCGCGCCCGCGCCTCGCGGTCGAGCTCGCTGCCGGGGCGGACGTAGAAGCTGACGTCGGCGATCGCGACGATGGCGTTCCAGCCGCCTTCGCCGTCCGCTTCGGCCCAGATCGCGTCGTCATGGTCGCGTGCGTCCTCGGGATCGATGGCGACGATCGGGAGATGAGTCAGGTCCTCGCGTGTCCCGAGGGCTTGCTTCGCAACGCGGTGCGCCTCGTCGATCGCTTCCTGAGCGAATTCTGAGCGGAGGCCATGCTTGTGGATCGCGATCAGCGAGAAACTGCGCGGCGCGAACGGATCGCCGAGCACGGCGTCCACCCGGGCGCTGACCCGCGGAGGACGCCCGGTCACTTCGCACAGCACGAGATCGCCGGGCTCGGCGTCCTTCAGCTCGTGGATCGCGAGCTCGCGCCGCTCGCGCTTGTCGACCGGCGAGAGCCAGAAACGGTCGCCATCGCGGCGGACGACGCCGAGAACCAGCTCGGCCGCGCGCGCGAGCTTCTTCAGCGGGTGAGCGAGCCACCCCTGCCCTTTCTCTTCGGTCCGGCACAGGATGCGATCGCCGATACCGAGCGCGCTGCGCTTGCCGCGCTCGACGACGCGCAAACGCGGCGGCGGAGTCTCGGCATGCCATTGCTCGGGCACCGCGAAGACGTTGCCGCTGTCATCCACTTGCGACACGCGCAGCACCGTGACCTTGGGAACTCCGCCGGTCTGGTGAAATGCGCGGCCACGCGAATGGTCGATCAGGCCCTCGTCCGCCATGTCGTTGAGCAGTCGCTTCAAGTCGATCTTGGTCTGGCCGGACAGGCCGAACGCGCGCGCGATCTCGCGCTTCCCCGCCGGCTGATCGGACGTGGCGATGAAGTCGAGGATCTGCTTGCGGCTGGGCAGGTCTGCGGATTTGCGTTTGGCCACTATTTGCCCTCCCCTGGATAGGGAGTGCGCTCGGATAGCTCCCCTCCCCTGGATGGGGAGGGGTTGGGGGTGGGGTGATGGTCGCCCAAGGCGCCATCAATCACCGTCCAAACTCCGTCCGGATTGCCAAGAACCTCATTGTTCCAGAAGCGAAGAACGCGATAACCCTCGCTTTCGATCACCCGCGTCCGGGGCAAATCGTTCGCTGGGTCGTGCTGTCCGCCATCGATCTCGATGACCAATCTCGCACGGTGACAGGCGAAATCGGCGATGAAGTGCCGCAAAGGTACCTGCTTGCGAAAATGCCAGTCACCGAAACTCTCTTTGAGGATACGCCAGAGCTTCCGCTCAGCATCAGTCATTTGCTTTCGAAGACCCCGAGCGCGGGTGATCGCACCGGGTGGCGGGTGATGCTTCATACGCGGTGCTCTACGCCGACGATCACCCCACCCCAACCCCTCCCCATCAAGGGGAGGGGATTAGGTTATCGAAGCTGGCTATCCTTGCTGCCGCGGCGGTTGATGGTCGAATGGACTACGGCCTTGTCGCGCTCGGTCTGGCAGGCGACGCAAGTGCGGACGCCGGGCAGCGCCTCGCGCCGCTTCTTCGGGATCGGCTCGCCGCAATCGTCACATTCCTCGGCGCTCTCCCCGTGGGGGGTGAGCGCGCGGGCGCGCAGGACGGCGTCCTTCACGGTGTCGTCGATCTGGTCCTGAACCGCGCCGTCGCGCGTCCATCCGCCGGCCATGGCACTTCAACCTTCGTCATGCTGAACTTGTTTCAGCATCCAAAGGTAAGAACGAAATTGGTTCACGCAAAGGCGCAAAGGCGCGGAGATAAGCTGCTCCCTTCTTTGCGCCTTGGCGCATTAGCGTGAGATCATTTCTTTTCTTCTTTTGGCGGCGGCGCGACGTACGGCTTGAACGCCCCGCCCGGAACAGCCGAGGCGACCGGGCTCTCGAACCCGTCCTTGCTCACCGACGAGACTCCGAACACCCAATCGTCGACGCGGATGTGGGGGAGTACGACTTTGCACTCAGCAACGGTTTGGCAGTTCGCCGAAGTTGCTGGACGTGAAACTTCCCAATTGTTTGCGTCTGTCCGCCGCCACCGAACGTGGTAGTGGGCTGCACCCTCGATCGCTCGCCACGTCACCGTCGTATCCGTGCTCACCGCCCCCTCGACCTTCGCCTCGGGCGGCGGCGGTGCGCTGGCGAGGGCGGCGAGCGCGCCGACGTTGAGCTTGGTCATTTTGGCGAGGTAAGCGAAATCGACATGGTCGATCGTGTCGCCATAGTGCACGCCCTTCTCGACCCGCACGTCCTGGTGCTGCCAATTGTAATTCTCGACCGCGACGCTGATCCGCGCGGCGGGGAAGCCGAGCTTCAGAAACTCGATGTGGTCGCCGCCGCGACCGAAGCGATCGGTGCGCCAGATCTGCCGGACGTCCAGCCCGATCTTCAGCCGGTCGGCGAGGCCGTCGAGGAAGCGCGAGATATTGCGCGACGGGCTGTCATTCTCTCCGCCAAGGCTGTGCGTCTGCGCGGCGAGCTCCGCCTCGCCCTGCGAGCGCGGCCCTTCCGAAAGCACGCGCGCATGGGTGGAATCGCACACACCGTCCGACGAGCAGCTGTTGCCGATGATGTCGTTGTTGAGGTTCGCGATAACGTTCCAGCCCTGCGCCTTCGCATAGGCGGCAATGACCTTGGCTCCGTAGAGTCCCTGCTCCTCGCCCGAATCGAGCGAATAGACGATGGTCCCGGGGAATTTGTGCTTTGACAGCACCCGCGCGGCCTCGAGCACCGCTGCCGAGCCCGAGCCATCGTCATTGGCGCCGGGAGCGTCGGACGTTGCGTTGAGAGGATCGGTCACCCGGCTGTCGATATGGGCGGTGATGATCACGACGTCGTTGGGCCGCTCGGTCCCGCGCTGGATCGCGACCATGTCGCAGACGCGCGTCGGCTTGGGGATTCGGTCACCAGTGAAGGTGTCGCAGGGCCGCACCGTCGGCAGGCCGAGGCTTTCGAATTGCTGTTGGCCCCAGTTCAGCGCCGCTCCGATTCCCCGCTTGGGATCGGTTTGCGATGAGAGCGTATGTCGCGTCCCGAAGCTAACGAGAGTCTCGATCGTATGCCGCAGCTGCGTCTGGCTAACCGGCGCAACGATCGCGCGCAACTTCGCGTCCGGAGATGGCGGCGCCGCGCCGATCAGCAACTGGCTGGACAAAGCGATCATTCGACGCATCGCGACTCTCCCTCTCCTCGGCAGCGGCAACTGGCATTTGGTCGAACGCAGGTCTAGGGGAGCCGCGACCCCAACCATCACAGTTCAGGACGCGTACCCATGCTTCGCAGCATCGACCATTTCATCGGCGGTTCCAGCTTCGCTTCGGGCGAACGGCAGGGCGACGTTTTCGATCCCAACCAAGGTCAGGTTCAGGCTCAAGTCCGCTTCGGTACCGCGGCCGACCTCCAAAATGCCGTGGACGCAGCCAAGGCGGCTCAGCCGGCCTGGGCCGCGACGAACCCGCAGCGCCGCGCGCGGGTCATGTTCAAGTTCCGCGAGCTCGTCGAAAAGAACATGGACGACCTCGCGCACCTGCTGAGCTCGGAGCATGGCAAGGTCATCGCCGACGCGAAGGGTGACGTTCAGCGCGGCCTCGAGGTGATCGAATATGCCTGCGGCATCCCGCAGGCGCTGAAGGGCGAATATACGGTCGGCGCCGGGACTGGAATCGACGTTTATTCGATGCGCCAGCCGCTCGGCATCGGCGCGGGCATCACCCCTTTCAACTTCCCCGCGATGATCCCGATGTGGATGTTCGGAATGGCGATCGCCTGCGGCAACGCCTTCATCGTCAAGCCCAGCGAGCGCGATCCAAGCGTGCCCAACCGCCTGGCCGAGCTGATGAAGGACGCCGGACTTCCCGACGGAATCCTCAACGTCGTTCATGGCGACAAGGAAATGGTCGATGCGATCCTCGACCACCCCGACATTGCCGGGATCAGCTTCGTCGGATCCTCCGACATCGCGCAATATATCTACTCGCGTGGCACCGCGAACGGGAAGCGCGTGCAGGCGTTCGGCGGGGCCAAGAACCACGGCATCGTCATGCCCGACGCGGACCTCGACCAGGTCGTGAACGACCTCGCCGGCGCCGCGTTCGGCTCGGCCGGCGAACGGTGCATGGCGCTTCCAGTGGTCGTCCCGGTCGGCGCCGAGACTGCGGACGCACTCCGCGAGAAGCTCATTCCGGCGATCGCGGGCCTGCGCGTCGGAGTCTCGACCGATCCCGACGCCCATTACGGCCCGGTCGTCAGCAAGGCGCACAAGGAGCGGATCGAAAATTACATCCAGATGGGCATCGACGAGGGCGCGGAGCTGGTCGTCGACGGCCGCGGCTTCATGCTCCAGGGCCACGAGGAAGGTTTCTTCATCGGACCGACCCTGTTCGACCATGTGACGACCGACATGAGGTCCTACAAGGAAGAGATCTTCGGCCCCGTCCTTCAGATGGTGCGCGCGAACGACTTCGAGGAAGCGCTGAAGCTCCCTTCGCAGCACGAATATGGCAACGGAGTCGCGATCTTCACCCGCAACGGCCATGCCGCGCGCGAGTTCACCGCCCGCGTCAATGTCGGGATGGTCGGGATCAACGTGCCGATCCCGGTGCCGGTCAGCTACCACAGCTTCGGCGGGTGGAAGCGCTCGGGCTTCGGCGACATCGGCCAATATGGGCAGGAAGGCATGCGCTTCTGGACGAAGACCAAGGTCGTGACCCAGCGCTGGCCCGACGGCTTCGTCGACGGTGCCGGCGACAAGGCCGCCTTCCACATTCCGACATTCGGCTGATCCGCGCAGGCTCCTGCAACAAGTTCGCGTCCCGGATGGTTAGGGATGCATGCTCCGCGTAATTGGACCGCTGCTTGCCCTGTTCCTGATGATGACGATCGTCGCATGCAGCAAGCGCGACCCGGTCCTGAAGGAAGCAAACAACACGGCCGGTTTACCCGCAATCACCGATGCGGTTCCCGATCCGACTGGCGCCCCGCCCGATAAAGGCGCGGCGCCTGCGACCGGCCCTTCCGCTCCCGTCGCCTCGATCCCCGCTGCGCTCCATGGCCGGTGGGGGCTGACTCCGATGGACTGCACATCCACGACGGGTGACGCGAAGGGGCTTCTCGTTGTCGGCCCATCCGAAGTCCGCTTCTACGAGTCGCGTGCCGTCCCGGGACCGGACGCTCAAACCGGAACGGACTCGATCAGCGGCGATTTCAGCTTTACTGGTGAAGGCGAGACGTGGACGAAGTTCGAAGCGCTCGCGCTGAAAGGGCGGGAGTTAGTGCGTACCGAAAGCAACCCAATGGCGAGCTTCACCTATGCGCGATGCAAATAGATTGATGCTGGTTTTCGCTGCTGCGGCGTCGCTTGCCGCGTGCAACAAACCGGCGACCGAAAACAATGTCGCGATCGACATCAACAATGCCGATCCGAACGACATCGAAGCGCTTCCGCCCGACGAAAGCAGCGCGACGCCTTCGGACGAGCTCGCGAACGGCGCGGACAATGCCGACGTCAACGAGGCGAACACGGTAAGCAACAACGGCGACTAGGCGGACTTGCTGACATTAAGGCGCCGCCCTAGAGCGCCCGCGCAATGACCCAATTCGACCTCACCGACGACCAGCTCCAGATTCAGGAGATGGCGCGCAAGTTCACGGCGGACGCGATCAGCCCGTTCGCCGCCGAATGGGACGAAAAACACATCTTTCCGCGCGATACGATCCGCGAGGCAGCCGAGCTCGGCTTCGGCGCCATTTATGTCTCTGAAGAGAGCGGCGGAATCGGTCTCGGCCGGCTTGAGGCTGCGCTGATCTTCGAAGCCATGGCGTACGGCTGCCCGTCGACCAGCGCGTTTATTTCGATCCACAACATGGTCTGCTGGATGATCGACCGCTTCGGCTCGGCCGAGGTCAAGCAGAAGTACCTGCCGTCGATGATCAGCATGAAATGGATGGGAAGCTATTGCTTGACCGAACCGTCGTCGGGCTCCGACGCCGCAGCGCTCAAGACCAAGGCGGTGCTCGACGGCGATCATTATGTGGTCTCGGGCTCGAAGGCGTTTATCTCGGGCGGCGGCGCCAACGATGTGATGGTCGCGATGGTCCGTACCGGCGAAGAGGGCCCGAAGGGCATCACGGCGCTCGTCATCGAGAAGGACATGAAAGGCGTCAGCTTCGGCGCTCAGGAAAAGAAGCTCGGCTGGCACTCGCAACCGACCAGCCAGGTCAATTTCGACGAGGTTCGAGTGCCCGTCGCCAACCGCGTGGGAGCCGAAGGCGAAGGCTTCCGGATCGCGATGATGGGGCTCGACGGGGGGCGGATCAACATCGGCGCCTGCTCGCTCGGCGGAGCTCAGCGCTGCCTCGACGAGTCGATCCAATACACGAAAGGACGCCAGCAGTTCGGGCAGGCCGTCGCCGACTTCCAGGCGACTCAATTCACGCTCGCCGACATGGAGACCGAGCTCCAGGCCGCGCGCTATTTGCTCTACGTGGCCGCGGCTAAGGTCTCCGCGAACGCTCCCGACAAGACCAAGTTCGCGGCGATGGCCAAAAGGCTCGCGACCGACAGCGGCTCTTCCATCGTCGACCGCGCGCTTCAGCTCCACGGCGGCTACGGCTATCTGATGGATTATCCGGTCGAGCGCTTCTGGCGCGACCTGCGAGTCCATTCGATCCTCGAGGGCACCAACCAGATCATGCGCGTCATCGTCAGCCGGGACATGCTCCGGCAGTGATGCGCTCGTGCTTCGAGACGCCGGTTCGGCAGGCTCACCGGCTCCTCAGCATGAGCGGGGTTGTCTTTTATCCGCTCATCCTGAGTAGGGACTGAGCTTGCCGAAGGCCCGTATCGAAGGACCATGACCGAAGACGTCATCATCTCTGTCGAAGGCGGGGTCGGCCGAATCCGGCTCAACCGGCCGAAGGCGATTCACGCGCTGACGACGCAAATGTGCGGAGTGATGAGCGAGGCACTCCTCAAATGGCGCGACGATCCTGAGGTGCGCTCGGTCCTCATCGACCATGCCGAGGGCCGCGGCTTCTGCGCGGGCGGCGACGTCGTGATGCTGTGGCGAAGCGGCGGCGGCGATGCCGAGGACGCCAAGCATTTCTTTTTCGCGGAATACCAGCTCAATCACCTGCTCTTCACCTATCCGAAGCCGACCATCGCCATCATGGATGGCATCACGATGGGCGGCGGCGTCGGGATTTCGCTTCCCTGCAAATTCCGCATCGCGACCGAAGCCACGCGGTTCGCAATGCCCGAAACCAGTATCGGCCTGTTCCCCGACGTCGGCGGCGGCTGGTATTTGCCGCGGCTGCCGGGGCGGGTCGGCGAGTTCATGGCGCTCACCGGGGCTCGCCTCGACGGGGCGGAATGCCAGTATCTGGGGCTCGCGACCCATTATGTGCCGCAGGCTTCGCTGCCCGAGCTGATTGACCGGATCATCACCAGTCCGCGGCTTAACGGGGCCATCGGCAACTTCGCCGTCACTCCGCCCGACGCGAAGATCGCCGATAATATGCCGGCGATTGCGCGCTGCTTTGCAAGCTACCGCCTCGAAGAGGTTCTCGCAGCGCTAAGGGCCGATGAAAGCGACTGGGCCGCGACCGAGCTCGCGACGCTCGGGACCAAGAGCCCGCTGTCGTGCAAGGTCTCGCTTCGACTGATGGAAGAAGGCGCCGAACGCGCGAGCTTCGAGGATGAGATGCGCGCCGAATATGCGCTCGCCGGACGCGTCGTCCGGACCCATGACTTCCATGAGGGCGTTCGGGCCGTCCTGATCGACAAGGACAACCAACCCCAGTGGGACCCGGCGAACCCCGAGGAGGTTGATGAAGAGATGCTCGACGTCCTCTTCGCGCCGCTGCACGGCCATGAGGCGTGGACGCCGTTCCCGGAGACCCAGAAATGACCACCTATAACACGATTTTGGTCGAGCAGCGCGGAGCGGTGACTCTCATCACCTTGAACCGGCCGCAGGCGCTGAATGCACTCAACAGCGAAGTGCTGAAGGAGCTCATCGACGCGTTCGCCGCCTATGATTCCGACGACGGTCAGCGCTGCCTGGTGCTGACCGGTTCGGAAAAGGCGTTCGCAGCGGGCGCCGACATCAAGGAAATGCAGGGCCAGGGTTTCGCCGACATGTATTCGGCGAACTTCTTCGCCGGCTGGGAACAGGTCACGTCGACGCGCAAGCCGTGGATCGCGGCTGTGTCCGGCTACGCGCTCGGCGGCGGCTGCGAGGTCGCGATGATGGCGGACTTCATCATTGCCGCCGACACCGCGAAGTTCGGGCAGCCCGAAATCAAGCTCGGCGTAACTCCGGGCATGGGCGGATCGCAGCGGATGGCGGTCGCGGTGGGCAAAGCGAAGGCGATGGACATGTGCCTGACGGGGCGGATGATGGGCGCCGAAGAGGCGGAGCGCTCAGGGCTCGTCGCGAAGGTCGTGCCGGCCAATGAGCTTCAGACCGAGGCCCTGAAAACCGCCGAGGCGATTGCCGCAATGCCGCCGCTTGCAGCAATCGCGGCGAAGGAGATGATTAATGCGGCGTTCGAAATGCCGCTGTCACAGGGGATCCGGTTCGAGCGGCGGCTGTTCCACGGCCTGTTCGGGACGGATGACCAGAAGGAAGGCATGATGGCTTTCGTCGAGAAACGCCCGGGCAAGTGGAAGGGACGGTGAAGATGGCGCGCATCGCATTCATCGGCCTGGGACACATGGGCGGCGGAATGGCGCCGAACCTTGCCAAGGCGGGACATGACGTCCGCGCTTTCGACCTCGTTCCCGAGGCGGTGAGGCATGCCACGGAAGGCGGCTGCACCGCCGCGGAATCGACGGCCGAGGCGGTCAAGGGCGCCGATGTCGTCATCACCATGCTTCCCGCCGCCCAGCACGTCCGCGCGGTGTTCCATGATGACATCGCGCCCAACGCGGCCAAAGGGACCCTGCTGATCGATTGTTCGACGATCGACGTCGCCAGCGCGCGCGAAGTCGGCGAGGGCCTCGGCAAGCTCGGGTTCGATTTCGTCGACGCTCCGGTTTCGGGCGGGATCGCGGCTGCGGCGGGCGGAACGCTCACCTTCATGGTCGGCGGTACGGACGCGGCGTTCGAGCGCGCGAGGCCGTTCCTGGAACCGATGGCGAAGGCCGTCATCCACGCCGGTGGGCCGGGCGCGGGGCAGGCCGCGAAGATCTGCAACAACATGATCCTCGGCGCGACGATGGTCGCGACCTGCGAGTCCTTTGCGCTGGCCAAGAAGCTGGGATTGGATCTTCAGACCTTCTTCGACATCTCCTCCAAGGCGTCGGGCCAGAGCTGGTCCATGACGAGCTATTGCCCGGTTCCCGGAGTCGGCCCGGAAACCCCCGCGGACCATGATTATGAAGGCGGATTCGCTGCGGCTCTGATGCTGAAGGACTTGAAGCTTGCAATGGATGCCGCGCAATCAGCCGGCGCCTACACGCCGATGGGCGCTGAAGCCGAGGAGCTTTTCCAGCGCTTCGTCGACCGCGGCGGGGGCGGCAAGGATTTTTCCGCAATCATCAAGATGATCGACGACAGCTGGAAAGTCCCGGAGGAGTAAAGACTACGATGCGAGTTCATTGGCTAGCGGCCGCTGCGGCCTTGTCCCTCACTGCGGCGGGCGTGGCCTTTGCCGCCCTCCCGAAGAACAAGGCTCTCGCGATCATGCACGACCGGCATGAGGGCATGGAAAAGATCGGCAACACCAACAAGCTGCTTCGCCGCGAGTTGACATCCAGCAATCCCTTCATGCCCGCCGTGAAATCGGGCGCAGCGACGATTGCGGGCCTGTCGAAGCGGGCATCCAGCTGGTTCCCGGCCGGTACGGGTCCCGAACTTGGCAAGACCGGCGCCAAGCCGGAAATCTGGAAGGATCCGCGCGACTTTTCCGCGAAGCTGGCGGCATTCCAGAAGGCGGCGCTGGCGTTCAACGCGGCTGCGGCGGCCGGCGATCTGAACTCGATCAAGGCGCGCTATTCAGACCTCAACGGAGCCTGCAAGGCGTGCCACGACAAGTACCGGATGGAGATGAAGCACTGACCGGCAAGCAACCGGTCTGGGATGTCCCGGTCCGGCTCGTCCATTGGCTGCTCGCCGGGCTGATCGCCTTTAGCTGGTGGTCGGTCCACAACGACCACACCGATTGGCACATCTGGTCGGGAATCGCGATCCTGACCCTGCTGATCTTCCGGCTGCTCTGGGGCTTCTTCGGAAGTTCCACCGCGCGGTGGGCGAGTTTCATTCGCGGCCCGCGAGCAATCATCGACTATCTGCGCGGCCGCTGGACCGGCATCGGGCACACGCCGCTCGGCGCGCTCAGCGTCGTCGCGCTGTTCCTCGCGGTTTCGGTGCAAGTGGGTTTAGGGCTGATCTCGCAGGACGAAGACGGGATTTACGCCGGGCCCCTGTCGATCCTCGTCAGCTCCGAGACGTCGGACAAGGCTCGCGACATTCACGAGCTATGGTTCGAGACGGTCATTGTCGGCTTGATCGCGCTGCACGTCGCCGCGATCATTTTCTATCGGCTTCGCGGCAAGTCGCTCACCCAGCCGATGATCACCGGCAAGGCCGCTATCGACCCACGGGCCGCGCCGATGCAGCCGGGCAAATGGTGGGCCGCCGTCATCTGCCTCGCCGCTGCTTTCGGAATCGCCCGCTGGGTGGTTGCCGGAGCGCCGCCCTTCGGTCCTTGATTGGGGCCGCACCTCGGCCCACATCGTCGTCATGCAGATTCGTACCGAGCAAACGCCCAATCCGGCGACGCGCAAGTTCCTTCCCGGCGAGACCGTCATGGAAGCCGGAACGCGCGACTTCCCCGAGGCAGAAGGTGCCGAGGCTTCGCCTTTAGCCGCGGCCTTATTTGCGAGTGGCCTTGTGGAAGGAGTTTTCTTCGGCCGAGACTTCATTTCGGTGACTGCGGCGCCGGGAGTATCCTGGACCGACCTCGAACCGGTCGTAGTCGAGACACTCCTCGATCATTTCGTCAGTGGCGCACCCTTGTTCGCCGGGGGAACGGCGGCCGGGATCCAGGTCGCAAGCGATTCCGACTTTGAAGAGGACCCTGCCGACGCCGACATCATCGACCAGATCAAAGAGCTGATCGAAACTCGCGTCCGTCCGGCCGTCGCCCAGGACGGCGGGGATATCGTCTATAAAGGCTATCGCGACGGCCACCTTTTCCTGTCGCTTCACGGTGCGTGCTCGGGCTGTCCCTCGTCGACGATTACGCTGAAACGCGGGATCGAGAGCCTGATCCGTCACTATGTGCCTGAGGTCGAGACGGTCGAAGCAATTTAATCAAAGCTTGCGGCTTCGCGCCGCATGTGACCACTATCCTTCCCGTGATCCTGGCTTTCGACACTTCCAGCGCCGCTTGCACCGCCGCTTTGTTCGACGGATCGGGAGATTGCATCGGCCGTAAAGACGAGCGCATCGACCGCGGCCATGCCGAGCGGCTCGTCCCCATGCTGGATGAACTCCTCGATGGCAGACGCGCTGAGCAAATCCTCGTCGGAGTCGGCCCCGGGAGTTTCACCGGTATCCGAGTCGGAATCGCGGCTGCGCACGGCCTTGCGATCGGCTGGGATGCCGCGCTTGCGGGCATGTCCTCACTGGCTCTGCTCGCGTCCGGCGCACGGGCGAGCGGCAAGGTCGCCGCGGCGGTGATCGGAGGGCACGGCGAGCTGTTCGTCCAAGAATTCCACGGCTCGACCGGCGAACCGGCAGGCGAACTCATGAACCTGGCGCCGCCGGCCGCGGCGCTTTCAACGTCCGCCCAATGCGTGATCGGGTCTGGCGCTCAACCGCTGGTCGACGCCCGAGGATGGGGTGAAGCCGTCGAAGCGTTCCCGTCGGCGGCTGACGCGCTGAAGCTACCGCAAGATCAGCGTTCGCTTCCTCCGAAGCCGATCTATGCCCGGGCTCCCGATGCCAGGGCGAAAGCCGCGTGATGGCGACGATCGAAAAGCCGGCACATATCTGGACCGGGACGTCCGACGACCTCGACGCCGTCATGGAGATTATGGAAGCCGCGTTCGGCGCCCGGTACGGCGAAGCCTGGACTCGATCGCAATGCGCTGGGATCCTGCCCATGGCTGGAGTTTCTCTTATTCTCGCGGGGGATGGCGAAAGCGGTTCCGCGGTCGGCTTTTCATTGTTTCGGAGCGTCGCGAACGAGTCCGAACTGTTGCTTCTTGCCGTCTCCCCAAATTATCGGAGGCGTGGCATCGGACGAAGATTACTTCAGGATTTCCTTGGCCGCGTCCGAACACGAGGAGTCACCCGAGTCCACCTCGAAGTTCGCGATGGCAACCCGGCGATTCAAATGTATCGTCATGCTGGGTTCGAGCCGGTGGGCCGGCGCCGCAACTATTATCGCGGACAGGATGGCCGCCAATTCGATGCGCTCACGTTTGCGCTCGAACTTTAGTCATTCGGACTATTAGTAAGCCCATATTGATCGATCGAAATTATGACCCTAGTGTTTTCCTGTCGCCCAGTCGACGAACCTGGTTGGCACTTGCTCGGATCGGAATTTCAAAATGGCCGATATTGATTCCGCGGAAGACACGCTTCTGACGTTGACCGCCGACATCGTTGCTGCACACGTCAGCAACAACAGCGTTGCAGTGAATGACTTGCCGAACCTAATTCAGAACGTTCATGCCGCACTGAACGGCATCTCCGGGAAAGCGGCGGCGGCGGAGCCCAAGCCCGAGCCCAAGGTTCCTATCCGGTCATCGGTAAAGCCCGACTTCATTGTCTGCCTGGAGGACGGAAAGCGGCTCAAGATGCTCAAGCGGCATTTGATGACTCATTACAATATGACCCCCGACCAGTACCGGCAGAAATGGGGACTTGCCGTGGACTATCCGATGGTCGCTCCGAATTATGCGGAACAGCGTCGAACGCTCGCCAAATCTATCGGTCTTGGGACCAAGCGCCGCAAAACTCGCGGCGGAAAGAAGGCGTAGCCTCGCTGGACTGCGGGCCGCGGCGGACCTAATTTGAGGTCATGACGCGCACGATCGATATTGAGGCGCTTTGCGCCGACAAGGGCCTCAGGATCACCGAGCAGCGCAAGGTGATCGCGCGAGTGCTCGGCGACAGCGAAGACCATCCCGACGTCGAGACGCTCCACGCGCGGGCGGCCGCGGTCGATCCGAACATCTCGATCGCCACCGTCTATCGAACGGTACGGCTATTCGAAGAGGCCGGGATCCTTGAGCGCCACGAGTTCGGCGACGGACGCTCGCGCTACGAAGCCGCTTCCGAAACCCATCACGACCATCTGATCGACGTTGAAACGGGCAATGTCATCGAGTTCGTCGACGACGAACTGGAGGAATTGCAGAAGCGCATTGCCCAACGTCTCGGATTCCGGCTCGTCGATCACCGAATGGAGCTGTACGGCGTCACGCTCAACCGCGATCGCTAGAGCGCCGCGCCTCACCCCGCGCGCGCTGATCCGCATCGCCGGGCTGATCCTGCTCTTCCTTTTTTGCGCGCCGGCGCATGTCAGCCACCGCACGCTGTTCGGCCGGTCGCCCTGGCCGCAATGGTTCCTCGCCGCCGGGGCGTGGGTCTGCGGAGCGCGGATCCGCATGGTGGGGCAACCGATCGGCCGGCATAGCCTGATCGTCGCCAACCACACGAGCTGGCTAGACATCCTCGTCCTGGCTGGCGCGACCAACTGTGCCTTCGTATCGAAAGACCAGCTTGGTCATGGTTTTCTTCATTGGCTCGCCGACCAGAACGGGACGGTTTACGTGAAGCGCAGCCACGTCAAAGGAGCCAAGGATCAGGCGATCGCGCTTGCTGGCGCGCTCGAAAGCGAAAAACCGGTGACGGTATTCCCCGAATCGACGACGGGCCCAGGCAACTATTTGCTGCCTTTTCGCTCGTCGCTCCTCGAAGCGGCAAATTACGCCGCAAAGGACGTGCAAATCCGTCCGATCGCCGTTGATTATGGCAGTGCGGCCGGCGAAGTCGGATGGTGGGAGGAGCCGGGCAAGGCCAATGTTCTCCGCCTGCTCGGGCGCCGCGGCACGCTTCCGGTGACGCTGCACCTGCTCGAGCCGCTGTCGCGGGCCGGCGACCGCAAGGAAATCGCCCGGCAAGCGCGCGAAGCGATCGCGGCGACGCTCGGCTTCAAGTCCGAGCCGCCCTCGCCTATAGGCGAGCCAGATGAGCCCTGAGCGAATGATCCCCAAGACTTTCAAAATTAAAAGCTTCGGCTGCCAGATGAACGTTTATGACGGCGAGCGCATGAGCGAGCTTCTGCTCGCCCAAGGCATGACCGCGGCGGCCGACGGCGAGGATTCCGACCTTGTCGTCCTGAATACCTGCCATATCCGCGAAAAGGCGGCGGAGAAGGCCTATTCGGACGTTGGGCGATTAAAACGGGACGATGGATCGAAACCGCTGATCGCGCTCGCCGGATGCGTGGCCCAGGCGGAAGGCGCGGAAGCCCAGCGCCGCTCGCCGATGATCGACATCGTCGTCGGACCGCAAGCCTATCACCGGCTGCCGGGCATGGTCGCCGAAGCGTCGAGCGGCGCGCGGCCGGTCGACACCGACATGCCGGCGATCAGCAAGTTCGATGGGATGCCAGCGCGGCGCCGCGCCAATCCCAGCGCCTTCCTCACGGTCCAGGAAGGCTGCGACAAATTCTGCACTTATTGCGTCGTTCCCTACACACGCGGCGCGGAAATCTCGCGCCCGTTCAATGACATCGTGGGAGAAGCGAGCGCCCTCGCCGAGGCCGGCGCTCGGGAGATCGTGCTGCTCGGCCAGAATGTGAACGCCTGGACGGCCGACGGCCGCGCGTTGGCGGATCTCATCCGCGCCCTTGCCAGGGTCGATGGCCTGGAACGGATTCGTTATACCACCAGCCATCCCGCCGACATGACGGACGAACTCATCGCCGCACATGGCGAGGTCGAGAAACTCATGCCCTATCTTCATCTGCCGGTGCAGTCGGGAAGCAACCGGATCTTGAAAACGATGAACCGCAGTCACAGCGCGGAAACTTATCTCGCGATAGTCGAGAAAGCCCGGTCGGCCCGCCCCGACATTGCCCTTAGCGGCGACTTCATCGTCGGCTTTCCCGGCGAAACCGAAGAGGATTTCGAAGCGACTCTCAATATCGTCGACGAAGTGCGCTACGCCTCGGCTTATTCGTTCAAGTACAGCGCTCGGCCGGGCACTCCGGCGGCAGTGATGGAGGACCAAATCCCACGCGAAATCATGGACGATCGGCTCCGGCGGCTACAGGAGCGTATCGCCAGGCACCAGCTTGCCTTCAACCGGTCGAAAGTGGGCCTGGCCACGCGGATACTCATCGAACGCGCCGGACGGCTTCCTGGCCAGATGATCGGCCGCTCGCCATGGCTCCAATCCGTCCATGTCGAGACGGGAGCTCAGCCCGGGGACATCGTCGATGTGGCCCTCGTTGCCGCCGGGCCGAACAGCATGACCGGCGCGATCGCTGAGAAAGTCGCGGCATAATGGCGCGCCGCGAACTGCAGGCCGTGCCCGACAGCGCCCGGCTCGAGCTCGAATTCGAGCAACCTTATTTGTTGGGGCCGTTGTTCGGCGACTACGACCGGCACCTGATCACCATCGAGAACCGGCTCGGCGTGCACATCGCGGCTCGCGGAAACAAGGTGCAGATCGAAGGCGACGCCGATGCCGCCGCCCGTGCGCGCGACGTGCTCCTCGGCCTCTACAACCGGCTCGACCAGGGTCATGACGTCGATGCCGAGGCGGTCGAGGCTGTGCTTGGAATGGCCGCCCAGCCGAACCTCGATGGAATCATCAAGGAAGAAGTAATTTCGGCGCCGCGGGTGATGATCCGGACCCGCAAGAAGACGATCGTCCCCCGTTCGGCGATGCAGACGCCTTACATGGAGGCCCTCGCTCGCGACGACATGATCTTCGGGCTTGGGCCCGCCGGCACTGGAAAGACCTACCTCGCAGTCGCTCAGGCCGTGTCGCAATTGATCAGCGGAAGCGTCGACCGGCTGATCCTGTCGCGCCCCGCGGTCGAAGCGGGCGAGCGCCTAGGTTTCCTACCCGGCGACATGAAGGAGAAGGTCGACCCCTATCTCCGCCCGCTCTACGACGCGCTCTACGACATGCTCCCGACCGAACAGGTGGAGCGGCGGATTGCCAGCGGCGAGATCGAGATCGCCCCACTGGCATTCATGCGCGGCCGCACGTTGAACGATGCCTTCATCATCCTCGATGAAGCGCAAAACACCACGCCGCTGCAAATGAAGATGTTCCTGACCCGTTTCGGAATGCGCAGCCGGATGGTCATTTGCGGCGACCCTTACCAGGTTGATTTGCCGGACCCGAGCAGATCGGGCCTGGCCGACGCCGTGAGCCGCCTTCAGGGCATCAAGAGTATCTCGGTCATCCGCTTCACCGCCGCGGACGTCGTTCGTCATCCGCTCGTCGGACGGATCGTCGAAGCTTATGAGGACGGTTCCGAAAGGAACCGCGGTCCATGATGCTCGAGATCGCGCTCGACGCCGATGATGAATGGGACAGTAGGACGTCCTGGGAGAAGCTCGTTCGGAAAGCCGCTGAGGCCGCGATCGCCGAGAGCGACTATCCGGAACTGATGGACTTGGAGCGTCCGGTCGAGATCTCGGTCACGCTTACGGACGATGAGCACGTCCGGTCGCTGAATGCGAAGTGGCGCGGCAAGGATAAACCCACCAACGTCCTGTCTTTTCCAATGGCCGATGAGCTCGATTTAACGAGAGCAAATGTTTCCGAGAGAGAATTGTTGTTAGGAGATATCATCGTCGCTCGAGGCGTCTGCCAGGCTGAAGCGGCCGAGAAAGGCGTTTCGTTCGAGCAGCATACGACGCACCTCCTGGTCCACGGAACGCTTCATTTGCTCGGTTACGACCATCATGATGATCGCGAAGCCGCCGACATGGAAGCGCGGGAAATCCGCGCTCTCGCCCGCCTCGGAATCGCCGACCCATATGAGGCGGTGACCTGATGGCGACGCGCCACGACGAGGACCGTCGCTCGCGACTATGGCGCGGCATGCGCGCCCTGCTGTTCGGCGAAGATAGCGAACCGACCCTTCGCGAAGAGATTGAGGACGCGATCGACGAGGCTGAGGATTCGCGCCCCATCGCCGGTGATCTTTCGCCGGCCGAACGGCAAATGCTTCGTAACTTGCTCCACTTCGGCGAGCGCACTGCCGGCGAAATCGCCGTCACTCGCGGCGACATCATGGCGGTGCCCTCGGGCATCGACTTCGACGCGCTGGTCCGCGCGTTCGCCGACGCCGGTCACAGCCGCCTTCCGGTCTACGGCACCAGCCTCGATGAGGTCGTCGGCATGATCCACATCAAGGACGTGTTCGAAGCGCAGGTCGATTCGGCGCGCGATCGCTCCATCGCCGCACTGATGCGCAATCCGTTGTTCGTTCCAGAATCCATGGGGGTGATCGAACTGCTCGCACGAATGCGGGCCGAACGAATGCACCTCGCGATCGTCGTCGATGAATTCGGCGGAACGGAAGGGCTGGTGACGATCGAGGATGTCGTCGAGGAGATCGTCGGCGACATCGAGGACGAACACGACATCGACGAGAGCGCGGGCATGCTCACCATGCTGGACGAGGGACTGTGGGAAGCGGACGCGCGCCTGGAGCTCGAGGAGCTGCAGAAGGCCGTCGACCCGCGTCTCACCGCGGAGGACGATGAAGTCGACACCTTGGGCGGGCTGGTTTTTCTAATGGCCGGCCGGATTCCCGCAAAAGGCGAATGCGTTACTCATGAGTCTGGGTGGAAGATCGAAGCGATCGATTCCGACCCGCGAAAAATCATTCGAGTCCGGCTGCATGCACCGGATAGCCAACGCGGCGACTAGCCCTTCGCGAACAGATTGGCCGGATCGGCCATCGCCTTGAACTCGAGCGCGTTTCCGGCCGGATCGAGCAGGAACATGGTCGCCTGTTCGCCGGGCTCGCCCTCGAAGCGAACCGTCGGCGGAATCACGAATTCGACATCCGCGCCGTCGAGCTTTTCGGCAAGCGCCTTCCACTGCTCCATCCGCAGGACCACTCCAAAATGCGGAACTGGCACTTTCTCGCCGTCCACCGGATTGGTAGCGCGCTTCCGCACCGCCGCCGGCGCAAGGTGAGCGACGATCTGATGACCGTGTAGGTCGAAGTCGATCCAATGGTCGGCGCTTCGGCCTTCAGGGCAGCCCAACAACTCGCCGTAGAAGCGCCGGGCAGCGGCGAGGTCATCGACCGGAAAAGCCAGATGGAACGGCGGAAGACTCACGATTCCACTTGTTTGAACCGGTCCGGACCAAGCTGCAACTAATGACAAGAGCGGGTGGTTGGCGAATGACCGGGAGATCGGCGATGAAACTGCCTGCAACCCCTCTTCTATGCTTTGCGCTCGCTGCTTGCGCGGGGCCCGCACGACTGCCCCTGGAAGCCGGAATTGGGCCGAGGCCGCAGCTTCCGCCGCCCGAGCACGTGATAAGCCCCAACGTGAACGTCGCTAAAGCGCGGGGTTGGCCAGCCGGTACGACGCCGGCAGCCGCGGCCGGCCTGAAGGTCAACGCCTTCGCCACTGGCCTCGACCATCCGCGCTCGCTCTATTTGCTGCCGAACGGCGACATACTCGTCGCCGAAACGAATGGCCCTGGCACCGATCCCGGACCTCCTGGAATCAAGGGGATCTTCTTCAAGAAATTCAAAAAGAAAGCTGGTTCGTCGGTACCGAGCGCCAACCGCATCACGTTGCTCCGCGACGCGGACGGCGACGGCGTTGCCGAATTCCGATCGACCCTCCTTGGCGGGCTGAAGTCGCCCTTCGGCATGGCCCTGGTCGGCAACGAACTGTTTGTGGCCAATGCGGATTCGCTTGTCGCGGTCGCCTTTACGCCGGGCGCCACGAGCGTCAGTGGGCAGCCCCGGCTGGTCGCAACGCTTCCATCCGGGCGCAACCACCACTGGACCAAATCGCTCGTCGCATCACCCGATGGTCGCTGGCTGTACGTCGGCGTTGGATCGAACAGTAACGTCGCCGAGAACGGCATGGCCATGGAGCAGGGCCGAGCCGCCATCTGGCAAATCGACCCGCGGACCGGCGCAAAGCGGATTTTCGCCGGCGGGCTCCGGAACCCGGCCGGACTCGCCTTTAATCCGTGGAGCGGCGCGCTGTGGACGGCGGTCAACGAACGCGACGAGATCGGCAGCGATCTAGTCCCTGATTACATCACCTCCGTCCGAGAGGGAGCCTTCTACGGTTGGCCCTACAGCTATTACGGTCCGCATGTGGACGTCCGGGTAAAGCCGCAGCGGCCGGACCTCGTCGCCGGCGCGATTCCACCGGATTTCGCCGTGGGGTCGCATGTCGCGGCGCTCGGGCTGACGTTCAGTACCGGCCAGCGGCTGGGGCCGGCTTTCGCCCAAGGCGCGTTCATAGGTGAACACGGTTCCTGGAACCGCAGCCCGCCGAGCGGGAGCAAGGTCGTCTTCGTTCCATTCGGAGGGGCGTCGCCGTCAGCTATGCCCGTTGACGTGCTCACCGGCTTCAGGGTCAATGACAAATATTACGGCCGGCCCGTCGGGGTCCAGATTGCACGCGACGGATCACTGCTGGTCGCCGATGATGTCGGCAATACGGTGTGGCGAGTGAGCGCCGCTTAGAAAAGCCTGTCCTACAGGCTCTTGTTTAGGGCATGGGCGCGAAATGAGTCACCGCTTGGGCGTAATCTCCAGTTTCCAGCGCGGCGCGCTCCCCGCGTATCATGCGCGTTAGTGTGAACATTGGGAACATTCGTGTCTGATTCCCGATTACGCGCCTTGCTGGCTTTCATAGCCGGCGCGCTCTCCGCCTTCGCTTTTGCACCGATCGGCCTGTGGCCGCTGATGCCGCTGGCGATTGCTGGCCTTTGCGAGCTCATCTGGCGCTCCAAATCTTTGAGACAGTCGCTCGCGGCAGGCTGGGCGTTCGGCTTCGGCGAGTTCGTCGCCGGGCTGAACTGGATTCCGACATCCTTCACTTACCAGGCGAACATGCCCGCGTGGCTGGGTTGGGTCGCGCTCGTGCTGTTGTCGCTCTACCTCGCGGTGTATCCGGCGATCGCGGCCGGTCTGGCTCACCGGTTCGGCAGACACCATCGCTTCTTGCTGATGCTGACCCTGGCTGGGGCCTGGCCGATCACGGAATGGCTGCGTGGGACGACGTTCACGGGCTTTCCGTGGAATCCGCTGGGCGTCGTCACTGCGGACACTCCCCTCCTGCACTGGGCACAGTTCGTCGGCACGTATGGACTCTCGCTCCTCGTCGTCTTCATCGGCGGCGCGATTTGGCTGACGGCAAGGGGCCACAAGCCGGCGCGAAATGCCCTGATCGGGTTTATCGTCCTTTTCGCCCTGATGTACGCCCTTCCAGGGGCCGGGGGCTGCTGCACCGGCAAATCCATACGCGTCGTCCAGCCCAACATTGGGCAGGAGGACAAATGGCGGCCCGGGTTCGAGGAAGAAGCGGCAAGGCGGCTCGCCGTCCTGTCGATGAAGCCTGGCGGCGAACGGCCTCGCCTGCTCCTCTGGCCCGAGGCGGCCGTGACGGATCCGCTCGAGGACGAACTGACGGTCGATCGGCCCTATGCCGAGCTCGAGCGGCAGCGCGCCGCATCGCTTGTCGCCCCAGGCGAATATTTGCTGACCGGTGGAATCGCGGTTTTCTCGAAGGACGGCCGGTCGGTCAGTCGCGCCGCCAACAGCGTCTTCATTCTCGGGCCGGGCGGTCGGCAGGTCGGCCGGTACGATAAGGCACACCTCGTCCCCTACGGCGAATATCTGCCGATGAGGCCAATACTTTCAGCCATCGGCCTGTCGCGGCTTGCGCCCGGCGATATCGATTTCGCCTCCGGCCCCGGCCCCCGCACCATCCCGCTCCCCGGCTGGGGCAAGGTGGGTTTCCAGCTCTGTTATGAGATCATCTTTTCGGGGAACGTCGTCGACCGCCGCAATCGGCCCGACTTCATTTTCAATCCGTCGAACGACGCCTGGTTCGGCCGCTGGGGACCGCCCCAGCATCTCGCCCAGGCCCGCCTTCGGGCGGCCGAAGAAGGAGTTCCCGTCATCCGATCGACACCAACGGGCATTAGTGCGGTCATCGATGCGCACGGACGGATCGTAAAATCGCTACCGTGGCACAGTGCCGGGGTCATCGACGCCACCCTGCCCCCCGCAACTGCGCCGACTCTGTTCGCCCGCGTCGGCAATATTATCCCGTTGCTTCTGAGCTTTGCTTTGTTGCTTTGCGCCATTGTGCTTGGCCGGACTCGCCGCTAGGGCGCCGGCAACATATAAAGACATCCTTATATCCCGATATCGAGGCCCCGCTTTCCCATATGCGCAGCTCTTATCTGTTCACTTCCGAATCCGTTTCCGAAGGCCATCCCGACAAGGTCGCCGACCAAATCTCCGACGCCATCGTCGACCTCTTCCTGTCCAAGGATCCGGAGGCTCGCGTCGCCTGTGAGACCATGACCACCACGAACCGAGTCGTGCTCGCGGGCGAAATCCGCGGCGAGGGCGTGATGGACCGGGAGGGCAATTGGGCGCCAGGCATCCGCGAGGAGATCGAGCAGGCAGTTCGCCAGACGGTCCGAGAGATCGGCTACGAACAAGCCGGTTTCCACTGGGACAAGCTCGATTTCGCGAACCATCTTCATCCGCAATCGGCCGACATTGCGCGGGGAGTCGATGCGGCCGGAAACAAGGATGAAGGCGCCGGCGACCAGGGCATCATGTTCGGCTTCGCGTGCGACGAAACTCCGGACCTGATGCCGGCGACACTCGATTACAGCCACAAGATCCTGCATCGCATGGCCGACGACCGCCATTCGGGGAAAGCGCCCTTCCTCGAACCCGACGCCAAGAGCCAGGTCACGCTGCGGTTCGAGAACGGCAAGCCGGTCGCGGCGACCGCGATCGTCGTTTCGACCCAGCACAAGCCCGGTTACGATCAGGGAGAGCAGGAAAAGGAGCTTCACGACTATGTGAAGTCCGTCGTCGCCGATCTGCTTCCGCAAGCACTGCTGAACGAATGGACGGTCTATCACATCAACCCGACGGGAAGCTTCGAGATCGGCGGTCCCGAAGGCGACGCAGGCATCACCGGCCGTAAGATCATCGTCGACACCTATGGCGGCGCGGCTCCGCACGGCGGGGGCGCTTTTTCGGGCAAGGATCCGACCAAGGTCGACCGCTCGGCCGCTTATGCCGCGCGGCATCTCGCCAAGAATATCGTCGCTGCCGGCCTGGCCCGCCGCTGCACCATCCAGCTCGCTTATGCGATCGGCGTCAGTGAGCCCTTGTCGCTCTATGTCGACACGCACGGGACGGGGATCGTCGATGACGAGAAGCTCGAGGAGGCGATCGGTCGGATCACCAGGCTCGGCGGCCTGACGCCGCGGGGGATCCGCACCTATCTCGGTCTCAACAAGCCGATCTACCGCCCGACGGCGGCATACGGGCACTTCGGGCGGAAGCCGGAGGGCGACTTCTTCCCGTGGGAGCGGCTCGACCTGGTCGAGGACCTGAAGGCTGCCGTCGGCCTCGCCGCGCAGCGCGTCGAAGCCTGAACTAGCGCTCGCGCGGGCCGATCTTGGGCGCGCCCACGTTCGGCCCCATCCGCCGAGCGGCCGACTCGATCCGCTCGTGCAGCGGGCGGTGGACGTACGGGTAAGCGATGCCGAGCGCGCAGCCCCAGACAATGAGCGACAGGAACACTCCGACCGAGGCTTTTCCCGCCGGGATGAGCCCCCCGCTGGCGAGCGGCAGGATCATGATCGCGCCCGCCGCCCACAACGCAAAGCCGAACGCCATTCCGAACAGCCAGCCCGCGCTCTTGTCGCTTGCCGCCCGGCCGAACAGGCGGCCGTAAACGGCTCCAGCCGCGGCCATCAACGGCAATCCGGCGCCGACCGTCGCGGCGCGGGACATTCCAAGGATGCTCGATTCGACCCTGAGCGAGCCGAAGGCGTAGAGCATCGCGATTGCCGGGACCGTGGCGAGCAGTCCCGTAATTGCTCCGGCGAGCAGCGGCCGCTGGGTCGGCCCTGGGTCATAGCCGTGCGCTCCCAGGAATCCCGGCATCAGGCCAGGATCTCCTTCAGCGACGCGCACTCGCGATAGTCCGGCATGTCCCGGTGCATTTCGATGAGGTGCTTGTAAGCGAGGCCCACGGTCCTCGGATCGCGGTTGAGATCGAACAAGCCCACCGGATCGACCGTTCCGTTCGCCTCGCGGAGCGCGACGCCCCAATCGATCTGGTCGGTCAGGCTGTACCAGGTGAAGCCGACCAGCGGCACGCCCGCCTTTCGGAGAAGTTGCACATTGTGCCATTGCCGCCAGAGCCACTGCGGTGCGTCGGAAGCGTCGATCCGATTGGTCTCGGTATGCATCATCGTCCGCCGGTACCGCTCCCAATATTGGCTCGCGATCACGTACCAGCCGAAGAGCTCACCCAGCGCGCGCTTGTTGCCGTCCTGATCGATCAGCTTTTCGTTCCATTCGTAATAATCGACTCCGAGCACGGTCCGCCGGGGGACCTCACGCGTCATGAACCGCTGATAGTCGTCCATCCGCCCGTGCTTCTTCAGCTGATCGGACATGAGGTTGCTGACCGGGTGAGCGTAGAGCAGGTCGAGCGGCAGGAAGCGCCGCTCATTTTCGAGTTCGGCGAGCGCCTGGATGTCGGGATCGGGGCAGCAGGGCTGGTAGAATTCGCTGCTCTCGCTGTTGACGAACACCGCGTCGGGCCGGGCTTTAAGGATCGCCTCGGTCATTCCGACATTCGCCGCCGCGAGATTGAATGCGGCGACAATGAACGACTTCTCGTCCTGCAACTGCTCGTTCCAGACGCCGTCGAGCGCGCTCATCCGAGCGCAGACGTACATCTCATTCACCGGGGTATAGAAGCGGACCCACGGGTACCGCTCGGCAAACGCGGCGGCATATTCGGTCAGCGCCGGGACGATCTCCGGGTTCTGGAAATCGCGGAGCCAGTGCGGAACTCCAAAATGGCAGAGGTCGACGATCGGCTCCGGTCCCTTCGCCTCGAGGTCCGCCATGGCCTCGTCGATCAATTCCCAGTCGTAGCGGCCCGGACCTTGATGGATGAGATGGAGCGGTGGGCCGTAGCGCAGGTGCGAAACCCCGATCTCCCGCGCCAGCTCGAAGTCGCGCTGCCAGAGATCGTAATGCTCCATCGTCTGCATTTCGTCGCGCCGCCAAAGTCCATGCTCGATCGTCGGATAGCTGCACTCGATTCCCGTCGCGAAGATGAAACCCGCGTCGGGCGCGCGGCGGCGACTCGCTTGGTTTCGCGAGTTGCGCCGCGTCGCGCAGCGCAGCTTCGGCGGCTTGCGCACGCGATAGCCGACCGGATGGGTGTAGATCGAACCGACGATGAGTCCGAAGATCGCATGGCCGAGGAGGAGCCCGGCCAGCTTCGCCGGCTCGATCGCGCTGAGGTAGGTTGCCAGGCTCAGCCTGACGATGTCATCGTGCCGATGCATCAGTTCCAGCTGCGGGACTACGATCAGGATGGCGAGAAGTGCGGGTAGCGCGGCGAAGGCGAGACCCTGGATCGATGGCGGCCACCGCAAGCGGGCCCAAAAGAAATAGGCGTAGAACAGCGCCCAGCCCGCACCGATTAGTGCGTGCATGGTGAGGCCGGCGGCCCACCATTCGATCGCCGGACCATCGGGGAAGAAAAGGGTGCCGAGCTGGCGAACCATGTCGAAACTCGACAATCCAAGGAAGCCGAGCATGCGAAGCGCCGCGTCCCAGACGATAGCTCCAGTCGCTCCGGCAAGGATCGCCTTGCGAAACGAGACGACCCTCAGCACGTCGTGATTTCCTCCTCTCGCTTGCCCGGTGAACGCACATCGTTAGAGCGCGGTGCCACATGACCGCGTTCAAATTGGGCGATCCTCTTACTCTCAACCGGCTCTACGGCCGGTCGAGCGGACACAAATTGCGCAAGAGCCAGCAGGAGCTGGTCGAGACGCTGCTCCCGCAGATCGAGGTGCCCGCCGAGGGTGAAATCACCTCGCGCCGGCTGTTCGGCGACGATCGGGCACTGCATTTCGAGATTGGCTTCGGTTCGGGCGAGCATCTCGCATCGCGGGCCGACATGCTGCCGGATCATGGTTTCGTCGGCGCGGAGCCGTTCCTCAATGGAGTCGCCACGGCGCTCGGGCACATTCGCGACCGGCATCTCGCGAACGTCCGAATTTGGCGCGGCGACGCACTGGAGGTGCTGCAGCGGGTGCCCGACGGCGCGCTGAGCTTCCTCTATCTCCTCCACCCCGATCCCTGGCCCAAGGCGCGCCACGCCAAGCGCCGGATGGTGAACGACCGGCCGGTCGAGCTCTTCGCGGCCAAGCTGAGACCCGGCGGCGAATTCCGCCTGGCGACGGACGATCCGACCTACCTCAGCTGGTCGCTGATGATCATGAAGCGCCACGTCCATCAGTTCGAATGGCTCGCGGAGACGCCCAAGGATTTTCTCGAGCCGTCAGGCGGCTGGATCGAAACCCGCTACGGGGCCAAATCGCGCCGCGAGGGCCGGAGGCCTTATTACCTTCGCTATCGCCGCGCCTGAACCGGCTCGAGCCGGAGCAAACGGGCGTCTGAGCCGTCTTCCAGCAAATAAATTTCACCGCGCGGGCCCTGGTCGACCGCGCGGATTCGGTGACCCATGTCCCATTGGTCGGCCTTGCTCGCCTGATCGCCGCGGATGCGCACGTGAATTAATGCCTCGCCGGACAGTGCGCCGATCAGCGCGTCACCCTTCCACTGAGGGAACAAGTCGCCCGTATAAATGAGCAGCGAACTCGGGCTGACCGATGGGTTCCACCAGACCTTGGGTTCTTCGAACCCCTGTCCCTTGTGATCGTCGGGAATGTCGCGTCCGTCATAATGCGAGCCGTAGGAGGCGCGAGGCCAGCCGTAGTTTCGCCCCTGAAGAATGAGGTTGACCTCGTCGCCGCCGCGCGGACCCATTTCAGCTTCCCACAGCCGTCCGTCCGGAGCGAAGGCGATCCCGAGGAGGTTGCGATGGCCGAGGGTATAATATCGGCCCCCGATCCGCTGGCCCTCGTCGGTCATATGGATCGTCTTGCCGAGATCGCTGTTCCGATCTTGCGCCGGATCGAACTTGAACCGCTCGCCGCTGGTGACGAACATCGTCCCGTCCGGAGCGAACGCGATGCGCTCCGAATAATGGTTGCCGCCCGAGACTTTAGGCTCCTGCCGCCAGATGATCTTGAAACCCTCCAGCCTCGGTTGGCCGTGCCCGAGGATCAGGCGTCCGTAGCCGACGACCGCTCCGCTCGTTCCGTTCGAACCGGCTTCCGGAAAGCTCAGATAGATGCGCTGATTGCCGGCAAAGCCCGGATGAGCAACGATGTCCGCGAGCCCGCCCTGTCCTTCGACATGGACTTGCGGAACCCCCGCGACTTCTTGCTTGCTGCCGCTTCGCGCATCGACCAGCCACAACTTCCCGCGCTTCTCCGTCACCAAGGCGAAATTGGTCATTCGCACGCCGGATCCCGGGAGAAAATCCATCGCCCATGGCGAATCGAAGGTCGTCACCGCCGTCATCGTGAACGGCCGGTCGGAACTCGCGGCGCTGGTCGGCGCCGAAGCTCCGCACGCGGCGAGCGCGAGGAAAATCGTCGCTTGGATGATGCGGATCATGATCTGCCTGGTTACGCCCATGCTCTGCCGGAGTTCCAGCGGGGCTGCAAAGGGCGTATTTGGCGTTCGAAGGACGGCAATGAACCATTCCGGAGCATTGAGACACCCATGAGCAGGCGGGAGAACCGTAGGTGAATTTGCTCGGGGCGGCCCGCCGCCCGCAGAACGACGCGAGGCGATCGAGTGGGCTCGAGGAGAGGGAGCTGCTCGCCCGCGTGCGCGAACGGGATTTGCACGCGTTTGAGAGGCTTTACCGGATCTACCAGCCGCGGCTGGCGCGATTCCTGTTCAACCTCGTGCGCAGTCCGCAATTGGTCGAGGAGGTTTTGAACGACACGATGATGGTGGTGTGGGACACGGCGGGAAGCTTTCGCGGGACAAGCAAATTGTCGACGTGGATCTTCTCGATCGCCTATCGCAAGGCAATCAAGGCCAGGCTCCGCTGGCCCGATCCCGTGGAAGACCAGACGCACGACACGCGCGTCAGCAACGATCCGGGGCCCGACGAAGCGCTCCATCAGCAGCGTCTGCACGACGCGCTAGTGAAAGCCATGGACGGGCTTTCTTCCGATCACCGCGCTGTGGTCGATCTCACGTACTTCCACGGCATGGGCTACCGCGAAATCGCCGAGATCATGAAATGCCCAGTCGATACGGTGAAGACGCGCATGTTCCACGCCCGGCGCCGGCTCAAAGCCGCGATGTCGGGAACCATCTTCGACTGGCTTTAGGAATGGACCCGATGCCGGACGAACCACACGATTCTGCGGAAGAACTGCTTCCCTGGTACGCTACGGGCCAGCTCGACGCGGCGGACCGCGCTCTCGTTGAGAATCATCTCGCGTCTTGCGCGCGGTGCCAGCGTCAATTGGCCGCCGAACGCGCCCTGATCCACGAATTCCAAGGTCTGACTCCCGAGATCGACACCGGGTGGGCCGGGCTTCGCGGACGAATCGTCGCTCAACCGCGCAGCCGCCCTGGTGTTGCGGCTGCCGTCACGGAGTTTTGGGAGCTGCTGAAACGGCCGGCGGTCGCAGCGCTTGCGACCGCTCAGGTCGCCTTCGTAGCGATCGGCGCGGCCGTCCTCCAATGGTCCAGCCAGCCCGCGTATGTCGCGCTGGGATCGGCCCCCGTGGCCGCTTCCGCGAACGTCATCGTAATGTTCCGCCCCGAGGCTCGGGAAGCAGAACTTCGCGAGGCGCTGGAATCGAGCGGGGCATCGCTCGTCGGAGGCCCGACCGAGGCCGACGCCTACCTCGTGCGCGTCCCGACCGATGCGCGCCCCGCAGCCCTCGAAAAACTCCAGAAGAACGCGAACGTCACTCTCGCCCAGCCGATCGACGGTCCCGATCAATGATCGTTCGCCGAATCTTGCGCTGCCTCATCGCAATTTGCGTGGCGACGCTCGCAACGTCGAGTCGTCTGCCGGCTGCGGCGGCCTTGGCGACGACGGTGTCTGCCGACCAGCAGATCCTCGTCATGGTTCAGCACCCGCCGGACCATTACCGGCCCAACGGAGCGTACGGCGGAGGCTATGGCGATGGGGTCGCGCGAAGCGCCCGCGAGCGATTAGCCAGGCGTATCGCTCGCGCTCACGGCTTAACGCTGATCGATGCGTGGCCCATGCCGATGATCGGGCTGGATTGCTTCGTGATGGCCGTCCCGAACGGCCGATCGGCGGCGGCTGCCATCGACGATGTCTCGCGCGATGCGGATGTGCAGTGGGCCGAGCGAGTCCATACTTACGAGACTCAGGGCGCCTACGTACCGCACAACGATCCACTCTACCCCGCTCAACCGGCGGCTCGGCAATGGCATCTCGCCGACCTCCACCAGCTCGCCACCGGCCGCGGAATCAAGGTCGCCGTGATCGACAGCGGGATCGAAGCCAGGCACCCGGATCTGACAGGGCAGGTCGCGGTCAACCGGAACTTCGTCGCCGGACGGCCGGGTGCCGTCGAGCAGCATGGCACCGGGGTAGCCGGAATCATCGCGGCGAAGGCGGACAATGGCGTCGGCATAACAGGGGTTGCGCCGGGAGCGCATATCCTCGGCCTCAGGGCTTGCTGGCAGCCAAATAATAGCCGTGCCGTCTGTGACAGCTTCAGCCTCGTGAAAGCGCTCTATTTCGCAATCGACCAGAAAGCCGACGTCATCAACATGAGCCTTAGCGGACCGGACGACCGGCTGCTTCGCCAGCTCATCGACGTGGCCCTCGAGCGGGGGTCTGCCGTCGTCGCCGCCTTCGACCGGAGGCGCGCCGACGGCGGATTTCCGGCGTCGGTTCTCGGAGTGATCGCCGTTTCGGACAGCCCGGTAGCCGCCATGCGCGGTCACGTTTACATTGCGCCCGGCCGCGACATACCGACCACGCAGCCGGGAGATCGATGGTTTCTGGTCAATGGCAGTTCCTATGCCGCTGCGCACGTCAGCGGCCTCGTGGCCCTTCTTCGCCAGAAGCATCGGTCCGCAGGATCGACTTTAGTGTCCGAAAGGAACGGCACGATCGACGCCTGCGCTTCGCTCGTTCGGGTGACGGGCAGCTGTGACTGCGCCTGCTCGCGCGCGCGGGTCGCGACCTCGGCTCGCTAGCTGGATAGCCCACGCCGTAGTTGCATGTTGCGCCCTGGGCGCCGCCACACCTGCAACGGCCGAGGTCGGCGCGGCCGTCTCCGTCTTCAGCGATTCGCGGTTTCGCGGTTATTCGTTGAGCGGCGGGCATCCCGTCGCCACCATCGACGTCTCTTATGACAAACCAAGTGGATTGTACGCTGCCGCTTCGGCGAGCGCACTCGCGAGCGCGCACGACGGAATCAAGCCGCTCGGACTTCAGCTGAACGCGGGCTATGCGAAGCGGGTTTCAGGAGTCACGCTGGATTTTGGAGCGATTCATTCGATCTATTCGAATTATTCGAGCCACGGGTCGGCGAACTCGTACACCGAGATTTATGCCGGGGCGGCGTACAAATTCCTGTCGTCGCGAATTGCCTTCTCACCTCATTATTTCGAAGGCGCAGCAAGGACGCTGTACGGGGAAGTCGACGCCAATTTCTCGCCGGCTCGGAAGGTCCATCTCACGAGTCATGCCGGCGTCCTGGTGCCGCTGAGCTATGGCGACCGAACAGCCCAATATGATTGGCGTTTCGGACTCAGCCGCGACGTCGGCCGGGCATCTTTGCATGTCATTGGCAGCGGGGCCGGGCCGGGCCGCGATTATTACGGGGGAGTTTCGCACAGCCGGAACGCCCTGATTCTCGGCGTCAGTTGGCCGCTATAGGACCCATCGCCGTCGAGGAACGTTTGAACCGCGGGCGCGCTCCGAAACACTAACCCCTGACTGTGATGGCGAGAGAAGATCGCCCCACGGCGAGTTGTATCGCGTCTTTGGATAGAGCGGGGTCAGACAAAGGAGCCTTATCATGAAGCGCACGATTGCTCTGATTGCCGCGACCGCATTATTCGCGGCGCCTGAAGTGGCCTTGGCAGCACCGCCTTCGTCCGGATCGATCAGTCCAACCGCCGACACAGGCCAGCCTGGCGTCGAATGTGACGATGAAGGTGCGGTAGCCCCCGGTTCGCAATCGGGCCGCGATCCGGGTCCAGGATCGCCGTTCCAGGAGGACAGCGTATCCGGCTCGAAATATGCGGGCGAGCAGGCAGGCATCAACGACAAGAACACCGCGTCGGTGTCGCAATATGACATCGCCTGCTTTCCGGGCCCGGATCGACCGGACGGCGAGTAAGCGATCAGGACTGGCCCGCGCCCCTGCGGGTCAGCACACGGCTGGCTCGCTCAGCCCCCGGGCGGGCCAGCCACTTGCCAAAGGCCCCCAACGTGTGCGGCGTAACTGATTTTCCAAGTCCAGCGTGAAGGGCCTAACGATGCAACAATGCAGCCTCCTCTCTCTCGCCACCGCGGTTCCGCCGCACGTGGTCGAGCAGGCCGAGGCCAAGGTCACCGCCCGCGAGGCGTTCGGCGGCAAGAAAGCGCTGTTCGATCGCCTCGCCGGCGTGTTCGACAATGCGGGTATCGGCAAGCGTCACATCGTCGCGCCGTTGGACTGGTACGTGCAGGGCCACGGTTGGCGGGATCGCAACGCCGTCTATCTGGAAGCGGCCGAGAAGCTTTTCGTCGAAGCCGCAACCGCCGCGATCGAAAAGGCGGGACTGATGCCTGAGCAGATCGACGGCGTCGTCACCGTCTCGACGACCGGAATCGCAACCCCCAGCCTGGAAGCCCGCGCCTTCACGAAAGTCGGCTTCCGTTCCGACGTCCGCCGAGTGCCGGTGTTCGGTCTTGGCTGCGCCGGCGGAGTGAATGGCCTTTCGCTCGCGGCCCGGCTGGCTTCGGCCGATCCCGGAAGCCTATGGCTGTTCGTCACCGTCGAGACCTGCTCGATCTCGATCCGGCTCGACAGCGACGACCCGGCGGCCGTCGTCGCGACCGCCTTGTTCGGCGACGGCGCGGCTGCGGCCGTCGTGACCAGCGGCCTGCACAGCCTCGCCCGCATTTCGGGCTCGGCCGAGAAGATCTGGCCGGACAGTTTGAGGATCATGGGCTGGGACGTCGAGGATCCGGGCCTTGCGGTCGTCTTCGACCGCGCGATTCCGCCATTCATCGAAGCCGAGCTGGAGCGAGCGGTGGGTGAAATGTGCGCGGGGCTCGGCATCGCTCGCGAGGAGATCGACCGCTTCTGCTGCCATCCGGGCGGCGTCAAGGTGATCGACGCGATCGAGACCGCGCTGCACCTCAACCAGGGCGAGCTCAACCTGGAGCGGGAGGTGCTTCGCGACTATGGCAATATGAGCGCGCCGACCGTGTTGTTCGTGCTCGAACGGCTGCTTGAGCGAGGCCTTCCGGACAAGGTGATGATGACCGCGTTCGGCCCCGGTTTCACCTGTGCCGGGCTGCTCCTCGAAGCTGCGTGATCATCAACGTCGTCATCCTGATGCTCGTGACGCTCCAGCGCGTCGGCGAGCTGTGGCTGTCGAAGCGGAACACGCAGCGGCTTCTCGAGCAGGGCGCGCGGGAGCATTCGCCGGCCCATTACCCGTTGATCGTCGCGGTGCACGTGCTTTGGCTCCTCGCCCTGTGGTGGCTCGCGCCGGGCCGCCCCGTCGATGGTTTCTGGCTGGCCTTCTTCGTTGCGACCGAAATCTTCAGGATCTGGGTGCTTGCGACGCTCGGCCCGCGCTGGACCACGCGGATCATTGTGTTACCGGGCGCGCCACTCGTCCGCCGCGGTCCGTACCGCTGGGTGAATCATCCGAATTACCTGGTTGTGGTGTTTGAAATCGCGGTCCTGCCGCTGGTTTTCGGCCTGTGGCCGGTAGCCCTCATCTTCTCGCTCCTCAACGCCGCGGCGCTTGCGATTCGCATCCGCGCAGAGAACCAGGCGCTCGGCCGCTAACATTGCTTGCGGAACAAGTGCGCTGCGCCTATATCGCGGCTCTCTCCTCGACATCGTCAGATGCCTGAGGCTGGGGCCCCACGGCTCCGGTCCGAGAGACGTTTGGGCTTACTGAAAGGCAATGCGTGGCGGATATCGCCGGACTTGAGCGGCTGATCGAGCCCGAGGTGAAGCACCTCGGCTACGACCTCGTGCGCGTCATGATGATCGGAGGGTCGTCCGATCCCACCTTGCAAGTGATGGCCGAGCGCCCGGACACTCGCCAACTCGATCTCGCGGATTGCGAACGCATCTCACGCCACCTGTCGACGATGCTGGATCTCGCCGATCCGATCGCCGGAAGCTACCGGCTGGAGGTGAGCTCGCCCGGCATCGACCGTCCGCTCACCCGCCTCAGGGATTACAAGGATTGGGCCGGGTACGAAGCCCGCGTGCATCTCGCCGAACCTCACGAGGGACGGAAGAATTTCACCGGAACGCTGCAAGGCGCAGAGGACGAGCAAATCCTGATCCTGGCCAAGGACGGGCAGGCGCACGCTTTGCCCTTTTCCGAAATCTCGTCGGCCAAGCTGCTCTTGACCGACAAGCTCATCAACGCCACCGCGCCGCTCAGCACTGAAGGCGCCGATACAATTCAAACCGTAGAGGAATAATTCGAATGGCAACCGCACCCGCTGCCGTCAGCGCCAACAAGGCCGAATTGCTCGCGATCGCTGACGCCGTCGCGCGTGAGAAGCTGATCGACAAGGGCATCGTCATCGAAGCGATGGAGGACGCGATCCAGCGCGCCGCCCGAGCTCGTTATGGCGCCGAGAACGACATCCGCGCCAAGCTCGATGCGGAGACCGGCGACCTGCGCCTGTGGCGCGTCCTCGAAGTGGTCGAACTTGTTGAGGACCATTTCAAGCAGATCGATGAGAAAGCCGCCCAGAAGCTGCAGAAGGGCGCTTCCGTAGGCGACTTCATCGTCGATCCCTTGCCCCCGATCGAATTCGGCCGGATCGCCGCCCAGGCTGCGAAACAAGTCATCTTCCAGAAGGTCCGCGATGCGGAGCGCGAGCGGCAGTATGAGGAATTCAAGGACCGCGCGAACGAGATCATCACCGGCGTCGTCAAGCGCGTCGAGTTCGGGCACGTCGTGGTCGACCTAGGGCGCGCCGAGGGCGTCATCCGCCGCGACCAGCAGATTCCGCGCGAAATGGTCCGGGTCGGCGACCGCATCCGTTCGCTGATCATGGCGGTTCGCCGCGAGGCGCGCGGCCCGCAGATCTTCCTGTCCCGCGCGCATCCCGAGTTCATGAAGAAGCTGTTCGCCCAGGAAGTTCCGGAGATTTACGACGGAATCATCGAGATCAAGGCGGCCGCCCGCGACCCGGGCAGCCGCGCCAAGATCGGAGTGATCAGCCACGACAGCTCGATCGATCCGGTCGGCGCGTGCGTCGGAATGAAGGGCAGCCGAGTGCAGGCGGTGGTCCAGGAACTTCAGGGCGAGAAGATCGACATCATCCCCTGGAGCCAGGACCTTGCGACGTTCGTCGTCAACGCCCTCCAGCCGGCGACCGTCAGCCGTGTCGTCATCGATGAGGAAGAGGGCCGAATCGAAGTCGTGGTTCCCGACGACCAGCTCAGCCTTGCGATCGGCCGGCGCGGGCAGAACGTCCGCCTGGCGAGCCAGCTCACAACCTCCCAGATCGATATCCTGACCGAGGCCGACGCAAGCGAGAAGCGGCAACGCGAGTTCGTCGAGCGGTCGGAGATGTTCCAGAGCGAACTCGACGTCGACGAAACGCTCTCGCAGCTGCTGGTCGCCGAAGGTTTCACCAGCCTGGAGGAAGTCGCCTACGTTCCAGTCGAGGAAATTGCGCAGATCGAGGGGCTGGACGAAGATATCGCGACCGAGCTCCAGAGCCGCGCGGCGGAAGCGCTCGAACGGCGCGAGGCCGCGTCTCGTGAGGAGCGGCGCAAGCTCGGGGTCGAAGATGCGCTGGCCGAAATTCCGCACCTCACCGAGCAGATGCTCGTGACCCTGGGCAAGGCCAATATTCGTACGCTCGACGACCTCGCCGATCTTGCGACCGACGAGCTGATCCAGAAGAAGCGCGTCGAGCCGCGCCGCCGCGAGCCGAGCAACCGACCGGAGGACAAGGGCGGAATTCTCGCCGAATACAGCCTCACCGAAGAGCAGGGCAATGAGATCATCATGGCTGCCCGTGCTCACTGGTTCGAGGATGAGACGTCCGCCTCGCCGACGGGCGACGGACCGCAAACCGAGGAGGCCGCCGATGCGGAGTCCTCAGAATGACACTCTAGAAGCGCACGTTCAGGAGCGCACTTGCATCCTCACGCGGCGGACCGCGCCGCGTGAAGAGCTGATCCGACTGGCTTTGTCACCCGAGGGCGAGGTCGCGCCGGACGTCAGGGCGCGGGCGCCCGGCCGGGGCGCCTGGGTTGGGGTCGGCCGGGCTGAGCTCGATGCCGCTAATGCGAACGGAAAGCTCAAGGGCGCCCTGCAGCGGGCATTCAAGACCAACGGCGTGACGGTGCCCGCCGACATCGGCGAGCGCACCGAGAAAGCGCTGCGCCAGGCGGCGCTCGATCGCCTCGGAATGGAGGCGCGCGCGGGTAACCTCATCAACGGCTCCGACAAGGTCGAGATCGCTGCTCGTTCGGGGAACGTCCACCTCTTGATCCACGCAGCCGATGCCGGCGAGGACGGCCGTCGTCGGCTGGACCAGGCCTGGAGGGTCGGCGGAGGCTCCGAACGGGGGGTGATATTCCCAGAGCCGCGCACTATCTTGTCATTGGCTTTGGGGCGCGAGAATGTGGTACATGTCGCCCTGACCGATCCCGCTGCCGCTTCGCGTGTCTTGCACGCGATTGCCCGGTGGCGGGCTTTTAATGGCCCCGATCGAGGTCTTGGAGGTGGAGAACCCGCCTTGCGGACCGGCTCGGCTGAAGACGATTTGACGAAGGGATAGAATGGCAGACCAGACCGAAAAACCGAAGCTTGGAACCCGGCCTCCGCTGGGGCTCAAGCGCACGGTCGAGACCGGCAAGGTCAAGCAGAGCTTCAGCCACGGCCGCTCGAACACGGTCGTCGTCGAGGTCAAGAAGCGCCGGATCCTCGGCCGGCCCGGTGAGGCACCGCCGCCGCCGGCGCCGGAGCCGGTTGCCGAAGCGCCCAAGCCCGCACCCAAGCCGGCCGCTCCGGCACCGCGCAAGCCGTCGGCTGCGGAGGAGACTGCTGCGCGCAAGGAAATGCAGGCCAAGCTTCTGCGCGAGGCGGAGGAGAGCCGTCTCACCGCGCTCGAGGAGGCCCGCCGCCGCGACGACCGCACGAAGGTAGAAGCGACCGAGGAAGAGAGGCGCCGCGCCGAAGAGAATCGCAAGGCGGAGGAAGCGGCCGCGGAGCAGGCCGAAGTCGCTCGAGTCCAGGCAGAAGAAGAGGCCCGGCAGGCGGCGGAGGCGCCCGCCGAGCCGCAGGTGGTCGAGCCCGCCCAGGAAGAAGAAGACCGCGGCCATCGCCGCCCCGGCGGCCATGCGCCCGCGCCCAAGCGGCCCGAGCCGGCTCGCCCGAGCCGCGGCCGCGAAGATCATCGTCAGCGCGGTAAACTGACCGTGACGCGCGCGCTCAGCGACGAAGACGACAGCCGGGCCCGTTCCCTTGCTGCCCTGCGCCGTGCGCGCGAGAAAGAAAAGCGCCACCACCAGGAAGTCGGTCCGACCCAAAAGCAGGTCCGGGACGTCGTGGTCCCGGAAGCCATCACGGTGCAGGAGCTCGCCAATCGAATGGCCGAGCGTGGCGCCGATTTGGTCAAGGCACTCTTCAAGATGGGCATGGCGGTGACCCTCACCCAGACCATCGATCAGGATACCGCGGAGCTTTTGATCACGGAGTTCGGGCATCGCGTGAAGCGCGTGAGCGAAAGCGACGTCGACATCGATACGTCAGCCGACGTCGATGCGGACGAAACGCTTCAGCCGCGGCCGCCCGTGGTTACGATCATGGGCCATGTCGATCACGGCAAGACGTCGCTGCTCGACGCGATCCGAGGCGCGGACGTCGTCGCTCACGAAGCCGGCGGCATTACCCAGCACATCGGCGCATATCAGGTGCAGCTGCCCGACAAGTCGAAGATCACGTTCCTCGATACGCCGGGCCACGAGGCGTTCAGCGAGATGCGCGCACGCGGGGCCAACGTCACGGATATCGTGATCCTGGTGGTCGCGGCCGATGACGGCTTGAGGCCGCAAACCATCGAGGCGATCAATCACACTAAGGCCGCCGGCGTGCCGATGATCGTTGCCATCAACAAGATCGATAAGCCGGAAGCGAAGGCGCAGAAGGTCCGCGAGGAGCTGCTGCAGCATGAGATCATCGTCGAGGACATGGGCGGCGAGGTCCAGGACGTCGAAGTTTCGGCGACTAAGAAGACCAACCTCGACAAGCTGCTCGAAGCGATCCACCTCCAGGCCGAAATCCTCGAGCTGAAGGCCAATCCCGAGCGCGCCGCCGAAGGCACGGTGATCGAGGCGAAACTCGACAAGGGCCGCGGCCCGCTCGCGACCGTGCTGGTCGAGCGCGGCACGCTGCGTGTCGGCGATGTGTTCGTGGCGGGCCCGTCGAGCGGCAAGGTCCGAGCCATGATCGACGACCATGGCCGCCAGGTGAAGGAAGCCGGTCCCTCGGTCCCCGTCGAGGTGCTTGGCCTCTCGGCAGTGCCGTCGGCCGGGGATCCGTTCACCGTCGTTGAGAATGAGGCGCGTGCCCGCGAAGTCGCGGACTATCGCCAGGGCGTGCTCGACAAGAAGCGCACGACCAGTGCGCCGGTCAGCCTCGAGAACATGTTCGCAAGTCACGCGTCGACGACGAAGGAATTGCCGCTCGTCATCAAGGCCGATGTCCAGGGCTCTGTCGAAGCAATCGTCCACGCGCTCAATCGCTTGTCCACGGACGAGATCAGGGTGCGCACGCTGCACTCGGGCGTCGGAGCGATCACGGAGAGCGACGTGACGCTGGCGAGCGCGAGCGGGGCGCCGATCATCGGTTTCAACGTTCGTCCCAACGCCAAGGCGCGTGAAGTCGCCGAGCGCAACAAGGTCGAGTTCCGCTATTACGACGTCATCTACCACCTCACCGACTGGGTGAAGGGCGCGATGGCGGGCGAGCTCGGGCCGGAGGTCATCGAGACGGTCGTCGGCCGCGCCGAGGTGAAGGAAGTGTTCCCCGCCGGCAAGAAGGACAAGGCGGCCGGCCTGCTCGTCCTCGAAGGAGTCATCCGCAAGGGCATCCATGCTCGCCTCACCCGCGAGGACGTCATCGTGTCGAAGACGACGATTTCGTCGCTGCGGCGGTTCAAGGACGACGTCGCGGAGGTGCGCGCCGGCCTGGAATGCGGCGTGATGCTGGCCGACACCAACGACATCAAGCCGGGCGACCATCTCGAGGTGTTCGAGGTCGAGGAGCGCGCGCGGACGCTGTAATCTTCCTCCTCCCCCTTGATGGGGGAGGCTGGGAGGGGGTGAAGTCAATGAAGCACACCGTTTTTTCCGGATGGATCACCCCACCCCTTCCCCTCCCCATCGAGGGGAGGGGTTAGTCCGTGCGCCGCACCGAAACCCCCGAAGGCCGCTCCGTGCGCCTGCTTCGCGTCGGCGAGCAGGTGCGGCATGTGCTGAGCGAATTGCTGGCACGCGGCGACGTGCATGACGATGTCCTGCAATCGCACCTCGTCAGCATCACCGAGGTCCGGATGTCGCCCGACCTTCGCCATGCCACGGCGTTCGTGAAGCCCTTGCTCGGCAAGGATGAAGATGCCGTGTTGAAAGCACTGCGCCAGAACACCGCATTCCTTCAGCGCGAGGTCGCTCATCGGATCCGCATGAAATATGCGGCGAAGCTGAAATTCGTCGCGGACGAGAGCTTCGACGAAAGCAGCCACATCGACCGGGTGCTTCGATCCGATCGCGTGGCGCAGGACCTCGATGATCACTGAATTGGGGTTGCCGATGACAGGCGTCGGCTGCCGCGCGGAACTGTTCGAGGAACGGCACCGCGAGCCGCTGAAAGCGGCCTGCGCCGAGGACAGCGAGATCTGGCAGATTTACGCCAATAATTTCGGCCCTGACGGCTTCGATGAGAGCATCGATTACTACCGCTCGAGCGACCGCAACCTGACCTTCGTGCTGTTCGACGGCGAGGAGCTAGCGGGAATGTCGAGCTATCTCGGGATCGATAAGTCGCGCCAGACGCTCGAGATCGGCGGCACTTATTACCGCCCACATCTGCGCGGCACCGGCTTCAACCGGCGCATCAAGGACATGATGCTGGCTCGTGCGTTCGGCTGCGGCATCCGCCGTGTGGAGTTCCGCGTCGACCGCCGCAACGCTCGCAGCCAGGCGGCGATGGCGAAGCTCGGCGCCGTTCGCGAAGGCCTGCTCCGCGCCGACCGCATCACCTGGAACGGGCACGTCCGCGACACGGTGTTGTTCGCGATCCTGAAGGACGAGTGGCCGGTTTGACCCCCAAGTCGTCATCCCCGCGCAAGCCGGGACCCAGTGAAAAGAAAAAACTAGGTTCCCGCTTTCGCGGGAATGACGAATAAGAACGGCAAATGGCCAAGCTCTATTTCTATTATGCCGCGATGAACGCGGGGAAATCCACGACCCTTCTGCAGGCCGATTTCAACTATCGCGAGCGCGGCATGGAAACGATGCTGTGGACCGCCTCGTTCGACGACCGCGCCGGCTCGGGCACGATTGGATCGCGCATCGCGCTCTCCGCGCCCGCCCATGCCTATGACGAGAGCGTCGATTTGTTCGACGCGATCGGTAGCGAGCTGAAGAAACGCAAACTCGACTGCATCCTGGTGGACGAGGCGCAGTTCCTGTCGCAGAAGCATGTCCTGCAGCTTTGCGAGGTCGCCGACGCGCTCGGAATTCCGGTGCTCTGCTACGGCCTTCGGACCGACTTCCAGGGAAAGCTGTTCCCCGGTTCGGCGGCGCTGCTCGCCCTCGCGGACTCGCTGATCGAGCTCAAGGCCGTGTGCGAATGCGGGCGCAAGGCGACGATGAACCTGCGGGTCGACGCCGAGGGTCATGCGGTCGCGGCCGGGGCGCAGACGGAGATCGGCGGCAACGATCGTTACGTCGCGCTTTGCCGCCGTCATTTTTTCGAACGACTGCGCGAAAGCGAAGAGCGCCAGCTGAGCCTGGGCCTCGCGAGGCGATAGGAGGCACATGAACCAGGACAATATCGTCTACGACATCGCGATCTGGCTGGTGCCGCTGGTGATCGCGATCGTGTTTCACGAAGTCGCGCACGGCCTGGTCGCAAGGCGGCTTGGCGATCCGACCGCCGAGCAGCGCGGCCGGCTGACCTTCAACCCGATCAAGCACGTCGATCCGTTCGGAACGGTGATCCTCCCGCTAATCCTCGCGGTCAGTCATGCCGGTGCGATCTTCGGCTGGGCCAAGCCAGTGCCGGTCAATTACGCCCGGCTTCGAAATCCCCGGCGCGACATGATCCTGGTTGCCCTCGCCGGGCCCGGGATGAACCTGCTGCTGGCAATCGCCGGCGCGCTGATCCTGGCCGCGACCATCATGTTGTCCGACGGAGCGCAAGGCGGAGCGGCGCAGTTCATCGCGCTCAACGCCCTCAACTTCGTCTACATCAACATCTTCCTCGGAATCTTCAATTTGCTCCCGATCCCGCCCTTCGACGGCGGCCATGTCGTGGAAGGCATGTTGCCGCCTGTCCTCGGCCAGCATTATCGCAAGATCGGCCGCTTCTCGCTCCTGGTGTTCGTTTTGCTGCTCTTGGTGCTTCCGGCGATCTCGCCGAAGGCCGATGTCATCGGCCGCGTGGTCTCGCCGATCGTCAAATGGCTCGCGACTGCAATGCTCGGGCTGGTCGGCCTCGGCTGAGGCATGCTCCACGGCTGGATCGTCCTGGACAAGCCGGTCGGCCTGGGCTCGACCCAAGCGGTCGCAGCAGTGAAGCGATTGTTGCGCGAAGCGGGCGAGCCGAAGACGAAAGTCGGCCATGGCGGAACGCTCGACCCATTGGCGAGCGGCGTTCTGCCGATCGCGCTCGGCGAGGCGACCAAGCTCGCCGGACGCATGCTCGACGCGACGAAGTCGTACGACTTTACGATCAAGTTCGGCGAGGAGACCGATACGCTTGATGGCGAAGGTGAGGTTGTTGCCACCAGCGACGTCCGGCCGGCCCCCGAACAGGTCGAAGCCATCCTGCCGCGCTTCACTGGCGAGATAGACCAAGTCCCGCCCGCTTATTCGGCGCTGAAGATCGGAGGAAAGCCCGCTTATGCGAGGGCGCGGGCGGGCGAGGAGGTGGAGCTGAAAGGTCGGAGGGTGTCGGTGCACGCCCTTAAGATCCTCCCCGGTACGGGGAGGGGGACCGCGGCGCGAAGCGGCGTGGTGGAGGGGGCCAATGGTCCAGTTAGCGAACCGCCGGGCCCCCACCACCATCCTTCGAATGGTCCCCCTCCCCGTTCCGGGGAGGATTTCATCACACTTGTCGCCACCGTCTCCAAGGGCACGTACATCCGCTCCCTCGCCCGCGACATCGCCCGCGCTCTTGGAACGGTCGGTCACGTTTCCTATCTCAGACGCACACGCGCCGGCCCCTTCGGCCTCGATCAGTCCGTTTCGCTGGACTTTCTCACTGAAATCGCTAAGGCGCGCCAACTGACGCGGGCGGTATTGCCGCTGCAAGCGGCGCTGGACGACATCCCGGCCCTCCCCGTCACCCCCGATCAAGCCCAGCTGCTCCGTCATGGACAGAAGCTTTTCGGGTTCCCCGCGAAGCCGGGGCTTCAGCTTGCGACAGAGGACGATCGTCCGGTCGCTTTGGTCGAAGCCACGGCCGACGGCCTCAGGGTCGTCCGGGGGTTCAACCTTTAGAAAAGACAGGAGTGAAACGATGTCGATTACCGCCGAGCGCAAAGGAGCGCTGATCAAGGAGCATGCCCGCGGCAAGGGCGATACGGGTTCGCCCGAAGTGCAGGTTGCGATCCTCACCGAGCGTATCAACAATCTCACCCAGCATTTTAAGAGCCATGCGAAGGACAACCATTCGCGCCGCGGCCTTTTGATGCTCGTCAATCAGCGCCGCTCGCTCCTCGATTTTCTTCGTCGCGAAGACGAGACGCGTTACACCGATCTCATCGCGAAGCTCGGCCTTCGGAAATGATACAGGGCGCGGATTTCCGCGCTCTTTTGTAAAAAAGTCCCGCAATTCGGCGGGGCGCACTGTGGGGCCATGAAGCGCCCCGAACCGCAGCAGGCCGGCTAGCCTGCACCAGCTGTCCCGCCGGCATCCGGCCCGCGGGGTGAAGGAAAAGAAATGTTCAATACGAAAACAGTCGAAATCGAGTGGGGTGGAAAGACCCTCAAGCTCGAAACGGGCCGCGTTGCCCGCCAGGCCGACGGCGCGGTTCTCGCGACCCTCGGCGAAACCGTGGTCCTCTGTGCGGTCACCGCCGCCAAGTCGGTCAAGCCGGGGCAAGATTTCTTCCCGCTGACCGTCCACTACCAGGAAAAATTCTCTGCCGCGGGACGCATTCCGGGCGGCTTCTTCAAGCGCGAGCGCGGAGCGACCGAAAAGGAAACGCTCACCAGCCGCCTCATCGACCGGCCCATCAGGCCGCTCTTCCCCGAGGGCTTCTACAACGAGATCCTCGTCATCGCGCAGGTCCTTTCCTACGACGGAGAGAACGAGCCCGACATTGTCGCGATGATCGCCGCTTCGGCCGCGCTGACGCTCTCCGGTGTCCCGTTCATGGGACCGATCGGTGCCGCCCGCGTCGGCTTCAGCAATGAGGGCGAGTATATCCTCAACCCGACCCAGACCGAGATTGCCGAAGGCCGCCTCGACCTGGTCGTCGCCGGCACCCGCAACGCGGTGATGATGGTCGAATCCGAAGCCAAGGAGCTTTCGGAAGAAGAGATGCTCGGCGCGGTGATGTTCGCGCACGGCGAGAGCCGGAAGGTCATCGAGGCGATCATCAAGCTCGCCGAGCAGGCCGCGAAGGAACCGTGGGAGCTTGCTGCTTCGGGTGACAAGGATGCCGTCAAGAAGCAGCTCAAGTCGCTCATCGGCAAGGATATCGAGGCCGCTTACAAGCTTACCAACAAGTCCGAGCGTTCGGCCGCGCTCAACGCAGCGCGCGAGAAGGCTGCCGAAGCCTTCGCCGAAGCCGAGCCGCAGGAGCAACTCGTCGCGTCGAAGCTCGTGAAGTCGCTCGAGGCCGACGTCGTTCGCGGCGCGATCCTCAAGGACGGCCGCCGCATCGACGGCCGCGACACCAAGACGGTTCGCCCGATCGAGATCACGGCGGGCTTCCTGCCGCGCACTCACGGTTCGGCGCTGTTCACCCGCGGCGAGACGCAGTCCATCGTCACCACCACGCTGGGCACCAAGGAAGCCGAGCAGATGATCGACGGCCTGGAGGGTCTCTCCTACCAGCGCTTCATGCTGCACTATAACTTCCCGCCCTACTCGGTCGGCGAAGTGGGGCGCTTCGGCGCTCCGGGGCGGCGTGAAGTCGGTCACGGCAAGCTCGCCTGGCGCGCGCTTCACCCGATGCTCCCGAGCATCGAGGAGTTCCCCTATACGATCCGGGTCCTCTCCGACATCACCGAGTCCAACGGCTCGAGTTCGATGGCGACGGTGTGCGGCGGAAGCCTCGCGCTGATGGACGCCGGCGTTCCGCTGAAGCGCCCGGTTGCCGGCATCGCCATGGGCCTGATCCTCGAGGGCAAGGACTTCGCGGTGATCAGCGACATCCTCGGCGACGAGGATCATCTCGGCGACATGGACTTCAAGGTCGCCGGAACCAGCGACGGAATCACGTCGCTCCAGATGGACATCAAGGTCGCCGGAATCACCGAGGAGATCATGCGCACCGCACTCGCCCAGGCGAAGGACGGCCGTGCCCATATTCTCGGCGAAATGGCCAAGGCCCTCGATCACAGCCGCGAAGAGCTCAGTGCCCACGCGCCGCGCATCGAGACCATGTCGATCCCCAAGGACAAAATCCGCGAAGTCATCGGCACCGGCGGCAAGGTGATCCGCGAGATCGTCGCGGAGACGGGCGCCAAGGTCGACATCGACGACGACGGCACGATCAAGATCGCGTCATCGGACCTGTCACAGATCGAGGCCGCGCGTAACTGGATCAAGGGCATCGTCGCGGAGCCTGAGGTCGGCACGATCTACACCGGCAAGGTTGCGAGCATCGTCGATTTCGGTGCGTTCGTGACCTTCATGCCCGGCAAGGACGGGTTGGTCCACGTCAGCGAGATCAAGAACGAGCGGGTCGAGAACGTCCGCGACATCCTGTCCGAAGGTCAGGAAGTGAAGGTCAAGCTCTTGGAAGTCGACCAGCGCGGCAAGGTCCGCCTGTCGATGCGCCTGGTGGACCAGGAAACCGGCGAGGAATTACCGGACACCCGTCCTCCGCGTGAGGACCGTGGTCCTCGCGGCGACCGTGGCGATCGCGGCCGTGGCGGGCGTGACCGCGGCGGTCGTGACGATCGTGGACCCCGGCGCGACCGTGGCGACCGGGACCATCGTGGACCCCGCGGCGAGCATCGCGGCGACCGCGACCGTGGCCCGCGTCGTGATCGTGACGATCGCGGTCCTCGCGGCGAAGGCGGAGATGACGGCCCCGCGCCCGAGTTCGCCCCCGCGTTCCTGACGGGGGATGACGAATAGTCGTCACGCACAAAAGACAAAAGGAAGGCCTCCCGAGCACTCGCCCGGGAGGCCTTTCTTTCTTGCGCTGGCCTCAGAGCCCCAGCCAGGTCGTTGGTGGGGGCGTTCCGGGGTCCGCATAGGCATCGAAACCGGAGAAATTCTGAAGTGTAAGCTGGAATTCGGCGGTCGAAAGATCGCCGTCCGTGTCGCCGTACAGAATGGTGTCGGTACCGTCGTGCGTGAACCACAGGCCGAATGCGGTCGGATCGGTCCCGCCCCATGCGAATGCCTGGTTTCCGGCCTGAATCTGGTTGGCGTCGATGCCCGTCAGGCTGATGGTGTCCGGGCCGGGATTGTAGTCGGTGATCGTGTCGTTCGTGTCGCGGACGTCGACATAGACGAAGGTGTCTGAACCGTCTCCGCCGGTCAGCGTGTCCGCGCCAAATCCGCCGGTAAGCATGTCGGTGTTCGCTCCGCCAAGGATTGTGTCGTTCCCCGAGCCACCGTTGAGCACCATGTCGGTATTGTCGCCACCGTCGAGGTAGTCGTCGCCGGATCCGCCGAAGAGGCTATCACTATTGCCTTCGCCGTAGAGGAAGTCGTTGCCGGCCTGGCCATAGAGCGTGTCGTTGCCGGCTCCGCCATGGATCGTATCCGAGCCGGCGCCGCCGTAGACGGTGTCTCCGCCATCGCCCGCGTTGACGGTGTCGTTGCCGCCGAGGGCGTTGATCGTGTCGGCACCGCTGCCGGATAGTCGACCGTTGATCGTCTCGCCGTTGTTGGTCCCGGTGATCAAGGGGCTGGTCGAAGACCCCGTGCCGAGGTCACCATCGTGGTCGTTGACGGCATCCAGGCCAGTGTAAGTCGCCGGCGGCGTCACGATGATCACATCGTCGGCGCCGTGGATCGTGATCTGCACCTGGGTCGGCGTGCCGTCGTCCGACAGGACAGTGAAATAGTCCGTCAGCGTATCGCCGTCGTTCAGCGCCTGGACGTCGTCATTCCCGTTGTCGAGCGTGTAGGTCCAATTGCCGTCGGCATCGACCGAGAAGGTACCGTAGCCATTGGAGCTGTCGCCCGAGGCCGCCTGGAAGACGTTGTCCGGATTGTCGACATCGTCCGCGGTGAGCGTCCCGGTCGCGATCGGATCGCCGCCCGAGTTCGAATTGCCGGCCTCGGTCACGTCCGCGAGAAGATCTCCGCTTACGAACGGCAAGTCGTTGTCGCCATGGATGGTGACCGTGATTTGCTGAGCCGTCCCATCGATCGAATAGACGGTGAAGGTGTCCTGGAGAGGATCGCCGTCGTTCAGGGCCTGGACGTCGGGATTGGTGTTATCGAGCGTGTAGCTCCAGGTTCCGTGGCTATCGACGGTGTAGGTTCCGTAGCCGCTGTCGCTAGCTGTGGCCGTCGCGACTGCCTGGAACGAGTCGTCGGGATCATCGCGATCCTGGGCATCGAGATCGCCGGTCGCTGTCGTGATTCCTGCGCCGTCCTCTCCGGCTTCGGTCACGTCCCCACTTACGTCCCCTGTAATCGAGGCCGTATCGTTGATGCCGTCCAGGTTGATCGTCAGTGTCTCGGTATCGGTCGCGCCGGACCCGTCAGTCACCTTCAGCGTGAAGCTGACGCTGTCGTCCGTCTTCAACGCTTCGATCGCCCCGTCGTTGGGAACGAACGTGTAGTTCCCGGTGGTGCTGTCGACGTAGAGCTTCCCGTAGGCGCTCGCTGTCGACGTGTCGTAACCGGCCAGGCTGTTGTCGGCGACACCCCCGACCACGCCGTAGGAAGCGGTCTCCGGGCTGTCGCGGTCGGTCGACGAGAGATCGCCGGTGACCGCGCTGAAGCTGTCGTCGCCGGCTGTGTCGGTGAACGTCGCCGACGTCACGGTCGCGCTGAGCTCCGGCGCGTCGTTGATGCCGTCGAGGTTGATCGTCAGTGTCTCGGTGTCGGTCGCGCCCTCATGGTCGGTGACCCGCAGCGTGAAGTTTACGCTGTCGTCTGTCTTCAGCGCTTCGATCGCTGTATCGTTCGGCACGAACTCGTAAGCGCCGGTCTCGCTGTTGAGGTACAGCTTGCCATAAGTGCTCGAGACCGACGTGTCGTAACCGGCGTGACTGTTGTCATCGGCGCCGCCGTCGATCGAGTAGGTCGCCGTGTCGCCGCGGTCCGGATCGACGGTACTCAGCGTGCCGGTCAGGCTGCCGAACGAGTCGTCATTCGCCGTGTCGGTGTAGGTGTGCGACGTGACCGAGGCCGAAAGCTCGGGCGCATCGTTGGTGCCGGTGATCGTGATCACCACATCCTGGGTGTCGGTGCCGCCGTTCCCGTCGTCGCTGGTCAGCGTGTAGGTTACCGTCAGGACCTCGCCTTCGGCAAGGAAATCAAACGCCTCCGAACCCGAATCGAACGACCAGTTGAGATTGTTCGTGTCGCTGGTGTTGGCCGCAAGATTCGCGTCCGTGCCGCCCGTAATGCCGAACATTGCGAGCAGGTCGGCGTCGCTGAGCGACCCCTGGTTGCCGTGGACCGCGATCGTGACCGACGTGTCGATCGTATCGCTGGTATCCGGATCGGTCACCGTCAGCGTTCCCGACGTCGACAGTCCGGAGTCGGTCTCATCGAAATCGTGACCGTCGCTATCCCCCGCAATCGCCCGGATGTCGGGCCCGTCGTTCGAGCCCGTAATGGTCACGGTCACTGTCTCGGTGACCATGCTTCCGTGGGCATCGTTGAACGTGACGTCATACTTCTCTTCAACGCTCTCGCCGGCCGCCAGATACTGCGCGGCTGAGTTGTTGACCGCATAGCTCCAGCCGAGCGATCCGTTCGCGGCATTCGCGCCTTCGGTGACCGAGGCGTCGATGCTGAACGTGCCGAGGCTCGTCGTATTGGCCGCGTTCGCTGCCGCGCTCGCGGTGTGCGTATCGCTAAGATCCACGTCGTTGAAGGCGATCGTGCCGCCGACCGACGTGCCATCCTCAGAGATGGATTTCGTCTGCGCCGCGCTGGTGATCGTGATCGGGTCTTCGTCGCCGGTGAGGACGATCTGCACCGTCTGGCTCGTCGTTCCGCCGTGGCCGTCATCGACCGTGACCGTGTAGTTCTGGGTCCGCGTCTCGCCCTCGCCCAGGAACTGCAGGTCGGCGTCGGAAACCGAGAAGGTCCAGCTCACCGTGCCCGAACCGTCGCCCGTCGAATCGTTGCTAACGGTCGGCGTCAGAGTGCCGAGGAATCCGGTCGTGCTCGACGTGACGGAAACACTGTGCGTGTCGCTTGAATCAACATCGGTGAAACCGAAGCTGCCGCTCGCGGTATAAGTGCCGGACTCCTCTTCGACACCACCGTTCAACGTGCCTCCGGAAACGGAGGCCGGACCGTCGTTCGAGCCCTTGATGGTGACAGTGATGGTCTGCGTGTCGGTGCCGGTGTGGCTGTCGTCCGCAGTGACCGTGTAGGTGAGCGTCAAGCTTTCCCCGGCGGCCAGATAATCGAACGTCTGCGGGTCCGAATCGAACGACCAATCGAGATTGTGCGAATCGCCGGTATTGGCTGCCAGCGAGCTTTGGCCGAGCGCGAGCATGCCCTGGAGCTGAAGGTCCGTCAGGGTCCCGGCGTTTCCGCTCTTCGAAAAGCCGGTGATCGAAACCCCGACCGTATCGCTGGTATCAGGGTCGACGACCGTCAGGGTACCGCTCGTGGAAAGCGTGGAATTGGTTTCCGTCAAACAGGCCGACGCACTGTCACCTGTCCCCACGGAAATGTCGGGACCGTCGTTGGTGCCGGTGTAGACGACCGTCGCGGTCGCCCAGGACAAGGTGCCGTTGGACAGCCGGATCGCGTAGGTGAAGCTGTCATAGGCCTTTTCGCCGACGGCGAGAGCCTGAAGCTGAGCCTTGAAGGTCGCGCTGAGCGAGGCGGAATCGTATCCGACCTTGCCGTCGCAGATCCAGATCTTGGCTCCCATGGCGCTCGCGTCGCAGCTTGTCGCCTCGACCTTGCCGACATCGGTTGAGATCAGATCGGCCGAGCCATCGGCCGCCGTGTCGTCGAGCGACCAGAGGATCTTGGCATTGCCGCCGAGGTCGTTGCCCATGACGTCGAGCCAGGCGATCGCATTGTAATCTTCGACAAGATTGAAGCTGTCGTCCGTCGCCTGCGGCGTATTGTTCAGCGAGGTGGTCGTGCCACCGCTGGTGTTCGTAGCCATTCTACCATTCCCCCACGCAACTAAACCGGGTCCGATCCGCCCCCACGCGAATCGTTAACCAATCGTTTACCTAAACTGGGTTTATGTGCTTGCACAACTACTTAGTTGCGCAACCGTCCCAAAATGGGATTCGAGCGGCGGGGGAAGGCCCGTCGCGCCGCAGGAGCAGCTGGCGCAGCTGCGATATCAGTCCTTCTCTTCGGCCGTCTCGAGCGCCCCTGCGTCGCCGTAATACCTGAGCCCGACGATCCCCCTCGCCAGCGCGGACGCACGTCCACCGCGCGGCAAATCATCCGGATCGAATTCGACCTCGGCAACCGTCAGCGACGGGAGGTTCGCCGCCTTGAGCTTGGCGTTGAACGTCGCCAGATCCGTAGCCTGGAATGCTGCCCATCGCGCCTCGACGTCCTTAAGCTCCCGGTCGAGCGCGTCGACCCGCGCTATCTGATAGTTTGTGGGACGGTCCTCGACCGAGGTGATCGCGCCATAGACGTCGTCGGCATGCTCGCGCAGCCGCTCCTCGCCGGTGATCGCTCCGCCTTCCTTCGTCGCGACGATCTCCTTGCGAAGATCGTCCGCCTTGGACGACAATATCGTCGCGGCTGCTTTCACATCGGCGGGCGCGGTCGCGCTCGCGGCGAGGGCGCCGGCCTGCTGGCGCACGGCGTTGATCTGGGCCACCACTTTGCTCATTCGCTCGAACAGCGACTTGACTCGCTCGGACGCAGCGAACTGCGCTTGGCGGTCGGCCACGTTGAAGGCCGCTCGCTTGTCGAGCGTGACCGTCAACGGCTCGCTCACGACCTGTCCACCGTTCGTCAGCCGCACCGTGTAGTTTCCCGGAAGATAGCGCTCGCCGATCGCGGAATTCCCTGCAAGCGAGGCAGCGGGCGGCACCTGCGGGGGCTTGGTGCGCATCGACCAGCTTACCCGATTGAGACCGCGCCGCTTCGATGCGGGCACCTCGTCGATGACATTGCCGCTGGCGTCGAGGATCTCGAGCTTCATCCGCCCGATCACGTGGCGCGCCTTCTGGTAATAAGTGATGACGGCGCCGCTCGCGGGATTGTCGCCGTAATAGCTGGCATCGCCTTCGGACCAGCCGCCATTTCCCTGGATCCGCTGCTCGACCGGCTTGCCCGGGATCAGCGCGACGTTGCTGGCAAGGATCGGACTGGTCAGCTCACGAAGCGGGCTGATGTCGTCGACCACCCAGATTCCGCGGCCGTGGGTCGCAAGGACCAGATCGTCATCGCGATTTTGAAGCGCGATGTCGCGAACGGCTACTCCGTCCGGGAATCCTGTCGGCTTGAATTGCGCCCAGCTCTGGCCGCCGTTCAGGCTCATGAACAAGCCGAACTCCGTGCCGAGGAACAGGATGTTCGGATTGACCCGGTCCTCTTTGATGACGTGCGCATAGCCGCGGACGCCGGGCGTTTGCGGGCTGACGATGCGCTGCCAGGTTCGACCGTAATCGGCGGTGCGATAGAGATAGGTCCCCATGTCGCCATAAGCGTGCCGATCGTCCGTCACGTAAGCGACCGCGGGGTCATACCGGCTCGCCTCGACCCAGCTGATCCAATTGCCGGCGGGCATTCCGAGATTCGCCGTGAGGTTGGCCCAGTTCTTGCCGCCGTCGCGGGTCAGCTGGACGTTCCCGTCATCCGTCCCGACCCAGATCTGGCCGGCCGCGCGCGGGCTTTCGGAGATCGAATAGATCGTCGTGTTCATCTCGGCCGACGAATTGTCGACCGTGATTCCGCCCGATTGCTCCTGGCGCTGGCGAATAGGATCGTTGGTCGTAAGGTCCGGTGAAATCCGGTCCCACGTCACGCCATGGTCGCGGCTTCGGAACAGGAATTGGGAACCGATGTAGATCGTGCCCTTGTCGTTCGGAGAGAGCGCGATCGGCGTGTTCCAATTGTAGCGAAGCTTTTCCTTGTAGCCGCCCTGCGGCTGGATATTGCGTTGTTCCAGCGTGTGACGATTGACCCGGCCGATATGGCCGCCCTGATATTCCGCATAAGCATAGTTGGAATCCGACGGATCGGAGAAGGTCCAGAAGCCGTCACCACCGAACAGATTCTCCCAGCGGCTGTTCGTAATTCCGCCCGGATATTCCTGGTCTCCCGCCCAGGAACTGTTGTCCTGCAGGCCGCCATAGACCTGGTACGGGTCCTTATTGTCGGTGCTGACGTGATAGAATTGGCTGACCGGAAGGTTGTTGGCCTTCCACCAGCGATTGGCGCCGTCGAACGTGTACCAAAGTCCGCCGTCGTCGCCGCCGACGATATTCTTGGTGTTGGCCGGGTTGATCCAGATGTCGTGCCAGTCGCCGTGCGAAGCACCCGCGGCGTTCGAGAAGCTCTTTCCCCCGTCTTCCGACGCGGTGATCGAATAGCCCATCTTGAAGATTCGATCGGGATTCTTCGGATCGACCACAAGGCGCGCGAAATAGAAGGGCCGCCAGACCATGCCCTGGCTGCGGTCGCGTTCCTCCCAAGTTAGGCCGCCATTGTCCGAGACGTAAAGCGCCGACCGCGGGTTCTCGATGAAGGCGTAGACGCGCTTCGAGTTGGATGGGGCAAAGGCAATCTCCAACCGCCCCCATGGGTAGGCCGGCAAGCCTTTGCGGTTGTCCGCGGACAAATTGGTCCAGGTCCGCCCGCCGTCCCGGCTCTCCGCGAAACGGCTCCCCGACGGCTGGTCGGGTCCGTTGCCGCCCGAGCGATATTCAAAGGGCTTGCGGCGGAAATCCCACGTGCCGGCGAGCAGATGCTCGGGATTGGCGGGGTCCATCGCCACGGAGGAGCAGCCGGTTGAAAGATTCGTGCCCTTGAGGATCAGCGACCAGCTCTTGCCGCCGTCGCTCGTCTTGTAGAGACCGCGCTCTGCCGAATCCGACCACAAGGGACCGGGCGCGCAGACGTAGACGATATTGCCGTTCTTCGGATGGACGATGATCCGGTCGATCCGCTCGGTGCCCGGAAGGCCCACGTTCGTCCAGGTCTCGCCTCCGTCGGTCGACTTGTACACGCCGTTGCCCACGGAAACGGAATTGCGGGTCCAGGCCTCGCCGCTGCCGACCCACATCACGTCCTTGTTCGTCGGATCGAGCGCAACGGCGCCGATCGACTGCACGGGCTGCTTGTCGAAGACAGGCTTGAAAGTCGTTCCGCCATCTTCGGACTTCCACACGCCGCCCGAGGCCGAGCCGACCAGCAGGGTGACTTTCCCGTCAGCCTCCTGGCGGCCGGCTACTGCTGCAATGCGCCCGGACATGGTCGCCGAGCCGACGTTGCGGATGCCGAGGCCCGAAATCGACGCGCTGTCGAAACTTTGGGCGGCGGCCGGAGTGATGGCGATCGCGGCGGGTGCGAGCAGGACGGTACGCAGCATGGCTCTCACTCCCCCTTCGGCTTGGACGGATTGGCCGGCTCGTCGGCCTTTTCGGACGGTTTCTTGCCCTGGGCCTTCTGAGAGGCGTCGGGCGGCTCACCTCCCGCTTTGGCCGGAGTTCCGGCGCCACGCGGCTCCGAGAAGAAATCGGCGGCGACCGCGGGATTGGCCGTCGCGCTCGCGATTTGGACGCGCGTGCGCTGGTTGGATTGACCCTGGCCCCAATTTTCGATGGACATCGGAAAATAGACGCCGCCGACTTTTTCATAGTCGCCGAGCTCCGTCTCCGAAGTCGTTTGCGCTCCCCGGATCCGCCGGGTCTCGTCCATCTTGATTTCGAGATATGTGTCGGGATCGAGCCAATAAGTGAACTCGTCGCCGTCCTTCTGGGTGACCTTTAGCTTGTAGGCGAGAGTCCCGTCGAAATCCTCACGGCCGAGATACTGGACTCGGCTTCCGTCATGCCGCGAAGCGAGGAGCGGGCCTTCGATCAGCGCGCCGTCCGCCAGCTGCCGAGCTTCATCGGCCGACATCTTTTCCGGGTCCTTGCGGCCCTGGAAAGGATTGATCTTCCACGCGCCGTGGCCGTCATACGACTGGACCACGTCGAGGCCCTGGAGGCTGAGGTCGGACCTTGCGGCGTCCGCGCCTCCAAGCCGCGCACGCGCCTCTTTGTAGCTCAGCTCGAAATCGCCCGGAAAAATAACCCGGCCCTCGAAGGTTACGCTCTTTAGGGCATCGAGCGCGGCGGTCCCGCCGCGCGCTTCAAGATTTTTGGCGACCAGGCCTTGCGCGTCCTGGGCAACGGCTGGGCTCGCGGCGAAAGCCAAAAGCACCGCCGGAAGGAAGATTCGAACCGACATCGTACAGCCCCCCGAAATGAGGAGCCGGGACCATGGAACTGCTGATAACTCGAATCAAGCAGGGGATTTTTGGTCAGCCACATCCTCGGGTTTGGCTGGCGGATCTGCCTGCGATGGTTCGTCCGGCATCGGATAATAGGATTGGTCGTCCTTGGTGCTGTCGCTGCAGCCGTAAGTGAAGTGCTTGCAGTCGAACCACCAGCGGGTGCGTTTCGCGGCGTCACTGTCGGGGAAGCGTTGGTGGAGCACATCCCAAGCCGCTTTGGACCAGCGCCCGTGCCCGCCCTGGAACTGGCAGCCGTAGCGAGTTGCACGGACCGCCAGCGCCAGCGCTTCGTCGGCGCCGTCGGGACGCTTGGGATTGGCCTTTTCGCCCCAAGCCACTGCCGCTTCGGAAAGCATGCGCGGGGCCATGGGATGTTTGGCCAACTCCGCTCGCTCGCTTCGGTCGAGCACCTGCCACACCCAGCTTTGCGATAGCATCTGCTCGGCCTTCGCCCGCGACGCTCCTTCGCCCAGCGAATCCGACAGAACGCTTTCCTCGCGTTCATTGAAATCGACGGCGCGCGGCCCGCACCACCAATTGTTGAGGCTGTGCTCATAAACGTCGATCTCGGCCGGTTTCCAGGAGTCGGCTCCATATGCCGAGAAATCAGCTCCGGACCGGCTCGACGCGCGAAGATTCATATCGGGGCTGCGCAACAGGTCGAGCAGCAGAAGATGGTCATTGGTCCGCGCGCCGATCTTCGAATGCCATCCGGCCGTCAGCTCGGGGTTCAGCGCGCGCATGAGCTGGTCGACGTCCTTCGGCAGGCGCTCGTCGATCAGATAGGCTCTGGTCCAGGCTATCCGCGCGAACCGTGCTCTAGGGCCCGCCGGTACGCGCGGGTCCCGCGCAAGCTGCAAGAGTTCCGCGATCGGCAGGCGATCGATCAGCGGTGAACTGAAACGCTGATAGTCGACCATGGCCCCGACGAAATGATCGCGATCCTCGGCCAAGAGCATCACCAGCTCGCCCGGAACGCCCCAAAAATCGTCTTTCGAAACGCGCGGGCCGACACGATCGCGCAGGGCACGCGCCTCGGCGATGAACCCGCCGGCGGCAAGCGTCCTGAGGCTCTGCGAATAGCGACCGACGAACCATTGTGATTGCGGCCACGGCCAGCGTTCCAGCAACGCCGCTGCGCGGAGCCGGTCTCGTCGCTTGTCGCTCTCGTCGTAGCGGTAGGAAGCTTCAAAGTCGGAGTGCAGTTGCTGATCGACGAGAAGCATCAGCAGGGCGACGTCGTGATCATTCGGCGCTTGCTGCACTCGGGCAATCAATTGATCGATTTCGGCACGATCGTCGGGCTGCTCGTACGCCGAGCGGATTTCGGCAGCGGCCACGCGCCAAACGTCTCGGTCGCCGTGCTTGCCGGCATCCGCGAGGCGCGCATCGATATATTCGCCAAAGGAAAAAGTGCCTGCGGGACATGAATTGGTCCGGCAAGGTCCGGGAAGCAGCTGAAATGCGGCGAGCCGATCCGTCTTGGCGGCTTCCGCCATGGCCAGGCTGCCGTAATAACCTTTGGGAATCGCTCCGGTCAGCCACCAGTCTGCATCCTCGAACTTGGTCCAGAGCGCGGGAAGATCCGCGACCGAGCGATCGTAACGCGCGCGCGCCTGCGGATCGGAGCGGATCGTCGCGAGCGGGAGGTGAAGCGCCTGCAATGTCACCGCGACTTGCGCCGCTCGGGTCTCGCGGGTGTCGTGGGTCGCGCCCATCCAGCCGATCAATTCGTGGCTATCGGCGCGCATTCCGGCCACCTTGGGATTGGTCAGCAGCGCCTTTGCTTCCGCGACTGCGCCGGGACGAGCTTTCGCGGCGGGATATTGTACTGGCGTGCTTCCGGCGTCGATTGCCGCCAGCATGAAGGTCGCGGCGGATTGATGCGGGCCGCGCTGCGACGCAATCGCCGAAAAGGCTGCCCGCGCCTCGGCGATTTTGGTTCGATAGAAGAGCTGCGAGGCGGCTTGGTACGCGCGGTCGGCCCGTTGCAGACGATCGAGTTCGGGATCGGCCAGCGGCAATGGCTGCGGCAAGGGGTCGATGTCTTTCCGCTCCGGGTTCCAGGTCCGGCAAGGGCTGAACACGGCACGCTGCACCTTCAGCCACTGCGCGACATACGGATGGCGCGGGCCGAGGCGCGAGACGCGCTCGCGATAGGTCTTCAGCGCATAAGCCTGCCGGCAATCCCCCCCATAGTCCAAATCGAAGAGCTTCCGGGCGCTTTCCTCCTGCTCCCACGATTGCCCATCATTCGCGTCCCGCCGGCCGAAGTTAGGATCGCCTAACCCCGCCAGCGCGCGGTAGGTGCCGGGACCGCGCGGGTCGCCGATGTAATGATCCATGTCGGCGATGATCGCCGGCTTTTCCTCCGCCCTCGAGGCAGTCGAAGCTACGACTGCCGCGAACGACATGACGATCCAACGCCGACGCATATACGACCAACCTCTCCCTGACCTCACGCAGACTGGGAGGAGTCGAAGCGCCGCGCTACCAGAAACTGAGGCCAGCTTCGTCAACGCGCCGGACTTTTTCGCACAGCAGTGGCGAAACTTGGCGGTTTGACCCCTCTCCGCTCACGTGGCAACGCGCCGGCCATGTCGGACGACGGCCAGAAAATGTGGGGCAGCAGGTTCGGCGGAAAGCCCGCCGAGCTGATGGCCGAGATCAACGCGTCCATCCGCTTCGACAAACGCCTGTGGCGCGAAGACATTGCCGGATCGAAGGCTCACGCCGCGATGCTTCGCGAGCAAGGGATCATAGGCGAAGCGGACGCCGCCGCGATCATCGGGGGTCTGGACCAAGTCGCAGAGGAGTTCGAGCGCGACGGCGTTCCCGAGAAGGCCGAGCTCGAAGACATCCACATGACGGTCGAGCATCGGCTCGCCGAGTTGATCGGCGCCGCGGCGGGACGGCTGCACACGGCGCGTTCGCGCAACGACCAGGTCGCGACCGATTCCAGGATGTGGGTCCGCAATGCGTGTGACGAGACTGTTGACGCCGTCCGGGCGCTGCAGCGAGTCCTCGTAGAACGCGCAAACGAGCATGCCGACACGATCATGCCCGGCTTCACCCATCTGCAGGTCGCCCAGCCGGTGATCCTCGGCCATCACCTGCTCGCCTATTACGAGATGCTGCGCCGCGATGCGTCGCGCTTCGCCGATGCGCGCACGCGAATGAACGAATGTCCACTGGGCAGTGCAGCTCTGGCCGGCACGGGCTTCGCGATCGATCGCGAACGGACCGCCGACGCGCTCGGTTTTGACCGGCCGACACCGAACAGCCTCGACGCCGTCTCCGACCGCGACTTCGCGCTCGATTATCTCGCCGCCGCCGCGCAATGCGCGTTGCACCTGTCGCGGCTGGCGGAAGAGCTGATCATCTGGGCCAGCCCGCAATTCGGCTTCGTGAAGCTTTCGGACAATTATTCCACCGGCTCGTCGATCATGCCGCAGAAACGCAATCCCGACGCGGCCGAGTTGGTGCGCGGGCACAGCGGCCGGATCGTCGGAGCGCTCACCGCGCTGATGGTGACGATGAAGGGCCTTCCCCTCGCTTATTCGAAGGACATGCAGGACGATAAGGAGCCCGTCTTCGAGGCCTACGATCTGCTGATGATCTCGTTGCAGGCCCTAACCGGCATGATTGAAACGGTCGAATTCGTGCCCGAACGGATGCGCGAAGCGGCGGCGGCCGGTTTCTCGACCGCGACCGACCTCGCCGACTGGCTGGTGCGCGAGGCGGACGTGCCGTTCCGCGAGGCGCACCACATCACCGGCCGCGCGGTGAAGCTGGCGGAGCAGCGAGGGTGCGCGCTCGCGGAGCTGCAGCTCGATGCACTTCAGGCGATCGATCCGCGCATCGATGAGCGCGTCTTCGATGTGCTTAGCGTCGAGGCATCGGTCGCGAGCCGCACGAGCTACGGAGGGACCGCGCCAGAGCGCGTCCGCGACCAGATCGCGGCGGCGAAGGAAGAGTTGGGCCTCTAAGCTCCTCCCTGAGCTTGCTCGGGGAGGGGGGCCATCCAACGCAGATTGGATGGTGGAGGGGTCAGCGCCAACCCCTCCACCACTGCCTTCGGCAGCGGTCCCCCTCCCCAGCCTTCGGCCAGGGAGGAGCGATTAAGTCAGCCGCCGCTTGCGCTGCGCCAGCGTGCGCAACCTGAGCGCGTTGAGGCGAATGAAACCCGCCGCGTCGCGGTGATCGTAGCTGCCGCTGCCTTCCTCGAAGGTCACCAGATCCTGGTCGTAGAGCGAATGCTCGCTCTCCCGCCCGATCACCGTGGCGTTGCCCTTGTAGAGCTTCATCTTGACCCGCCCGCGCACATGCTCCTGGCTCTTGTCGATCGCCGCCTGGAGCATCTCCCGCTCCGGCGAGAACCAGAAGCCGTTATAGATGAGTTTCGCGTAGCGCGGCATCAGCTCGTCTTTCAGATGCATGGCGCCGCCGTCGAGCGTGATGCTCTCGATGCCGCGATGCGCGGCGAGCAGGATCGTGCCGCCCGGCGTCTCGTAGACCCCGCGCGACTTCATTCCCACGAAACGGTTTTCGACCAGGTCGAGCCGGCCGATGCCGTTGTCGTGGCCGAGCTGGTTGAGCTTAGCCAGGAGCGCCGCGGGCGATAACTTCTCGCCGTCGATCGCGACCGGATCGCCCTTTTCGAAATCGATCGTGATCGTCGTCGGCTGGTCCGGCGCATCCTCGGGCGAGATCGTGCGCTGGTGGACATATTCGGGCGCGCCGGCGGCCGGATCCTCCAGCACCTTCCCCTCCGACGATGAGTGCAACAGGTTGGCATCGACCGAGAAGGGCGCATCGCCGCGCTTGTCCTTGGCGATCGGGATCTGGTGCTTCTCAGCGAAATCAAGCAGCGCCTCGCGGCTCTGGAATTCCCATTCGCGCCACGGGGCGATGACCTTGATGTCCGGTTCCAGCGCATAATAGCTGAGCTCGAAGCGGACCTGGTCGTTGCCCTTGCCGGTCGCTCCGTGACAGACCGCGTCCGCTCCGACGGCTCGCGCGATCTCGATCTGGCGCTTGGCGATCAGCGGCCGGGCGATCGATGTGCCGAGCAGATATTGGCCCTCGTAAACGGTGTTCGCTCGAAACATCGGGAAGACAAAATCGCGGACGAAATCCTCCCTCAAGTCCTCGA
>JBKPOO010000063.1:0-12021 GCA_046733175.1 Pseudomonadota bacterium
GAATTGTCCGGAGGCCAGTCCACGCGTTGACCCATAAGGTGGTGAGGTCGAGCAGCAGGAAAAGTCCGAGCATCGGCGTCAGCCATCCAATCGGAGTCCTCTCGCGCTCCCGCAGTACGTCGCTAAGCCCTCCGATGAGAACTGCGATCGCCAAACCGAGGATCAGTCCGAACAAACTGAAGAAGAAGTCGAAGGGCGTCATGTGGCCGCACTCTCTGCTAGTCCGCTGACATGCGCAACGCGCGGCGCCAATGTCCGCTTTCCACCCATTCCGGACATTTCCTCGTAAAGAAAAGGGCCGGTTTCGGCCAGCGCTTCTCGTTCGTAATCCGAATAGTAGGCGGTTGCTGTGGCTGGTTCCGGGATCAGTAGGACCTGGCCCGAATAGATCTCATCAGGGCCGCTGTTGAACGAGCAAAGTTAATTGCCAGCCCGTGTGTAGATTTGTCTCAGATCGGCGCAGCCCTCAGCAACTGAGCCACTGAGCACTTCACCTCGCCGTAAACTCACCGGTGCCATGGGAAAAAGCGCGTTCATTGCATTCACCCGATCGTAAGGGAGTGACCGATGTACGCGCTCATGAAGTACGTTGATCAGTGCAATGCTGAACTCGAGGCTGCAAAAACTGCTCCGCTAGGAGACGAGCGGATTGTTCATCTCCAGCAAGCGTACCGCTTCGCTTGGCTCGCAGTTCAGGAGCGGGCGAAACAGTCCAACATTGCTCCGTGGCAGTTCGGTCGTCGAAATGTCCGAAGACGTAGGTCCCTTCTAGCCTCTAGGCTGTGACGTAGTTGTGTCCGCTTTCGACCTTGCGGACATTAGCTTTCGGCCCAGAGCTGCCGCCGGCTGCATTTGATTCTACCGCGATGCGAATTGCTCGAAGAGGGTCGCGGCGGAGACCCCGCCGAAGAGCAACATAGCAAAGACTAGCGCTCCCCTTCTGAACCACGTGGGCCGCAGCGGCTCGTCGAGTCTGCCGCAATTGAGCACCAGCAGCAGTCCCGAATAGACGAACATCATAAAGCCGGCGACCACGGCAGAGATCACGAGCAAAACCAAGGGCTGTGAGGCGCCGGTAGCGATCACGGCGGTACCGAAAACGACGATTGTCCACACGATCGCAGAATAAATCACGCTTTCATTGCCCCCCGACCAATAGATGGTTCGGAGAACATCCGCCGCGAGCCGCGCCGTAACGTCCACCACGCCAACGGCTGTCATGAACAGCGCAAACGCCCCAACAATAAGGAACAAATGACCGAACCATGTCCCCACTCTTTCGGACAGCACCTGACTCTCCAGGCCGAGGAACGAGATGTCGTGCGGAAGATCCGGCCGGCCGTGAAGGAGTGCTGAAGCCAGCACCGAAGTGAAGATGATCGTGATTAGCGTCATCGCAACGAACGTCGACAACTGCTCCAGCTTGGCGAACCGCCACCAAGCGTGCCAGTGGTTCAGCGAGCCAGCGTTCACATCAAACCGCCAACCCGTGCCCGGTGCGGCTACTGGCTCGCCGAATAACGGGCTCTCAATCCTCGGAGCATGGCTCGCCATCCCGAACCCTTTGTCCCTGATCCAGCTCGACATGCAGAGATTGGACGGGCCTCCCGCGCCAGCATAAGCGATGGCTCCGGCCAGCATCGCCCAGCCGAAAATCGCCACCGGAAGCGCAGGACGCGACGCCAGCCCGGGAGCGTCGATCCAAACTTGCAGGGGGATTGCCAACGAAACCGCCCCAACGATGAGCACTCCGATCGCAATCATCTTCAGCGCTTGGGCGCGCTCAAGCGTATGATAAACCACTCGTGACATCGTCAGGAGCAAGCCAATTGCCACTAACATCCCGATGGTGATCCAGCGAACATTGCCGCCGACTAGATAAGTAACAAGGGTCGCCGAGCTGTTGGCCCAACCAGGCCAAAGAGAATGCAAGACGCCAAGCGACAACAGGACACCACCCCAATGGCGCCACAGGCGACTGAAACCCGTGAGCACTGATTCACCGGTAGCGAGCGTGTAGCGTTCGATCTCGGTATTCAGGAAATACTGGACCAGCACGCCGAGAACGGCGGCCCACACGAAGGCGAGCCCGACTTGGCTCGCAATGTACGGGAATATCACGAACTCGCCTGAGCCGAGTCCGACCCCGGCAGCTACGATACCTGGCCCAATGACACGCCAGATGGTTCGGGGCGGAGCGGGAAGGTCAGCGGGGGCAAGGTCTGCCAGAACTCTTTTGTTGCCACGAAATCCCAGCGGAGATTGAGCTTGGTTCGTCGCCATGTCGTGCCCCTGACCGTTCGACGCCCCACGGGGCTGCGCCCAATCGGCTATTCAGTCAATCGAGAGTGTCCGCTTTCCACCCATTGCGGACATTACGTGGCAGTGCGAACATCAGGTGGTGGCACATCAGCCGGACTCTGCGTGGCTCTTATTCGTAGGCATCTCCTGTTTCGTGGGGGCGATAGGGCAGATTGCTTATACGATGCGCAAAGGCCATGTCTTTTGGCCTTGGCAGCGATCCACCCGGTACCCCGCAACTTCCTGTCTCGGCTTATTGATATTAGCGGGGAGTGTTGGAGGTATTTTTCTCGGCATTCAGTTGATGTGGGAGGCATCGCGATAGCGACCCCCCATTCGAAGGGACAAGCAGGAGCTCGACCCATAACCGACATTAGCTCGCCCTTGCGCTAGGGCTTCAGCGACGCGACACTTCAGGGATGATCGATCGTGAGAGCAGGCGAATTGCGGCCACGCTTGTGCGTCAGTTCCGCGATGGAGCGATCACCAGCGACGACCTCGAATGCGAATGGCCAAGTCGATCTGAAGACAGGGTTCTCGAAGCCATAGCGTCAGCGGTTTGGGGCCTCTACGACGACCACTGGCCGCGCCGAATGACCGGGCGAGATGCCGCATCGCCAGAAGAGCGAGAGGCGTTGACACGTTTTGCATCGTTCCTCGACAGCCCACTGCAGTATGAATGGTCCAAGTCCAATTTCTATGGCCTGGGTGGTTGCGGAGCCTTAGTCTTCCTGAGCTCCGGTCTGCTGTGGCCTGTCGATTGGTGGATCAAAAGACGAAATGCGCGAACTGAGGCTACGTTGAGGAGTGAAGGCGACTTCGATGTCTGGCCGTTCCTCCGTCGCTCCGATTTCGACCGCTACATCACGGACAGCTAGCGTCCGCTTTCGACCCATTGCGGACATCAATGAATCATCTTCAAACACCCATCAATTGTCGCGCTGTGGCGTGCCACCAAGGCGTATCCCACAGCATATTCACCGCAACCGCCGCGGGGAGGAAGAGGGCAAACCAAATCCAATAGGCCCGGTGTACGCTGCGGTTGCGTAAGACATCCCAAAGGAACATCGGCGCAACAGCCGCGAGAATGCCGACATCCACTGAGGTGGGAGCGGCGGGCATCGTGGACGGTAGCCAATGAATCCGGTCGATACCGGCCGACAAGGGTACTGCCGTCGCGAGAATCATCATCCTCTTGTGCAGCCCCGCATCTCGGCCTCGAGCAGTTAGCCCGATCATGAGGAATAGCGGAAACAGCACCCCGGCACGCATCTGGATCAGCTTCACGTTTTCTGAATTGGATACGGCTGCCTGTGCCTTCTGCCGAGCTCCGGCTGGTGCCGCTTGTAGCGCGTCCCAAAGCTGGTGATACATTGTCGGCGCTAGGATAAACCCCACGATGACCAGCGCTGGCGCGAGTACAAACGCGAGCAAGCCGAGCCGCATGTGATACTCAGATCGACCTGTGGCCATCAGCCAAGTCTGTGCGAACAACAATAGCAGGAAGGACCCCATCAGGATCGCGTGCATGTGCATCACGAAAGGGAAAGGTGGTCGCTTACCCGCCTGAACTAGGCCGATTTTCATGAGCGAGTCAGGGATGAACCCGGCGAGCACAATGGCGATGAACCATCCCGCCATGAAAACATAGATCCAACGGTCCACCGGGTGCGCGCGAGGTGTGCCGGAAAGCACGTCCGGTCTGGGCTCCCCCAATCCCCGAGCCGCTGCCACAGTCGCCATGGCTTGACCCCCGTTTGTTTTTGATCGCCCTGCTTACCATCCAACGGAGCGCCCGTGAATTGTCAGGCTAATGTCCGCTTTCCACCCATTGCAGACATTGCTTCGCCGATGAGTTAGTCATCGTTTGGCTCGGAGGTGCGCAGAGGTGGTTGAAGACGCTTCCCGTGTTTCACTTCGGCAGATCGCTGCGGTCGCGCTGGGCAACGCCCTCGAGTTCTTCGACTTTCTCTCCTACGCGTTCTTTGCGGTTTACATCGGACGGACGTTCTTTCCCTCACAAGACAGCACGACCAGCCTGCTAGCCTCGCTGGCGACCTTTGGAGCCGGTTTCCTGACGCGCCCCATTGGGGCGGTGGTTCTTGGCCGCTTAGGTGACCGCATCGGGCGTAAGCCGACCATGATCTTTTCGTTCGCGGCGATGGGCCTGTCGATGCTGGGCATCGCAGCTACACCGTCATACGCGGTGATCGGCCTCGCCGCGCCGACGCTCGTTATTTTCTTCCGCTTGCTTCAAGGTTTCGCACTCGGTGGAGAAGTTGGGTCCAGCACGTCTTTCCTCGTCGAAGCCGCGCCAACGCACAGGCGCGGTCTATTCGTATCGCTGCAGAGGTTCGGTCAGGATGTCGGAGTGCTTGCGGCCGGACTGATCGGCTTCGCTCTGTCGTCGAGCCTAACCGATGCCCAACTTACGAGCTGGGGCTGGCGTCTCATTTTCGTTTTCGGCGCGCTAACAGTTCCTCTCGGGCTAGCGTTGCGGCGGTCGCTGCCGGAGACACTCGAACGTTGCGATGATGTTTCAACCGTTCCGCTGCGGGCTTATGCGCGCCTCGCGGTTCTAGGGATCTTGATTCTCGCATCGCTCAGCATGGCGACGTACACGTTGAACTACCTGACAACGTACGCCATCGGTACGCTGTCCATGCCGGCGAGCGTTGCATTCGGCGCACCAATTGTTCTCGGCCTGGTTGGCATGCTTTGCGATCCGATTGGAGGATGGCTTTCCGACCGCTTCGGCCGTAAGCCCGTCATGATCGTTCCTTGGACCATTCTGCTCGTTGCGATCTTTCCAGCCTTCGAAGCACTCAACCACTACCGAACGCCCGCCGCACTGTGGATGGTGGCGGGCTTTCTGCAGATGCTCACGGCAACTGCTGCAACGGCTCTCATCGTGATCGTAGCGGAGGCGCTTCCTCACCGGGTCAGGTGTGCAGGTCTCGCGGTCATTTATGCCGTGGCAGTTTCGATCTTCGGGGGTTCCACTCAGTTCGTCGTCACCTGGCTCATAAGCATCACTGACAACCCCCTTGCTCCGGCGTGGTACCTGATTGCTGCCGGAGTTGTCAGTTTAGGCGCGATGATGTTGATCGCGGAGACCGCCCCAGCGAAGCGCTAACGCAGGTTGGTTTGCGGCTATGGTAGGAAGCCTGGTCCGCTCCGTCCTCAGGCACGTCGGAATGGCCGATTCGCGCCGTCAATTTGCATCGGTATCGAAACGCCCCGGGGCGAGGCGAACCGGAAGACGGACCTCTGCTACCGCACTGAGGTCTGATTTGGGTTGAAGGACGTTAGCCGCGGCCGAATAGCAACCAAAGAACCAAAAGAAGAAGGATCAATCCTCCGAGGCTGATTCCCAGTCGCATCGGCCGCTCTCCCTGTCGTGGCGGCGACTCAACCCAATAAGCACAACACAGTTCCGCTCACAGAACCCGCAGGACCCTTCGAGGCAGTTATCCGCCGCCGTGGAGGTCAGCTCCGCGTGTGGGATTGCAACTCCAGCCGGGACTGAGTGACGGGCTCGTTGGATCCAATTCACTGACAGGAAAGCCCGAACTGCCGAAGAAGGAGCCGAAAGACTGCGTAATGCGGCCTGGGTCTCCGACATCCTCGTCACCTAGAGGTGAGTCGTTGAGCCCTGAAAAAACGCAGATGGAGCGGGCATGGATGTCGAGTTCGTCGGCGGTGTAGTTACCGGCTGGCGGCGGACCTTTAATCTCGCCCGCCATGGCAGGTGCGGCGCTTGCCATCGCTGCCGTCGCGAAAATCGCCGCGGCGCACTTGAGGATGTATGGATGCATGGAGACCTCCCTGTTGGCCCCCGCCGGAACCAGTCGCCTACTGAGTTGCACTCCAAATGTCTCCCTTGGTCGAAAGCGGACAAAACGGCCGGACGCTTTTTACGCTAGTCCCGGTACTGTCGCTTGCTCCTTCACGACGCGAGGTTGATTGCTGAGCCACCCTATCTAACGATAGGTGGAGCCGAAATTAGCAAAGGAGCACAATGAGTTGTCGCCGACTCGGCGCCGGCCAGTAGTCTTCGTTCAAACGACCAAGGGGGACTCGTCATGAAATTTCTTCGAACAATCGCTATCCAATCGAGTGCTGCGGCGCTGATCGCATCATCGCTCATCATCGGACCTGCGTTCGCGACGCCGCCTTCGGGCTTTGGAGTTTCGACCGTCGTCAACGGCCAATTTGGCGTCATCCACGAAAATACCGCCGGCCTGAAGACCGGCAAATGGGGCATGACGCTAAACACGCTCGACGACACGGACGTCGGCGCAGACCGGATTACGTTACAGCCTCAGGGCACGAGCGGGTGGCATTCACATCCGGCGCCCGTATTCGTGACAGTTACACAAGGCACGATCGAGTGGAGTGACAGTCTGCTCTGCTCGCCGCAGACACTGCACGTCGGTGACACCGTAATCGAGCACACCGGTCGACCCCATGTCGCCTTCAACCCGGCGCCGGCCGGCGGAGAGGTCGCGGAGCTGATCGCGGTCCGAATCAAGCCGACTTCCGTCGTGGGGCCGGCCTTCCGGATCGACGAGCCGATGCCGAACAACTGCCACTAGCGGAGCGGGCTTAATCAAGACGTTTGTCCGCTTTGGGTCGAAAGCCACAAGCGGCTTTATCTTGCGCGGCCAGAACCAGCTTACCGCGACTTTGGTACCCTAAAGGTAGTGCCGCTATCGCAGGCGGGCACGTCCTCCTCGACACGCGGCGTGGCGCCGGCCGGATAGATGTGTACGACATATTCGGTAGCGCCGCCGCTGCTCGTTGCTTTCATCAGCATATTGCCGCCTTCGAGGAAGACCGCACCGAGTGCCAGGCCGGGCCCGTACGTTTTCTGTCCGCACGTGGGGGTCCAGATCGTCACCGAACCAGAGGTTACGACGCCCATGATAACGCCGGGATGATGATGCCAGCCGCTGTCCGCTCCGGCATCCCAAGTAGCGCTTTGGATGCGCACCGTCGTCGGGTTCTTGGTCCCGACCTTAATCTGGTTGCTGATGAGCTGGTCGGGGTCGAGCCAGCTCGCCGGCGGACTCGTGAGCGTGGTGAAAGTGACCCCGTGCCCCGGTGAAGCGAGCGCCTGCGTCGCGGTCGCAAGGACGGCCGCGCCGGCGGCGAACGGCGCGGCACGCTTGATGATGTTCGAACAATGCATGGGAGACCTCCCCTGTTAGGTCCCCGCCCCGAAGCGGTTTTTAACATCTTTTCAGTGCATTGGCGAGCGGATCACCGGAGTGGCGCCTCGCGCCGGTTGCCGGATGAGGTCGCGGACGAGCTAAAGTCGGCAATGGGTGGAAAGCAGACATTCGCCAGCGCGGGCCCTTTCGAAGCCGCAACCATACCATCCACTAGGCGTTCAAATGCAGATGCGAACGTGGCCTCTGAGAAAGCGCCTGGACAGGGCGACACTCCAACGGCTTTATAACGAAAATGATCTAACGACCGGGCAGATTGCCGAACGCTTCGGCGCGGCGTCGTCCAATGTGCTTCTGCTAATGGACCAATACGGAATACCGCGTCGGTCGCGAGGGTGGCGACGGCATTAATCAGTTCTGGGTCAGATCAACGCCAACGCGATAAAACCGGTGAGAGCCCATGACGCGGTAGCCTCGATAGAGACGCCTGACTGGTTTTACCACGTCGATGAACTGAGCACCGTGCCGATGGATTCGCCGGACTCGTCCGTCACCTCCGCCTGACAATCAAAGATGACACGGCGTTCATGCATGCTTTCCGCGGCCTTTTGGCGAGCCATGTTTGCGGCGCGTTTCATCGCGACGGCCACGTCCGGCAATTCCACGCCTTCTTCGTCCGTCGCGGTCCTCTCGTCGTTCAGGAGATGAAAATAGTATCGGGGCACAGCACTAGAACAACGCAGAGGCCAACTAAGTTGCAGCGGTTGTTGTAGGCGTTCTCGATCTCTTCGAAGTCGATCGACGGGGGCCAGCGGCGCTAACTGCGCGTCGTTCGGGCGTCCGAACCCTATCAGGCAGCGCCCTCGGCTCCCCTCCGCTCGGGGCAAGGCCTTAGCTAGCTTGCGGCCGCGCGACGGAGATTCGAATAAGTCACGATGCGTTTCGACCGCCACCGGCACGGCGGCACGGATGACCGCGCCGCCTGCCTTGGCGAGTGCTAGCCCGGGTAGGCGGTGTTGCGCCCGATGCGGACGTTAGTGACCTGCCCGCGATAGTTGACGTTGCAGCGGAAGCTGACATCGCCCTGGGCATAGCCCCGGTTCTGATAGCCATGCTGATTCCCGTATTGGCCGGCGTAACCCGAGCTCATCATCCCGGAAACGCGAAGGCCGTTGTGGCGGCGCTGGACCTCGGTGATCGAAGTCACCCGCATCGTGCCGTTGTAACCGCGGTTGTCGCCGTTGCCGTAGCCCTGGTTATAACCGTTGCCGTACCTGGCAGCAGCCTGGGTCATGGCCGCGGAGGCACACTGGGACACCGCCTGGCGGTCGTTCACATTGTAGCGATTGCCGAGCAGGGAATTGATGATCTGGCTGACCGGATCCTGGGCATAGCCCTGATTATAGCCGGAATAGCCCTGATTGTAGCCGTAACCGGGCTGGCCCGGGTAAGGCTGCGGGACCTGCTGATATTGCTGCTGGTCGTAGGGGTAGGGGGTCTGCGCAACGGCCGGAACCGCTAGGGCGCCAATCGCCGCCGCGGCGGCGAGATAATGGATACGGATTGTCATGGGATTTCCTTGCTCTCACCCGGAAAATGCCGGTGAGTTCAGGGGTAGAACGCGTATTACACAAATAAGACGCATGAACCTAAAACAACGACGGTCGACCTACCGCAACGCCCGCGTCTATGGTGACAGCAACAGCGAAAGCACCGCCGACTTCGTCGTCAGCGTCGAGGGGGACCTACACGTCGTCAGCAGCCATATTGGGCTGTAAGACGACCTTACGGCCGTCTCGCGACTAAACGGCTCGCGACTAAACAGCTAATCACCGCTTTGGGTTAGTCCTATCAGATCGACCGCCAGTCGCAGATGATCCTCGCGCTGCTTGATATCGCGCGTTGATCGAGTACTTCGTTGCGTGCAAGGACCCCTGGTTTCGGCCGGGCGTCCTTTTGTCTCAAGCGGCCACCGGCAAACGGGACTCAAATGTTGAGCGGGTCACATGCACAGTGAGCCCCTTGGGTGACGATGTCTCGGCAATTTGAGCATCGAGCTGCTTCGCCAAGGCCCCGATCAGGGCTGTGCCGAGACCGGTCGTGGTCTTCATTACTTCCTGGCCAGCCCTTCCAAGCCCATTGTCCGCGACCGTCAGCTTCCAATCTGATTTGGCCATCTCGAACGTCACGCGAACACGCGCGGATGCGCGGCGCTTTGGGAAGGCGTACTTGATCGCATTGATGATCAGCTCGGTCACGATCAGGCCGATGCTGACCGCGTGGCTGGTGGGAAGGGTGCCGTCGGTCGCTGCCACGGCAATGTCGATATGCTGATCGGGACCCACCATGGAAGCAGCGAGACCCGCGCTCAGCTTCGTCAGATAAGGTCCCATCTCGATCTGCTCGATCCCTTCGGACGTGTTCAGATGGTTCTGCACGGCGGCGACCGACATCACCCGCTGGTGCGCGGAGCGGAGCTCATTCTTCGTTTCCTCGGACGCCACCGAGCCGGCCTTCAGCAACAGGATGCTGGCGATGATCTGCAGGCTGTTGGCGATCCGGTGCCGCATCTCACGCAGCAGCGTCCGCTGTTGCTCCAGCAGCTTTTCGGTATGCTCAAGCAGCCGCTGCTTCTCCTGCTCCGCTACGCGCCGCTCAGTGATGTCCTTGATCGCCAGCAGGACCATCCTGCTGTCGCCGCCTTCGTCGCGGATCGGGAGGGCATTGAGCTGGATCGTGCGGATGCCAAGCTGGGCGAAGTCCTGCTCGAACTCAAACCCCTCAAGCGCGGTGTGTTCGGGAATGACGACCAGCAGCAACTGGCGCAAACCTGGAATGTCCCATTGACCGTCAGACAGGTCGAACAGGGAGCGGCCGTGAGCCGCAGCAGGATCCTCGCCGAACACCTCGTAAAAGCAGCGGCTTCCCGCGAGCAGATGAAGCGTGTCGTCGAGGACCAGGAACGGCTCGGGGAGCGTATCCACGATCGCCAGCGCAAGGGCTTGCGCCTCCGCAAGATCGTGAAGCTCCCTCATTTCCTTGTGCTCCATTGGGCGGGAGCTTCGCACGACTCTCAGCCACCGGCGCGCCTCGCGATTGCCGGTGATGGGCGATCCTACACCATGGAAGCCTGGAGTCCTAACACAAATCAAGTCGCGAGCGTTCACCTTCATCGGCTGCGCGCTCTCACCAGATCCAATCCACGATGGCCAGGGCGGCGGCCACGGCGCTCAAGCCGAACGCGGCCGTAAGGAGCTGAAGCGGCAGCCCGCTCTGCCCGGACAGCGGCTCCGACCCGCCGTCGAGTCGCCGCAGCGCCGATCCGCGACCCAGCTTCGCCCAAGCGCCAACCGCCATTACCAGTAACCCTGCCGCGACGCAGGCGAGCACCTGTGCGGTTTCGAGCATTGCCCGCGTGGATATCCACGTCATCGAACGGCCCGAATTGCCGGAGGCAGCATGTCGACGAAGTCGACCAGATGCGTTTCGGCCGAGGCGGCCTTGACGCTGTAGCGGCCGGCAAGATCGTAATGCGCGAGCCGGGCCTCAGAGCTTGCGGCGTTTTGAGCTGCCTTTAGCGAAACCTTCTCTCGGCTCAGCCAATATCGTTTTTCCATGACCTATCTCCTGCGAGCGAGAGCATGAAGGTCTCTCTGTCACAGGGCGCTCGGTTGCGATCTCAGGTGATGATCCTCAGTACCACATCTGGATGAATGGCTGGTGACGCTCAGCGAATGTCCGCAATGGGTCGAAGCCGGACATTGCCGGTATGTGATATCGGGACCTTCCGATGAGTTATCGAGACCGCCCTCGCTTGGGCCCACCAGCTGCTCGTGAGGCATATGCTGTCATGACTTCCACCGAGCGGCTTTCGTTCTGGCTCGGAATTGCGAACTTCGTCGTCTTTGTTGCCATCGCGGTGCCTCTAGGGGGTGACGCAATCAACAGTACAATCCGGGGCGGCCATTACTTTTTGATGGAGCATGGACGTTATACCGAGGTCAGCAAACCCGGTGTTCAGCTACAGCGCGATCCATACGCTGAGTCTCTTTGTCACCCATCCGCTAGGCATCGTGGCTGGACTCAAAGCCCTCAATCGGGTGCGAAGCTTATCAGACTAGCGGCATTCCGAATGTCGACTTTGGGGAAAGCAGACCTTGCTGGCCCCCTTTCAGTCGATCTACAAGAAATAAACTATTGTTTAAACGAAAACTTTCGTGTAATGGTCGACTTTCAGGAACATCTTGGAGCGACGGATGATGAACAGGGCAAAACTTGTAGGCGGTCGGATCAAGCGCTTCCGCGAACTTGCGGGCCTCAGCAAGTCTGATTTGGCTCGTCGGCTCGCCGTGAGCCCGACCGCCGTGCACAACTGGGAAGAGAATGGCGTGATGCCTCGAATGGAAATCATGTTGAAGTTGGAGAAGGCACTCGAAGTCAGTTGGATGCAATTGATGAGCGGGATCGCCGATGATGATTCACAGCCTAAGTCCACACATTTCCAGCCGTCAGCGGGTCACTCGGAAGTAAGCCGAGGTGATCGTTT
>JBKPOO010000064.1:0-3043 GCA_046733175.1 Pseudomonadota bacterium
AATCGCCAGAGCGAGCCGTGCAGCTTCGTCTGCGTCAGCGCCGGCAAGGAATTGGGCGGCGCTTATTCGGACATCGATATGAAGTGGACGCTCGAAGGCGGCTTCGTCCACAAAGACGGAACGCCTTATTAAGCCGCCTTCCCGACCTCGTACTGATCGATCACCCAAGGCTCGTCCTGCGCCTTGTCGATCCATTCGGACACGTGCGGATGGGACAGCACAGCCTTCATGTAAACCGCTGCAAATGACGGGACCGGCACCGCGTAGGTAATGAAGCGCGTGACGACCGGCGCATACATCATATCGGCGGCACACCAATTCCCAAACAGGAAATCGCCAACTCCTCCGAAGCGCGCCCTGGCCTGTGCCCATAGCTGAAGAATCCTGTCGATTTCGTCTCGCACGGCGTCGCTGAGATCCATCGGCGGGAAGCTCTTGCGGACGTTCATCGGCAGGTCGCGCCGCAGATTGGAAAAGCCCGAATGCATTTCGGCCGCCATCGAGCGCGCCATGCCTCTTGCGCCTTCATCCTCAGGCCAGAAAAGCGCGCTTCCGTAGCGGTCGGCGAGAAATTCGATGATCGCGAGGCTGTCCCAAACGACGGTCTCGCCATCCCACAGGATCGGCACCTTCCCAAGGGAAGGGGCGAACTCGTCACCTTCGCGGCGCTTCTCCCACTCCGCGTCGAACATCGGGACCACATATTCCTCGAACTCTTCGTCCGACTGCTTGACCGCCAGCCAGCCGCGCATCGACCAGCTCGAATAGGCCCGGTTGCCGATGATAAGCTTGAGCAATTGCCCTCCCTTAGGCTGTTGCAGCTTCCATTATCGCGGTTCTTAACTCGGCGATGCCGCTACCGGTTTCGCTTGATGTCGTGAAGATGGCGGGATGCGCGGCGGGCCGTTTGCCGGCTTCGGCGGCCGTCGCTGCGGCCGTCTTCGCCAATTCCGTCGGCTTCACCTTGTCCGCCTTGGTCAAGACGAGATGGTAGCTCACCGCTGCTGCATCGAGCATATCCATCACTTCGCGGTCGACATCTTTGAGGCCATGCCGGGAGTCGATCAGGACAAGCGCCCTTTTCAGCACCGCCCGGCCGCGCAGATAGTCGTTCACGAGCCGGCGCCAGCGCTTCACCAGGTCCTTTGGAGCCTCGGCAAAGCCGTAACCCGGCATGTCGACCAACCGCAGCCGCAAGGGCTGCCCGACGTCGAAGACGTTAAGTTCCTGGGTGCGGCCAGGGGTGTTCGAGGTGCGCGCGAGGCTCTTCCGGTTGGTGAGCGCGTTCAGGAGCGAGCTCTTGCCGACATTGGACCGCCCCGCGAACGCGATTTCCGGCACGTTGGGGTCGGGCAGGAACTTCAGCTCGGGCGCGGACTTCAGGAACTCGATCGGCCCGGCGAACAGCTTTCGCGCTCGTTCTGAGATATGGTCTTCCATCTCTAACGCCATTGCGAGGACCGGAGCGACGAAGCAATCAAGTCGGCGCTGTGTTCCTCTGAATTGCTTCGCTTCGCTCGCAATGACGGCGCCTACGTGTGCACCGGGTGGGTGTCGGCGAAATGCAGTCCGTATTTCTTGTACAGCCACCATTGCTGCAGGATCGTCAGCACGTTGCTCGTGACCCAGTAGAGCTGGAGCCCGCTGGCGAAGGGCGCCATGATGAACATCATCACCCACGGCATCAACGCGAAGACCTGCTGTTGGGCGGGATCCATCTGCTGCGGGTTGAGCTTGAACTGAAGCCACATCGTGACGCCCAGCAGGATCGGAAGAACTCCGATCGCGAGGAAGCCCGGCGGAGTGAAATGCAGCGTTCCGAACAGGTTGAGCACGGTTGCCGGATCGGGCGCCGACAGGTCCTTGATCCACAAGGCAAAGGGCTGATGGCGCATTTCCACGCTGACCAGGAGCACCTTGTAGAGCGCGTAGAAGACCGGAATCTGCAAGAGGATCGGAAGGCAGCCCGCGGCCGGGTTGATCTTCTCTTCCTGATAGAGCTTCAGGATCTCCTGCTGCTGGCGCGCCTTGTCGTCCTTGAAGCGCTCCTGGATGGCCTTCAGCTTGGGCTGGACCTTGCGCATCGCGGCCATCGACTGGAACTGCTTCTGGGCGATCGGGAACATGATGAGCCGGACGATCAGGGTCAGACAGATGATCGCGACCCCGAAATTCCCGATCTGGTTGAACAGCCAGACCAGCAGATCGAAGATCGGGCGCATGAACCATTCGAACCAGCCCCAGTCGATCGACTTGGAAAGCTTGGTGATCCCGGCTTGCTCGTAACGGTCGAGCCAGGCCTTTTCCTTGGCGCCGGCGAAGAGTTGAACATGGGTGCCGAGCGCTTGGCCCGGAGCGATAACCGCCGGCGCTAGCGCATAATCGGCTTGGTAGCCGCCCGAAGGTGAACGGCGGAATTCGCCATTCATCGAACCGGGCGGGACGAGTGCCGTCAGCCAATATTTGTCTGTGAAGCCGAGCCAGCCCGGCACGTTGCCGAACGTCTCGCTTTTGCCCTCGTCGAGATCCTTCCAGTTTACGTCGTAATTGGCCTTGCCGTCCAAGACTCCGATGGGGCCCACATGGTTGGTCCAGCTCGTGGGGTCCGAGGATTTCGTGGCGCGGCTGACGAGCCCGATCGGCCGGACCGCGACGGGCCTGCCGGACTCATTGATCGCGCGCTGGTCGACCGTGAACAGATAGCCGTCGTCGACCGCGATCTTCATTTCATAGCGCACGCCGTCCGCGGATTGCGTGCTCAGCGTGACGGGGTGGCCGGGCGAAAGCACGCTCCCGTCGGCCGTCCAGACGGTGTTGAGATCGGGCGCCGCGGTCCCTTGGCCGACCCAGCCGAACGAAGCGACGTAAGCGCCGGGCGCGCCCAACGGCGACAACAGCCGCACCGGCGCCGAATCCTTGGCGATCGTCTGGCGCTGCCTCAGCAGCACGAGGTCGTCGATTTGCGCGCCTTTGAGGTTGAGCGATCCCTGCAAGGATGGAGTCTCGATCCGGACGCGCGGGGTCGAGCCGAGCACCGCTGCAC
>JBKPOO010000065.1:0-7951 GCA_046733175.1 Pseudomonadota bacterium
CGATCTCGGCGAAGGTCAGCCGATCGGCGTTCCGGACCACGGGCACAACCAGGCCCTTGGGCGCCGACACCGCGATCGAGACGTCGAGATAGTCGTGATAGACGATCTCGTCTCCCTCGATGCTGGCGTTGACGGCGGGAATATCCTTCGCGGCGAGCGCGCAGGCCTTCACGAAAAACGCCATGAAGCCCAAGCGGATGCCGTGCTTCTTTTCGAACAGGTCCTTGTAGCGGGTGCGGGCCTCGATCACCGCCGACATGTCGACGTCGTTGAACGTCGTCAGCATCGCCGCGGTGTTCTGAGCTTCCTTGAGGCGGCGGGCGACCGTCTGGCGGAGGCGCGTCATCTTGACGCGCTCTTCCCGGCGTTCCGCCAGGTTCCCCGGCGAAGGGCGGGGTCCAGGAGGCGGAGCCTTTGCTTCCGGCGCTGGAGCTTTCGCCTGCGGCGCCTGGGCCCCGGCCTGCGCCGGGGCGCGCCCTTCCGCCGCGGCGATTACGTCGTCCTTGGTCAGCCGACCGTCCTTGCCGGTACCGCGAATCTTGCTCGGATCGACATGATATTCGAGCACCGCGCGGCGAACCGCCGGCGACAGAGTCGTGACGTGGTCGTCCTCCTCGTGCTCGGCGTCCGCGACCGGGGCATGTTCGTCACCGCGCAGCGCGGGCGTCTCTCCCGCGCCTGCCGGATTGGTCGTCGCATCCGCTGCCGCCTGCGCGGGCGCCGCAACTGCTGCAGCCCCCTTTTCGTCGATGCGGGCGATCAGGGCACCCACGGCGACCGTGTCGCCCTCCTGGACCAGCTGCTCGCTTAGCACTCCGGCGACGGGAGACGGGACTTCGACGCTGACCTTGTCGGTTTCGAGGCTGGCGATCGGCTCATCGGCCGCGACCGCTTCGCCCGGCTTCTTCAGCCACTGGGCGAGCGTTCCCTCGGTAATCGATTCCCCGAGCGCGGGGACCTGAACATCAGTGGGCATGCTAATCCTTTATTCCGCGGCGATCGCCGGGCCTTCGGGGCTGCTATGGCCGAGCGCGGCCTCGATCAAGGCCGCCTGCTCCGCCGCATGCCGCTTGGCGAGGCCGGTTGCAGGAGATGCGGACGACTCACGTCCCGCATATTGCGGCCGCATTCCGGCAAAGCCCGCCTCCTTCAGACAGTCGACGAGCAAGTCCTCGACGAAGTTCCAAGCGCCGTTATTCTTAGGTTCTTCCTGCGCCCAGACGAGGGCCTGCAGCTGCGGCATGGCCTTGAAGCGCTTAAGCAGCGGCTCCGACGGGAATGGATAAAGCTGCTCGATCCGGACGATCTCGACGCCCAAGTCTCCCGCTTCGTCGCGCGCTTCCATGAGATCGTAGGCGAGCTTGCCCGAGCAGAGCACCAGCCGGCGGGTCTCGCCTTCACCGGGCGGGTTCAGGTCCGACAGAATCCGGCGGAAGTGCCCATCACCGGTGAAGTCAGCGAGGCTCGACACGGCGAGCTTGTGACGAAGCAGCGACTTCGGGGTCATCAGAACGAGCGGCTTGCGGAAATCGCGCCGCATCTGGCGCCGCAGGATATGGAAATAATTGGCGGGGGTCGTGCAGTTTGCGACCTGCATATTGTCCTCGGCGCAGAGCTGAAGGTAACGTTCGAGCCGCGCCGAGCTGTGCTCGGGCCCCTGCCCTTCGTAACCGTGGGGCAGTAGCATGACGAGGCCGCTCGCTCGCAGCCATTTCGCTTCGCCGGCGGCTACGAACTGGTCGATGATGCTTTGCGCGCCGTTGGCGAAATCCCCGAATTGCGCCTCCCACAGGACGAGAGTGCGCGGGTCGGCGAGCGAGAAGCCATATTCAAAGCCGAGCACGCCGAATTCGGAGAGCGGGCTGTCGCGGACTTCGAAGCGACCGCCGCCGTCGACGTGGCAGAGCGGGATATATTTCTCGCCTGTCTGTTGATCGACCCATACCGCGTGGCGCTGGCTGAAGGTGCCGCGGCCGCTGTCCTGGCCGGACAGGCGGACGCAAGCGCCCTCCGCAAGCAGGCTTCCGAAGGCCAGCGCCTCGGCGGTCGCCCAATCGAAGCCCTCGCCGCTCTCGAACATTTCCTTCTTGGCGTCGAGAATGCGCTGCAGCGTCTTGTGGATGTGAACGCCTTCCGGAACGCGGGTCAGCAGCTCTCCGATCACCTTCACTTGCTCGTCGGAAATCGCGGTTGGAATGTTGCGGCGACCGAGAACAGGCTCATCGGGTCGGCCGAGCCCCGCCCAGCGGCCCTCGAACCAGTCCGCCTTGTTCGGCAGATAGGCAGGCGCAGACTCGAATTCCTGCTCGAGGTGATCGATGTAATCCTTGGTCGCCGCGTCGATCCATGGCTGGTCGACGACGCCCTCCGCGATCAGGCGCCGGCCGTAGATCTGGCTGATCGGCGGGTGCGTCTTGATGGCGGCATACATCAAGGGCTGGGTGAAGCTCGGCTCGTCGCCCTCATTGTGGCCGAACCGCCGGTAACACCACATGTCGATGACGATGTCGCGGCCGAACTTTTGCCGAAACTCGATCGCCAGCTTGCAGCAGAAAGTGACCGCTTCTGGGTCGTCGCCGTTGACGTGGAGGATGGGCGCCTGAATGCCCTTCGCTACGTCCGAAGGATAGGGCGACGAGCGCGCGAATTGCGGGCTGGTCGTGAAGCCGACCTGGTTGTTGATGATGAAATGGATCGTGCCGCCCGTCGCGTAGCCCGGAAGCCCGGAGAAGCTCAGGCATTCCCACACCACGCCCTGACCGGCGAACGCGGCGTCGCCGTGGAGCAGCATCGGAAGCACGCTCTTGCCGGCTTTGTCGTTCTTGTAAGTCAAGACGGCGCGCGCCTTGCCGAGAACGACCGGGTCGACCGCTTCCAGGTGCGACGGGTTGGGCAGAAGGGCGAGGTGCACCTTGATGCCTTCGAACTCGCGGTCCGACGAGGTTCCGAGGTGATATTTTACGTCGCCCGAACCGCCCACGTCGGCCGGGTTCGTCGCGCCGCCGGCAAACTCATGGAAGATCGCCTGGGCGGGCTTGGCCATCACGTTGGACAGGATGTTGAGACGCCCGCGGTGCGCCATTCCGATGTCGATTTCCTCGACCCCGTACTGGCCGCCATATTTGATCACCGCTTCCAGCGCCGGGACCGCGCTCTCGCCGCCGTCGAGACCGAACCGTTTGGTCCCGACGTATTTCTTGGCGAGGAATTTCTCCCACTGCTCGGCGTGGATTACCTTGGTGAGGATCGACTGCTTGCCCTCCGGCGTGAACTGGACGGTGTCTTCCTCGCCCTCGATCCGCCCCTGGATGAAGCGCCGCTCCTCGACCTCGTTGATGTGCATATATTCGAAGCCGATGTGGCCGCAGTAATTGGCCTGGAGCACGCGGACGATTTCGCGAACCGTCGCGGTCTCGAAGCCCAACACGCCGCAGATGAAAATCGGCCGATCAAGATCGGCATTGGAAAAGCCGTGAAATTCCGGCGTGAGGTCAGCCGGGACGTCGCGCTTCGTTAGTCCCAGCGGATCGAGGTCCGCCGCGAGATGGCCGCGAACGCGATAGGTGCGGATCAGCATCATCGCGCGGATACTGTCCTCGGCGGCGCGGCGGACGTCCGCGGGCGCAGCGCCGGTCGCGGCGGCCCTCTCCGAGACCGCGGACTTGATCTTCTCGATGGTCGCCTGAGTCGGATCGAGCCCGAGATTCAGCTCGTCGAGCTCGGACACCGGCCAATTCGGCCGCTCCCAGCTCGGGCCCTGCTCGCGTCCGATGATTCCGACCGCGTCGTTCATGCTACCTCGTGCCCCGGCGAAGGCCGGGGTCCAGGCCCGGCGAAGCCGGGGGCAAACAAGCTGAGATAGAGGTCATTCCAATCAAGATTCTGTTCTTCAATCCGCTTAATCTTCCAGGCTCGCTTCCATTCTTTGATTTGTAGTTCACGCCGCCGCGCTTCCTGCAGATCGTCATGGGCCTCATACCAAACCAGTAGCTTGCAGCCGTATTTCTTCGTGAAACCGGGAACCACACCCTCGCGGTGCTCCCAAACTCGCTTCATGAGGTCGCTGGTCACTCCGGTATAGACTATTCCGTTCTTCCGGTTCGTCATCATGTAGACAAAGCCGGATTTCATTCATTCTCCCGCGTTTCGAAGCCTCCGGCTCCTGGGCCCCGGCCTTCGCCGGGGAACAATTAAGCCGAAACCAGTAACTCCTTGAGCGTCCTGCCCAATTCAGATGGGCTTGGGCTGACCGTGATTCCAGCCGCCTCCATCGCCGCGATCTTGCTCTCCGCGTCGCCCTTGCCGCCAGAGACGATCGCCCCGGCGTGGCCCATCCGGCGGCCGGGAGGAGCGGTGCGCCCGGCAATGAAGCCGACCACGGGCTTGCGGCGCCCGCGCTTCGACTCGTCGGTGAGGAATTGCGCGGCATCTTCCTCGGCGCTGCCGCCGATCTCCCCGATCATGATGATCGACCGGGTCTCGTCGTCGGCGAGAAACAGTTCCAGCACATCGATGAATTCGGTGCCCTTCACCGGATCGCCGCCGATCCCGACCGCAGTCGATTGGCCAAGGCCTTCGTTGGTGGTCTGGAACACGGCTTCATAGGTCAATGTGCCCGAGCGGCTGACGATGCCGACACTCCCCTTCTTGAAGATGTTGGCGGGCATGATCCCGATCTTGCACTCGTCGGGAGTGAGCACGCCCGGGCAGTTCGGCCCGATGAGACGGGACTTTGAGCCCGACAAAGCACGTTTGACCTTGACCATGTCGAGCACGGGGACGCCCTCAGTGATCGCGACGATCAGCGGCACTTCAGCGTCGATTGCCTCGAGGATCGAGTCCGCGGCGAAGGGCGGCGGCACATACACTACCGATGCGTTGGCGCCGGTCTTCACGACCGCCTCGTCCACTGTGTCGAACACCGGCAGGCCGAGGTGCTCGGTTCCGCCCTTACCGGGCGTCACGCCGCCGACCATCTGGGTTCCGTAATCGAGCGCCTGGCGCGTGTGGAAGGTGCCGGTCTCGCCGGTCATCCCCTGAGTGACGACCTTGGTGTTGCGGTTTACGAGAATGCTCACGCGACCGCTTCTTCGGCGAGGCTGGAGTCGATCTGCTTGCAGGCGACGAGCAGCTCCTTAACCGCGTCGACGCTGACCTTGAAGTTCTCGCGGGCCGATGCGTCGAGCTCGATCTCGACGATCTTCTCGACCCCGCCCGCGCCGAGCACGCACGGCACGCCGACATAGAGGTTGTTGACGCCATATTGGCCCGTCAGATGGGCGGCGCACGGCAGGACGCGCTTCTTGTCCTTCAAAAAGCTCTCGGCCATCGCGATCGCGCTGGTCGCCGGCGCGTAATAAGCCGAGCCGGTCTTCAAAAGAGCGACGATTTCACCTCCGCCGCCGCGGGTGCGTTTCACGATTTCGTCGATCCGCTCCTGCGTCGACCAACCCATCTTGACGAGGTCGGGGATCGGGATTCCAGCGACAGTCGAATAGCCGACGACGGGAACCATCGTATCGCCGTGGCCGCCGAGCACGAAAGCGGTAACGTCCTCGACGCTAACGCCGAACTCATCCGCGAGGAAATGGCGGAAGCGCGCGCTGTCGAGCACTCCGGCCATTCCGACGACCATGTTACGCGGCAGACCCGAGAATTCGCGCAGCGCCCAGACCATCGCGTCCAGCGGATTGGTGATACAGATCACGAAGGCGTTCGGGGCATGCTGCCGGATGCCGTCGCCCACCGCCTTCATCACTTTGAGGTTTATGCCGAGTAGGTCATCGCGGCTCATTCCCGGCTTGCGCGGCACTCCCGCGGTGACGATGCATACGTCGGCACCCTCGATGTCGGCATAGTCCGACGTGCCCTTCAACGTTGCATCGAAATCGTCGATCGGCCCCGCCTGGGAAATATCCAGCGCTTTGCCCTCGGGAATACCCTCCATGATGTCGAAGAGGACGATGTCGCCGAGCTCGCGCATCGCCGCGAGGTGGGCGAGCGTGCCGCCGATCATTCCAGCGCCGATCAGCGCGATTTTCTTCCGAGCCATGGGGCTGGCCTGAACCTTTCTGTTGTTGCTGCGGCGGGTCTGGGGGAGTCGCCGCTTGGAGAGCGCGCCCGCCGATTAGCGAGGTGGTCCCAAAGGAGCAACCGAACAGAAAGTGAACATTAAAATGTGCTTGCTCCCGGATGAATGACGAAACCGCCCCGGCAAGCGGTTCGTTTTGCCTCGCAGCAAAGGAGAACAAGGATGACAAAGGCATTTCTCGCTTTCGGCGCCGCAGCCGTAGCTCTGACCGGCATCGCCGCGTCCAGCTCGGCGGACGCTCGGGAGCGTCATCATGGCCGGGTCTGCAAGAAATGGCGCCATCATCATTGCGTCAGCTACGGATGGGGCCGTCACGCCCGGTGGACCACCGGCTACCGGTTCGGCCCGCGCTACGCTTACACCTCGTATCGGATGCTGCCGCGAACCTACGTCAGGCAGTACGATCTCAACCCCGATTACCGCTACGTCTATCGCGATAATTACATCTACGTCGTGGACCCCAAGACCTACGCGATCACACGGGTGATCGACGCGTTCACGCGCTGATCGTCAGACATTGAAGAAAAAGGGCCGTCGCAGATGCGGCGGCCCTTTTTCACTTAATCGCCGCCTTCGACGAGGCTCAGGATGTTGCCGTCTGGATCCTTGAACCAGGCGGTCTTGAAGCCTTTTTCTCCAACATAAAGGTCGCCCCGAGCCTCCAGGCCCGGAAGGTCGTAATGTTCGAAGAAAATCCCTTTCTCCTTAAGGTCGCCGACCTCCTTTTCGACATCATCGACCTGGAAAGTGAGTGAAGTCGCCTTGTTGGTTCCGGCGAACTCGGAACGGTAGACGTTGATCAGCGTATCGCCGCTCTCCAGCGTCACGCCTTCTCCGCCCCATTCGTCCCTCGTCTTGAGCCCCAGCTTATCCTCGTAGAACTGGCGAGCCCGATCGATGTCCTTGACCGCGATCATCGGCGTTGCGTCGGCTTTTCCAAGCATGATGCTTCTCCTTTGGTTGGCCTGACACCTATCGAACAGCCTCAAGTTGGCTCCGTTCCTCGACAAGTCGCGCCTGAGGCCGCGGTAACCATTTCGGTCAACGAACGTTCACCTTTCGGACAGTAGGTTCGAGGGCATCATGAAACACATTCTCACGCTCGCGGGCGCAGCGGCGCTCGCCTTCGCAGGCCCGGCTATCGCCAAGCCAGGCAATGGACACGGACAAGGTCACGGCAATCCACACGCCTACGGGCTTAACGGGCCCGTCGGCTACGGAGTTGGCGGCTGCCCGCCCGGGCTGGCCAAGAAGCACAACGGATGCATGCCGCCGGGCCAGGCCAAGAAGCTCTACCGGGTCGGCCAGCGCTTCCCGCGGAGCTACGGCACGCGCTGGGCGTACAATCAGATCCCGTACGACCTTCAGCGGCAGTACGGGTTCAATCCCTACGATCGCTATTATTACGGCGACGGCTACGTCTATCGGGTCGACCCCAAGACGATGCTGATCGAGCAGGTCGTGAGCGCGCTGCTCCGGCGCTGACTCCAAGCCTGACGCGGCTCAAGAGGCCGTCCGGTTCGCCGGGCGGCCTTTTCTTATGATCCCCGCGCGTGCTAGCGGCTCGTCCATGGCCGAGTTCACGCTCCCGAAGAACAGCAAGATCATCAAAGGCCGGCAGTACAAGGCCGAAGAGGGCAAGCGCCTGAAGACATTCAAAATCTACCGCTACGATCCGGACAGCGGCGCGAATCCGCGGTGGGACCGCTACACCATAGACCTCGAGAATTGCGGGCCGATGGTTCTCGACGCGCTCATCAAGATCAAGAATGAGATCGATCCGACCCTGACCTTCCGCCGGTCGTGTCGGGAGGGCATTTGCGGGTCCTGCGCGATGAACATGGAGGGGCGCAACGGCCT
>JBKPOO010000066.1:0-6245 GCA_046733175.1 Pseudomonadota bacterium
CGTAGCCTCTTCCTCGACCACAGCGTCTTGCTCGATGTCGGGCTCTTGCGGTGCTTCGGTCTCTTCCAGTGCCGGCGCCGGTTCCGAATCGTTGGCCGCCATCGTCTCCACGGTCTTCCAGTTGATCACTCCGTAGATGAAGTCGATCGTGTCGCCGTCCGACGAGAAGGGCATCAGGATGCCGCGATAGCAGATGTTCTCTTCGCGCTGGTTCAGGAACTCCGCCTCGAAACCGATGGGCGCGCGGTTCGCGATGATCTGCAAATAGTGATCGGTGAGGCGCGACAGGAGCGAGCGGCTCGGAACGTCGGCAATCGTGCGCGTATTGTCGTCGAGGCCGCATTCGTCGCGGATCGATCCGCCGATGTACGGGACGGCCGGATTGTCGCGGCCGCAGGTAAAATCGAGGAGCACGCTGTTTCCCGCGAAGTCGAGGACTTCCCCCGGTTCCAAATCCTCGATCGACGGGAAGTCGCGGCCATCCAGCAGCGAGACCCAATAATTGTAGGCGCGGACATGCATGCGCCGCTCGTCCGTGCCGATTGCGGCAGCGATGTCGTCCGCCGGCGGCGCGTCCGATGCCGGCGCGTCATAGTCGATCGGATGCTCGCGGTAACTGTCCATCACTCGGGGCCCCACAGTCCAAATCCGCGGCAAAATGCACGGATCGCGGTTACAAAAATGTTAAGCATATTTCTTATAAGTGGTTTGCGTGGCCGCAGCCTTGCCCAAGTCGGGGGCCGCTGTTAGGGGCCGCAACTCCAAAATAGCCAAGCCGCTTTAGCTCAGCTGGTAGAGCACATCATTCGTAATGATGGGGTCGCGTGTTCGAGTCACGCAAGCGGCACCAGCCTTGCGCACAGCCAGTGCGGGGCACTGGCGAGCACAAGGCTCAAGCAAGAGAGCCTGCTCCATGATCGACGAACAGCAGATCGGCTCAGTCATCGACGAAATGTACGCGATGATCTCCGGACCGAAGGGACCGCGTGAGTGGTCGCGGCAGGACAATTGCTTCCTCCCGGAGGCGAAGCAGGTCCGCACCTGGGTCGATGAGCAGGGCCAGCCGCAGAAGCTCAGCATGAGCCTCGATGACTATTCGTCGAATACCCAGCCCTTCTTCGATGCGAACGACTTCTACGAGGTGGAGACCAGCCGGCGTATCGACCTGTTCGGCAACATCGCGCACGTGTGGAGCGGCTATGAAGCTCGGCGCTTCCCCGATGAGAACCCGCCCGAGCGGCGCGGGATCAACTCGATCCAGCTGTTTCGCCATCCCGAGCTCGGCTGGCGGATCATCCACATGATCTGGGACAATGAGCGCTAAGCGATCGCTTCTCTAGCTCGACGCGACCACTCGGCCGACGCATTCGCCGAAGCCGATCCGAACCGCGCCCCGATTTTCCTTGGCGCCCTCGCACCACGCCTTCAAGGTCACCTCGTCGCCATCTTCGAGGAAACTACGGTCCTCGCCGCTCGGCAGTTCGATCGGCGCCTTCCCGCCCTGGCTGATCTCCATGAGCGATCCAAGCCCCGTCGGTCCGTCTGTCGACAGTGTGCCCGTCCCGATCAGGTCGCCGGGCTGGAGGTTGCAACCATTCGAGCTGTGATGGGCGACGATCTGCGCCGCGCTCCAATACATCGCTGCGTCCGCTGAGCCTTTGGAGAGGATATGGGGCGCAAGTCCTTCGGCCCGCATCTTGTCGGTCGTCAAGGTGACTTCGAGCTGGATGCAAAGTCCGCCCGACGCGCGATCATCCGCATCGTCGAGGTAGGGAAGCGGCGCGGGGTCGCCTGCGGGACGCCGTGGCATCGCCGTGCGGAATGGAGCGAGCGCCTCTGGCGACACGATCCACGGGCTGACGCTCGTCAGGAAATTCTTCGCGAGGAACGGCCCCAGCGGCTGATATTCCCACGCCTGGATATCGCGCGCCGACCAGTCGTTGAGCAGGCAATATCCGGCAATATGCTCCGCCGCCTCGCCGACGGGGATCGGCGATCCCAAATCGTTGCCCCGGCCGACCCAGATGCCAAGCTCCAATTCATAGTCGAGGCGCCGGCATGGACCGTATTCGGGCGCCGGGGCATCGGGCGCCTTGCGCTGGCCACTGGGACGAATCACCGGCTCGCCCGACGCGCGCACGGAGCTCGCCCGGCCGTGATAGCCGATCGGCACATATTTGTAGTTCGGCAGCAGCGGATCGTCGGGACGGAACAGCTTGCCTACATTGGTCGCATGATGAATGCCGACGTAGAAATCGGTGTAATCGCCAACGAGGCACGGCACGTGCATCCGGGCTTCGGTCTGCCCGATCAGCTGCGGTTCGACATCGTCTCGATAACGGTCGTCTGAAAGAAGCTCCTGGACGCGCTCTCGAAGCTGGCTTTGAGGCGCGGGTCCGCGAGCGAGCCAACCGTTCAACACGGGCTGGGAAAGGTCGGCTCGCCAATCTTCATCGAGGAGATCGGCGATGCCGACGAGGTCGAGCACGAAATCGCCGATCGCGACTCCGGCTCGCCTGCGCCGCTGCCCCACCGAGAAGATCCCGAGCGGAAGATTCTGGATCGGAAAGTCGCTGCCTTCCGCACTTTCGATCCAGCTGGTCACGGCAGCTTCGCCTTGGGAAATCCGGCCCAGGCCTCGTCATAATCCGGCTGCGCCGACTTCAGCGCCCAGGCGGTCGGCCGATAGGGCCAGCAGGTTTCGACCATGAACGCCATCGTGCCTTCAATTTTGGCCGGTTGGAGCTCGGCCCCGCTCGCTTTGCGCCAGCTTTCGACGTCGGGCCCGTGACCGCTCATGAGATTGTGGAGCGAAAGCCCGCCCGGAGCGAAGCCTTCCGCCTTCGCGTCATAGGCTCCGTGGATCAGGCCCATCGCCTCGCTCATCACGTTGCGGTGGAACCAGGGCGGTCGGAACGTATCCTCGGCGACCATCCAGCGCGGCGGGAAGATGACGAAATCGGCGTTGGCCCGGCCCGGCACGTTACTCGGGCTCGTCAGCACCGTGAAGATCGACGGATCGGGATGGTCGAAGCTGATCGTTCCGATGACGTTGAAGCGCGAGAGATCGTAACGGCAGGGCGCGTAGTTGCCGTGCCATGCGACGACGTCGAGCGGCGAATGATCGAGCGTGGTGATCCACAGATGGCCGAGGCTCTTCTGAATCAGCTGCGTCGGCTCGTCCCGATCTTCGAACCAGGCCACAGGGGTTTCGAAATCGCGGGGGTTGGCAAGCCCGTTGGCTCCGATCGGCCCAAGCTCGGGAAGGCGGAACGGGGCGCCGTAGTTTTCCGCGACATAGCCGCGGGCTTCGCCGTCAAGGGGTTGGACTCGGAACTTCATCCCGCGCGGGACAATCGCGATCGAGCCTGGCGCTACGTCCATGCGTCCAAGCTCACTCTGGATGTCGATAGCCCCTTGCTGCGGGATGATCACCAGCTCGCCGTCGGCATCGGCGAAGACGCGCGAATCCATGGTCTTGGTCGCCCGGTAGACATGCACCGCGACGCCTTCGAGATCCTCCGGCGTCCGCGCGTGAAGCATGGTCGCGAGGCCATCCACGAAATCGGTGCCCTCGGGCAGTTCCGGCGGATCCCACCGCAGACGGTTCGGCGCGAGAGGCTCCATTGATGGGCTTGTTCCGAACCGCTCCGCGCCATCGTATCGTTCGAACGGACGATGGTCGGCGGTCGGCCGCATGCGGTACAGCCAGCTGCGCCGATTCTCGTGCCTGGGCGAGGTGAAGGAGCTGCCCGAAAGCTGCTCCGTGTAGAGCCCGAAGGCCGGACGCTGCGGCGAGTTTCGTCCTTTGGGAAGCGCGCCTTCGACCGCTTCGCTTTCGAAGTGGCCGCCGAAACCGGTCATGTAGCCAGTCGTCATTCGGGCCGGTTAAAGCCTCAGCGCCTCAGGGTCTAGACGAGCGCCAAATCAAACGGGCGCGGCTCTGATCGAACCGCGCCCGGTGCAGACGGGGACTCGCAACCCGCCCGCTCTGACCCCCTCCGGATCAGTGCTGGTTAACGTTTACGTCGATCTTGTCGGGAACGTTGACGTTCGTTCCCCCGCCGATGCCGAGCTGGTGGCGGAACATGAACAGAAGCACCAGAACGACAATGATCAGAAGCACGACGGCAAGAACGCCACCGCCTCCGCCTCCACCGGTCTCTACGATGGTCGTCCGTTCGCGCTCGGTATCGTCGCGATCATCGGCCATTGGAAACTCTCCCTTGTTTTCCCTGTTCTACAGGCGAAACGAACGAACTGCCGCGAGCCGGGTTCCGCGAGGATATAAGCCTATGAAATCGAGCAAGATTGCATTGTGCGCCGCGATTTTGGCGGTGGCCGGCTGCGAACCGAACGCGCAACAGCCCGTCCAAAATGCGGTCCAACCCGCCAGCCCTGCCCCCACGCAGGCAATTCCCGAGGCTAATGAGACGGTGGCCGCGAAGCCCCAGCCGTTGCCGGAGCCCAAAGCTCCGATCGATCCCAAGGGCGTGGAGGGCGCGGGTCAGGTCGTCCAGCACTATGGCGCCCTGATCGAGCAAGGCCGTTGGGCTGAGGCTGGCAAGCTTTGGTCCGACAGCTCGGCCGCGGCCAACTTCGGGAATCAGCTTCGCCCGAAAGCCCATTTGGAAATCGGCGATCTTGGCGAAACTGAGGGCGCCGCGGGATCGATCTACACGACCATCCCCGTAGTGTTTTACGGCGATGGCTTTCGCAGGCCTGCCGATGTGGTGCTGAGACGGGTCAATGACGTGCCTGGGTCCACCGACGAGCAACGGCGCTGGCACATCGAACGGGTGGAATGGAAGAAGCCCTAAAGCCCGTTCATCGCCTGCTCGAACTTGTTTTCGTCATCGGGCGTAATCGGCGCTCCGGTCACATCCGTCGGCTGCTCGGCATTGGCCGCATTGTTGGTCTCTTGCGGAGCCGAGCCGGCGACGTCCCATGCAACCCAGAGGATTCCGGCGGCCCAGAGGAGCGCCATCCACCGGCTCTTGAAGATCGAGCTGGTCTTCATCGGGATCATGGCGCGCCTTGTCGCGCCGCGGCTTTAAGATTCGGTTGCTTCTTCGTGATGCGGGACTTCGCGGAACTGGAAGCGGTCGCGAATCCGGCTGTTGAAATAGACGCCCCTCGCGAAGGCCGAACGAAACGTATTGGCTACGCTTTCCGGTACGCGTTCATAAACGTAGCGCCGCCCGCTAACGAACTCGACCCAGAGCTCGAGCCTGTCCGGGTCATAAGCGAAGCGGCGGATGACGGTCGACGGCATGGGCGAGTGAAACGCTCGGCGTGCGTCGAATGTCCCTAGGCGCTGGGGATATCCTGCGGCGACACATCTTGCCCCCTAAGCTTTCCGCCTTTTTCATATTCCGCGTATTGCTCGTTCTCCCAGTCGTTATCGGGACTTGGCAATTCGACCCGGCGAGGCCGAGACGAACGGCTCATGACCTTCAACGTCCAGCCGGCGGCGGCCACAGCCGCCGCTCCGACGACGAGGCCAACAGCGAATAGCATCATTGTCTCTTAATGCCGTCGAACCTGGGCGTTCGCTTTCGCGAAATTAGGCTCGCCGGCCGCCGAACCGAGTCCGGCTCTGCTTTCCGAATCGTCCCTTGCGAGTACCGGGCTTGCCCTCGGTCGAATGGCCGAGCTGGCGCGGCGCGACCCGCTGGTCGTGCGGGATCCCGAGGTCGTCCTCCTCGAGCCGTCGGATCTCGTCGCGAAGCCGTGCCGCCTCCTCGAACTCGAGGTCCGCGGCGGCCTTGCGCATCCGTTCCTCAAGGTCGCCGATGTAGGCCTTGAGGTTGTGGCCGACGAGGTGCGGCCGCTCCTCGTCGCCGGTGTCGACGACCACGCCGTCGCGCTGGGTGACGTCGGCGAGCAGGTCATGGATCTGGCGCTTGATGCTTTCGGGCGTGATCCCGTGCTCGGCGTTATATTCGAGCTGCTTCTCGCGCCGGCGGTTGGTCTCGGCGAGCGCGCGCTCGATCGAGCCGGTAACAGTGTCGGCGTAGAGGATGACCCTGCCCTCGACGTTGCGGGCCGCCCGGCCGATCGTCTGGATCAGCGAGGTTTCCGACCGAAGGAACCCTTCCTTGTCCGCATCGAGGATCGCGACCAGCCCGCATTCGGGAATGTCGAGGCCCTCGCGCAGCAAGTTGATTCCGACGAGCACGTCATAGACTCCGAGCCGGAGCTCGCGGATTAGCTCGATGCGCTCCAGGGTCTCAACGTCGGAG
>JBKPOO010000067.1:0-2733 GCA_046733175.1 Pseudomonadota bacterium
GCGTAATGAGCGACAGACGCGACAACAGCCGCCACATCCGCGCTCGCCGGGGGAGCGAGATAAGGGCGAAGCACTGGACGACCGAAGCGGCGGTCCGGATGCTCATGAACAATCTGGACGACGAGGTCGCCGAGGACCCGCAGAACCTCGTCGTCTACGGCGGCATCGGCCGAGCCGCGCGCAACTGGGAATGTTTCGACGCGATCGTCGAAACCTTGGAGCGGCTGGAGGAAGACCAGACCCTGCTCGTCCAGTCGGGCAAGCCGGTCGCCGTGTTCCGCACCCACAAGGACGCGCCGCGCGTCCTCATCGCGAACTCCAACCTCGTGCCCAAATGGGCGAATTGGGAAGTGTTCAACGATCTCGATCGCAAGGGCCTCATGATGTACGGCCAGATGACGGCCGGAAGCTGGATCTACATCGGCACTCAGGGCATCGTCCAAGGCACCTACGAGACTTTCGCGGAGATGGGCCGCCAGCATTATGGCGGCGACCTCAAGAATCGCTGGATCCTGACCGCGGGCCTCGGCGGAATGGGCGGCGCTCAGCCGCTCGCGGCGGTGATGGCAGGCGCCCACTGCATCGCGATCGAAGTTCAGGAAAGCCGCATCGAGAAACGGCTCGAGACGCGCTACCTGGACCGGCGCGCGACCAGCATCGACGAGGCGCTGGGAATCATCCACGCCGCGGAAGAGCCCATCTCAGTCGGCCTGCTCGGCAATGCCGCCGAGATTCTCCCCGAAATGCTGAAGCGCGGCATCAGGCCCGATGCGCTCACGGACCAGACCAGCGCGCACGACCCGGCGAACGGCTATTGCCCGGCGGGCTGGTCGATCGCCAAATGGCAGGACATGCGCGAACGCGATCCCGCTGCCGTAGCCGCCGCTGCGCGCGAATCCATGGCGAAACATGTCGAAGCGATGCTCGCCTTTCGCGAGATGGGCGTTCCGACCTTCGATTACGGCAACAACATCCGCCAGGAAGCGAAGGACATGGGCGTCGCCCACGCCTTCGATTTCCCGGGCTTCGTTCCGGCCTATGTCCGACCGCTCTTCTGCCGCGGGATCGGTCCGTTCCGCTGGGCGGCTTTGTCGGGCGATCCCGAAGACATCTATCGCACCGACCAGCGCGTCAAAGAGCTGATCCCGGACGATCCTCACCTTCACCGCTGGCTGGACATGGCGCGCGAGCGGATCGCCTTCCAGGGCCTTCCGGCGCGTATCTGCTGGGTCGGCCTGGGGCAGCGTCACCGGCTCGGCCTCGCGTTCAACGAGATGGTCAAGAACGGCGAAGTCTCAGCACCGATCGTCATCGGCCGCGACCATCTCGACAGCGGCAGCGTCGCCTCGCCCAACCGCGAGACCGAGAGCATGAAGGACGGCAGTGACGTGGTCAGCGATTGGCCGCTGCTGAACGCCTTGCTCAACACCGCGTCCGGCGCGACCTGGGTCTCGCTGCACCACGGCGGCGGGGTCGGAATGGGTTATTCGCAACATGCCGGAATGGTGATCGTCGCCGACGGCACCGACGATGCCGCTCGCCGGCTCGAGCGAGTGCTGTGGAACGACCCCGGCACGGGCGTCATGCGTCATGCCGACGCCGGTTATGAGATCGCGGTCGACTGCGCTCGCGAGCAGGGGCTTGATTTGCCGATGGTGGGCGCATGAAGCTCGATCCGACGGCCATCGACCTCGCGACCTTGCGCCGGCTCTGGCAGGGCGTTCCCGCCTCGCTCGACGACGCGTCCATGCAGCGCGTCGCCCAAGCCGCCGCCTCGGTCGAGCGCATCGTCGCGGGCGGCGAGACCGTCTACGGCGTCAACACCGGCTTCGGACTCCTCGCCAACACTCGCATCCCCGACGACCGCCTCGCCGAGCTCCAGACCAATTTGATCCTGTCGCATAGCGCGGGCCTCGGCGATCCGCTGCCGCGCCATGTCACTCGGCTTATGATCATCCTCAAGTTGCTGGGGCTTGGCCGCGGCCATTCGGGTGTTCGACGCGAAGTGATCGACGCCCTTCAAGCGTTGCTCGACCATGAGGCGATCCCGCTGATCCCCGCGCAGGGCAGCGTCGGAGCCTCGGGAGACCTCGCGCCGCTAGCGCATTTGATCGCGGCGCTGATGGGGCACGGCAGCTTCGACGTTGCTGGTCAGGTGGTGCCGGCCGGGACGGCCCTCCAAAAGCTGGGGATGCGGCCCCTGGAGCTCGGACCAAAGGAAGGCCTGGCGCTCATCAACGGAACGCAGGCCTCGACCGCGATCGCGCTCGACGCTTTGTTCGTAGGCGAGCGTGTCTTCGCCGCGGCGATCGCGGCGGGAGCGCTGTCGGTCGACGCCCTCAAAGGCAGCGCGAAACCGTTCGATCCACGAATCTCGCAGCTTCGGGGCCAGCCCGGTCAGATCGCGGTCGCCGCGGCCATCCGCGCCCTCCTCGATGGCAGCGAGATCAATATGAGCCACGCGCAATGCGCCAAGGTCCAGGACCCGTATAGCTTCCGCTGCCAGCCGCAGGTGATGGGGGCGGCGCTGGACCTGCTGACCAACGCTGCCCGAACGCTGACGATCGAGGCCGGGGCCGTGACCGACAATCCCATCGTCTTCCCTGATGAAGATGGCGCAATTTCCGGCGGCAATTTCCATGCCCAGCCGGTCGCCTTCGCGTCCGACACGATCGCCATGGCTCTGTGCGAAGTCGGCTCGATGTCGGAGCGGCGCACGGCGGTGTTGATCGA
>JBKPOO010000068.1:0-3036 GCA_046733175.1 Pseudomonadota bacterium
CTCCTGCGCGATGTCCGTATAGCAGGGGTGGGTCGCGTTGATGGGGTTCGGATAATTGTAATCATAGGGCTCCGGAATGATCGTCGGGGAGACGAACGGCGTGCAATAGCTCGTGCTGCTATTGCCGTTCGAGTTGCAGAACCGGTTCGCGTTTTCGTAGATCGACACGCCGGAAAAATTATTCTCGAAAAGATTGTTGTAGATCCGCAGTCCGCTCGATCCGCTGATGGTCGAGGGAAGCCGAGCGTCTCCGCCCGACTCCGAAATGTAGATCCCCGGAGCCGGTGAGCCTTGGTCCTCATGGCCCTTCACCCAGGCGTTGCGGCGGAACAGGTTGTTCCGAACCGTGGCGTTGTAGCTGATCTCGTAGAAGAGGCCTTCACCGTCATTGCTGTCGATGAAATTGCCTTCGATCAGAAAGTCGATGTTGTTGGTGTCAGCCCACAAGCCCGGGCCGCGATTGTTGTAGATCCAGTTGTTCGTGACCTGAGCGCCTCGAACATCCCAGAATTTGCCCGCTCCGGTGCAGCCGCAGCCGGAAATCCGCCGCTCCCAATCGTCCGTATTGTTGCCGGTGATTTCGTTATGATCGAGAACGATATTCGTGATCGCGGATTCGCCCTCGACCTGCGGCCGGTACATGCTGAAGCCATATTGGCCGTTTTCCTTCAGGCAGTTGAACCGAACCGAATTACCGGACCCCAAAAAGACGCCGGCACCGTCATTGTGGATGATGGTGTTGTTCTCGATCGTCCAATTGCTTCCGGAGTCGTGATTGACGACGCCTTCGTTGTTGTTGTCGGCGCCCCGCCCGAAATTCTGGATCGTCAGATATTTGATCGTGACTCCAGAAACGTCGTTGGTGAAGGCATAGAGATTGCGGTTCTGCCCATCGATGACGGCGCCCGGACCGCCGATGAAGCTGACGTTGTCGCGAGCGACGATCTGGCCGTAGATCGAAGTCCCAAGCGTGTGGACGCCCGGCGCGAACCAGAAGGTCGCGCCCGGCCGGTTGAAGTCGAAGGACGAATTATCGCCTGCCGGAACCGTCACTGCGCCGGCGGGGGGCGCGCCCGGTCCCGTCAGCAAGCTTGCGTCGCCGCAGACCTGGGCGGGCGGGGTTTGCGGCCAGGGGGTCGTTTGTGCGTAGGCAGGCGTTGGCCGCGTCGCGGCTATGAGGGCGAGTACCGAAGCGCCAGCTAATGGGCGGCCGAATTTGTATAGCACGGAGGGCTCCTGTCCGACTGAAGGCGAGAGAGGCTCGCTTGTCAGTCGATCGGCGGACGCCGCGCTATCTCGTTCTTATTCTGGCACAGTAACGATCTGGGTAAGCATCGAACTAAAGATTCCAGTGCGGAAATAGAATTTACCGATCGTCGAGCCGGATGAGAAAGGTCGAATTCGAGGCGCGCCCGGATTCGAAGAAGCGCTGGTCGGTGAGATAAGCGTGGCCCTTCTCTTGATAGACCATCGGCATGCGCGACCAGAACAGGAAAGCGCGCACGCGCTTGTCGCGCTTTGCCGCCGCCGCGAGGCGCGGGTCGTCCATGTTGAGCGGGACGATCTTGGGATCGAGCCAGGCGCTGTTGAGCCCCGCCAGCGGATCGTAAGTGCCCACGCCGCCGACCCCGTCGCCGCGCCAGATCATCTTGCGCTTCCAGAAGGTCAGCGGGACCTCGCCCGCTTCAATGGTCCGCGGAGTCGTGACACGCTCGACCAGCGGCCGGGTCAGGGCAACGGCACGTGCGGAGATCGCAAGGTTGAGACCGACGTAGCCGAGCATTGCCGCGAAAGCCCAGATCGCCGGAGCGGTCCAGTTGCGCCCCAGCAGCTCCGCGCGCCAGGACAGCTCAAGCCCGAGGATGAGCATGATCCAGATCCACGGGTCTACGATGAACAAGGTGTCGCCGTAGAACCAGCGGTGCGAAAGCGGCTCGAGCAGCCGCGTCCCGTAGGAGGTCAGGAAATCGAGGATGGGGTGACTCAGGGTTGCGAGGAAGCAGCAGACGAGCAGCCCGCGAAGCCGGATCGGCCCTTCCTTGCTAGGCTTGAACTTTTGCCATAATAAAATGATTGCAGCAGCCAAAAAAGGCATGGTGACGAGGCCGCCGATGCCGTGAGTGAAGCCGCGGTGCTCGGCGATCGGCTCTATTCCCAGCGGCCGAGCGACGAAACTGTCGATGTCCGGCAGGTTCGCCGCGACGATCAGCGCCGGCATGGCGTAAGGCGTGAGGCGCTTCAGCCCCATGCGCCCGAGCAGCGCCCCGACCAATGAGTGGGTGAGGTTGTCCAAGTCTCATCCTCCCCGCGATTTCGTGGGGAGGAGGACCAGCGAAGCTGGTGGTGGGGTCCTTACCAGAACCGCCCCTCCACCGCCTTCGACGGTCCCCCTCCCCGGCAAATGCCGGGGAGGATGATTCTCGCTCACTCCGCGCGCGGCTCCTTTTCGACCTGCCAGGTCTGCCCCTTGGAAACGAGCGCCTGGAGATCGGCGACCTTGCCGGACGCGGCGGCCTTGTTCTGCTCGAGCACCGCGGCTTCGAAGGTCGGCGCGGGATCCTCGTAGATGACCCCTAGTGCGACGGGGAAACTGTCGGGCATCTCGATCAGCATCGCCGCAACGCCCTTGTTCTTGGGGTCGTGAACCAGCACCGCCGGATCGTCGCCCTCGACGACCTTCAGCGCGTGCCGCTCCATGTCGAGCGCCAGGCCCTTGGCGCCGTTCGCGAACAGCATCTTCTCGCCGGGCGCCAGCCAAAGTTGCTTGTCGGCGGCGATTTCGCGGCTGGTGAAGCTCGCGAACACGTCGTCGTTGTAGACCACGCAATTCTGGTAGATTTCGACGAAGCTCGCGCCCCTGTGGGCGTGCGCGGCCTTGAGCACGTCGGGCAAATTCTTGTGAACGTCGATGCCGCGGGCGACGAACCGCGCCCCCGATCCCAAGGCGAACATGCACGGGGTCACTGGCCGGTCGACCGAGCCGAACGGCGTCGACGGGCTGCGCGTGCCGACGCGGCTGGTCGGCGAATATTGGCC